>JANXRM010000484.1 GCA_025353015.1 Hyphomicrobiales bacterium
CCCCGGCGCTTGGCCGGCAATTGCAAGCCGGGCTGAATTGCTCACGCGCAGCACCGGACGAGGCGCATGCGGCAGCGGCCGGCCTTTCGGGTTGTCGATGCAGATGTGGCACGCGCGGATGCGCGCGGTCAAAATGTCCAAGGTCTCGACGTCAGGAGCAGCCGCGTTGAGGGGCGCCCCCTCAGATCTGCAGGACAAGTCCATCCTCGGCGACAATGACATCCCGACGATCGACCGTTGCCACGATATCGAGCATTGGCTGGCTCATATGCGTCAGCAGCAGACGCTTGGCGCCGATCTCGGGCAGCTTCGCCTCGATCGTTTTCCAGTTCATGTGATACCGCGTCGGGCCAACAGGCGCGTAACATTCCATGATGAAGAGATCAGCCCCGCGGCCGGCCGGAACCAGTGCATCGACCCATTCAGTGTCACCGCTGAAGCTCAACGTCTTCTTGCCGAGCGCAAACCGCAGCGCATAGGAGGGCGCGCCAGAGGGATGGCTCACCTCATAGGCCGTGACCATCACCGGCCCCTCGGTCAACGGCTGTTCCTTGATCATCTCGCGGAACGTCATCGCAAAGCGCAGCGGAACCGTCGTCGAGCCAGGAAACAGAACTTCCGCCGCGGCTTTGAAACGTGCCTCGATGCCGGGCGGGCCGACAACGACGAGAGGCTGCCTGCGCTTGGCAATGTGTTGTGCATGCAGCAACCACCACACGAGCCCGGAGAAATGATCGCCGTGCAAATGCGAGATGAAAATCGTCTCGATCGCATTGGGATCGAGGCCCTGCCGGTTGAGCCCGATCATGGCCGTCGCTCCGCAGTCGATTAGAAACTGATGGTCGGCGTGCTCGACGTGATAGCAGGTTTGCAGCCGCCCGCCGGAGCCGAAAGCATCGCCGCACCCAACCACCGTAATCTTCATGCTGGGCGGCTCCTCACCGGTTGCAGGTCATTCCGATCAGGCCTCGGCCCATCACGCTTCGGTGAATTAAGCTTTGGCACTCGGCCGGGTCGACACCTCGCCATACCAACGATCAAGATGCTTGAGATCCGTCGGCCGCGTCAGACGGGCGGGCTTCATGAAATCGACAGCCACCAACCCTGTGATGTCGGCGATTGTGTAGGCGTCGCCAGCAACGAACTTATGGCCCGCGAGTTGGGCGTCGAGGACGCCGAGCGCCTCGATCGCGCGCACCTTGCAGACTTCGGCCCAGTCCTTCACCTGCGGCACTTCCAGATGCGCCATGGCCGGATGCGTGTGCCGGAAGGCCTGCGAGACGTAGAAGAATAGGCCGAGTTCCATCCGCCGCTGCCACATCTCGACCACGGCCCTGCCCAGCGCACCTTCGCCGAAAAGATGGGGAGCGGCCGGTTTCACTTCCTCGAAATAGCGGCAGATCGCAACCGTCTCGGAAATGGCGGTGCCGTCGTCGAGTACCAGCACGGGCACGCGCTGCACAGGATTGAGTTTGGTGAACACGGGTGTCTTGAGTGCACCCTTCATCAGGTTCACTTCCTCATACGGCACCGTGATGCCCTTTTCAGCGAGGAATATGCGAACACGGCGTGGATTGGGAGCTTGCTTGGTTTCGATAATCTTCATCGCCGTCGTCCTTGTTTTTATTTTGTTCGCGTACCGGCCGCGGATCGTCCGCAGCTAAGCCCCAACCGATCCGCTGCCACGTCGATCAACTGCACGCGACGCTGTAGATATCCTTCACCGGGCCCGGCAACGGTATGGCCGTCCACGTCTCGCCAGCATCGTCGGTCTTGAAGATCTCGCCTTCGTAGCGAGCACCGACGATCACTTGCTTTGGGTTCGATGCATTGAGGCCGAGCGACATAATCGTGCCGTGCACTTGCACCTTGTCGAAGCGCTTCCATGTCTTGCCAGCGTCCGTGCTCTTGTAGACACCGCCGTCCTTGGACGCTGCTGCCACCGACAACGCGCAGTACATGGTCTTCGGGTCCTGCGGCGCTGTCTTTACGTCACGGCCGTAGGTGATCGGCGAGAACTTTTTCATCTCCTTGTCGGCCCACGTCCGGCCCTTGTCGCGGCTCTCGAACAGACCCATCCGGCAGGCGATCACAATCGCATCGGGCTCGGCGGGGCTGATGGTAATGGCGTGGCCGTCAAGCATGCCTTCCTGCGTGCTCTCGGTCGCGATTTTGCTCTTTAGATGCGGCAGGTCTCCGAGCTGTGCGAGGTGCTCGCTGCAATCTTCCCACGTCTCGCCGAAGTTCATCGAACGCATTGCACCCGCAATCTCGAGTGCTGCATAGACTTCATCGGGCCGGGTCGGATGTTGCACCATGCGCATGACGCGATGCGCGAATGGCCCCGTGCACCGGTTCTTCACGGACGGCGTCGCCATTTTCGCCCAGCTCTGCCCCTTGTCTTCGCTGCGGTAGACGTTAAGGGGCGACCCGCCGGCAAGAATGCGGTTGGGATTGCGACTGTCGACCTGGAACGACCAGATCTGCATATCCTTCTCTGGAAACTTGGCCGCCTTGAACGTGGCGCCACCATCAGTCGATACAAAGACGCCGGTCTTGGTGCCGGCCAGCACGACGTTGGCATCTGTCGGATGAACGTTGACCGTATAGGTCTCGATGTCAGGCAGCACGTTGACCCAGTCGCCACCAGCCGCGGCCCGCCGGAAGACGCCGACTTTGCCGACGGCTTCCGGCCGCCCGACATAGCCTGCCACGCCTGCATAAATGAACGAGTTTCCCATCTCACTCTCCTGTTTCTGTCCCTCCGCCGCGTCGACTGCTGGAGGGACTTTTCAGCCGAAATGGCGCCGTGCCGGTTCGTTAGGCCGGCAGGATGTGCGCCTGGCGTGCATAGAGTTTCCACTTGCCGTCGATCTTTTGCCAGACCTGCAGCACGCCGATCTTAATTTTCGTGGTCTTGCCAGCCTCCTCGGACTCGGACTCGTAGAAATGCCGGGCGATGGCGGAATTCCCGGTGATCGCCTGCTTGGGCTCGGTAAACGCCAAGGACTTGACCACGGCCTTGCGCGCCAGAACAGCGGCAATGAATTCGGTTTTATTTTCGATGCGGCCCGCCGAATGGCCGTAGCTCATATTTTCAGCGGTAACGGCGTCGAGCTTTGCCTTGTCGGCCGCAAACAATCCTTGGCGCAGCGTTTCGATTGCAGCCGTAAGCTCAGCATTATCGGGCGATTGCGCCAAAGCCGGAGCCGCGCGCACGAACAGTGCCGCTGCGGCGCCAACCAACGCGGCGCCAAGCGTGCGGCGCGAAACAGCTGGTAAAGACGTCGATCCAAAAGGCATCAAGACTTGGGTCATGCGGGCGTTCTCCTCGTGCGCTGGCGTGAAAACTTCGGTGCGGTTGACCGCATCCAACGGGCGTCACAACCCAACGATACGCCCGCCGGCCGCCCCTTCACAAGCCCCAGCCTTTTGACACCAGCCGTTGGGGCCCCAGAGTTGGGTCCCCAGAGTTGGGTCCCGCCACGTCCCCAGAGGAACGCCCCGCCTATTCGAGCTTGATGTTGGCGACCTTGATCAACTCGGCAATCGACTTCGTC
Source organism: Hyphomicrobiales bacterium (assembly GCA_025353015.1). Classification (GTDB taxonomy): domain Bacteria; phylum Pseudomonadota; class Alphaproteobacteria; order Rhizobiales; family Hyphomicrobiaceae. Next base: position 3,561 of record JANXRM010000484.1, read on the forward strand.
TCGTTCGCCCGGAATATTTCGACATCCTCCGGCTTCTGTATAACAGGCACCGCGCCGGCCAACTGCAGCTTCGCCTTCATGTCGTCCGTCGCCGAGATTTCGTTGATCTTGTCGTTGAGTTTCGTGATGACCGCTTTTGGGGTGCCACCCGGCGCCCAAAGGCAGAACCAGAGCGGCATATCGGAGCCGGGATACCCAAGCTCTGTCAGGGTCGGTACATCGGGAAAATCAGCCATCCGCGCCGTGTGATTGGCGCAGATCAGGTGCAGTTTGCCAGCCTTTACATGCGGCAGCGTATTCGGCTCGTTCATCATGTGAATATTGCCGGGCAGCAGATCCTGCAGGCTGTCGGCGCCGCCACGATAGGGAACGTGCAGAATATCCACGCCGGTTTTGAACTTCAGCATCTCGTAGCGCATATGCGGAACCGTACCGGGGCCGGACGAGCCGAACACCAGCTTGCCCGGATTCGCGCGAGCATAGTCCATCGTCTCCTTAAACGTCTTCACGCCTGCCGACGGATGCACGACGAACCCACAGAGGATGTCGCCCAGTCGGCCAACGGCCTGGAAGCTCGTGTGATCGTAGGTCACTTTGCGCAGCAAAGGCACGGTGATAACCGACGTCGCAGCTGCGACCAGAAACGTGTATCCATCAGGCGCGGATTTGGCTGCAGCCTCGGCACCGATGAGCCCCGAAGCTCCGCCCCGGTTTTCGATGATGAACTGTTGGCCGAACGCCTGGGACAGTTTGTCTGCCCAAGGTCTGGCCACGAGATCGGTGCCGCCGCCGGCCGCGAACGGCACGATGATGCGGACGGGCTTGTCTGGCCACACGGCCTGAGCGCGGGCAATGGCAGGTGAGGCGATGGCAGCAGCACTGGATGCCAGACGGATAAAGTCGCGGCGACGCATGCGATCCTCCCTTGAATGGACCATTTTTTTTGTCGCTTGCAGCCCGGCGAGCGCGGACCAGCATGCGGATGCCGCAAGTGTAACTCAAGTTGTCCAGGCAAGGGAGAGCAAAGTCAGCAAGCCATCAGAAACGCTCAGCCCATGCCCTCGCCAATGGCAGCCAACGCCCGGGCATTGCGGCACATGTCTAAATCCGTTCCGGGACGGCCACTGAGCAAAACACCCAACGGCATTCCGCTGCGTGTTTTCCCCGCCGGCAGCGACACGATGGGACCGCCGAGCGCCGTCCATGGCGAAATGTATTTGGGGTCCCCCGTCCAGGCGAGCCCCTTGGGTGCCGGCTCCGGCGTTGCGGGCCACAGGAACACGTCCGCCTCGTCGAACCGCGCGAAAAACCGCTGCCGCAGCATATCGATCATCGTGCGCTGCTCGATGTAATCCATGGTCCGGATGCGCTGCCCCTCCTCGATAGCGGCGAGGATCTTTTCGCCGGCAAGTCCTTTCGGAAACTCCTGCAGAAAGGCCAGCGCGCGACCTGCTTCGTAAAGCATCGTCTGTCGCTGCAGGCGGAAAAGATCCGCGAACGGGATTGGCGATATCTGGCCTTCAATTCGGTGCCCCGCCTTGGCGAAGGCGTTCGCGATCCGCGCCATGGCGGCCTGCATTTCGACGCAAGCGTCGCCGAGGTGATGATCCTCGGGAATGACGATGGTCAGCTGCGGCTTTTCGGGCCCCGCAGGCGGCAGAAACGCAGGCGCTACGGCTTCAAAGCCGAGCACCGCGTCATCGACGGTACCGCCATAGAAACCGACCGTGTCATAAGAAGGCGCCAGCGGCGCAATGCCGAAGCCGGGCATGGTGCGCGTCGACGGCTTGAACGCGGCGATGCCGCAATAGGCAGCAGGCCGGTTGACGGACGCCACCGTCTGCGTGCCGAGCGCCAATGGCGCCATGCCGGCCGCGACCGCCGCCGCCGAGCCCGACGACGACCCGCCGGGCGTGTGTTCCAGGTTGTGCGGATTGCGCGCGGGCGAGGGATCGAAGAACGCATATTCCGTTGTGTGCACCTTGCCGAGCGGGATGGCGCCCGCGCGCCGCAAGGCCAGCACGATTTCGGCATCGCCGGTTGCAGGCTTGGCGTCGGCGCGCGACCGGCTGTTGCAGCGGGTCGGCAGTCCCTCGACGTCGATGATATCCTTCACAGCGATAGGGATGCCGTGCAGCGGCCCGAGAATGCGCTTTTCCTGTACCTCACGCTCGCGCTGTTCCGCCAGGGCCAGTGCCCGCACACCATCCACCTCGCGCCAGCACTGCACGTGGGGGTCAGCGTTCTTGATGCGGTCGAGATAGCGTTGCACCAGCTCGACGGGCGACAAGGTCCCGAGCGCGATCTGGCGCGCGAAGGTGCGCACCCGGCCGGGATCGGCGGCGAAGGAGGCTATGGGCGGTGGTGTCGGCATGGCGCGCTCTAATCACAGCGGTGGTGGTGGCCAAACGAAGATCATCGCCTACCACGGCACGGATTTCATCGATGGTGGCCGAAGTCTCGACCCTTGTAGGTTCGGTTAGCGCGGCCGCTGGCCTTCGAGAATGGTCCCCGCGCCGGCCCCGCGCGGAACCCAACAACGTCCTGCACCCGCGATGTCGGGTTACACAGGGTTGCCGACCGAGGTTCGTCCGAACCGATGCTGGCCTGCTAACCCGACCTACGGGCAGAATGGTGCCAGCACCTCTGGGGCTGGCACCGACGCCTCACATCACGTCGCGTAGCGCGTGAACGCCGTCGTCGTGGCGCGGGCGCGCGAATCTGTCACGACGCACACGATCGCAGACTTGCCCGCGGCCACCGCCTTCTTCGCGCGTTCGAGGGCTGGCCGGATATCCTCCGGCTTCTCGATGTACTCGCCATGGCCACCGAAGCATTCAGCCAGCTTGTCGTAACGGGGATAACCGAGATCGCGACCGGGCTTCGACTTGTCGGGATCACCCGTCCAGCCGCCGTTCTGGCTGATGATAGTCAGAACGGGGAGGTTGTGGCGCATCATGGTGTCGAACTCCATGGCGTTCATGCCGAATGAGCCATCGCCGTGCAGCACGATCACCTGCTTGTCCGGCATCGCCGCCTTGGCGCCGAGACCGAACGGCATGCCGACGCCCATGGTGCCGTATGCGCCGGAATTGATACGGTGCCGCGCCGTGAACTGCGGGATCGCCTGCCGCGCGAAGTTGAGCGTTTCTTGGCCGTCGACGCACAGGACGCAATCGCGATCCATGAAGTCGCGGACTTCCTTGCACAGCCGCAGCGGGTGGATCGGTGACGAGTTGTTAGAGAGGGCCTGCTCGGCCTCTGCCGTCTTCTGCACGTTTCGGGTGCGCAGGCGTTCCCGCCAAGTCTCGTAGCTCGCTGGCGTGACCTTGCCTTTGATCGCCTCGGTCAACTGGCCGAACGCGATCTTCGCATCCGCCACCACGCCGACATCAAGCTTGCGCGGTGCCGATGCGATCTCGAACGGGTCGATGTCGATGCGCACGATCTTGGCCGCCGCATTCCACCGGGGCGGCGCAGCATTGCCGATGACGTAGTTCATGCGCGTACCAATGACGAGAATGAGGTCTGCGTCCTTGAAAGCGGCGCTGCGCGAGGTGAGATAGCTGTACTTGTGGTCCTCGGGGATGATGCCGCGGCCTTGCGGCGTCGTGTAGAAGGGCACGCCGGCTGCCTCGACGAACGCCAGCATTTCTTTGTCCGCCTGCGACCACTGCACTCCCGAGCCGGTCACCAGAACCGGCTGCTTCGCCTTGGCCAGCAACTCGACGATGGCCTTGACATCGGCCGTGTTGGCAGCCGGACGCGCGCGCTTCGCATAATCGAAGGGATCGGGATATTCGATCTTCGATTCATCGACCTCGGCGTAGAGTACGTCGCCGGGCAAATCGAGATAGGTCGGGCCGGTCTTGCCGGTCATGGCGTGCGTGACGGCGAGATGGATGAGTTCTGGAATGCGGCGCGCGTGATGCACGCGGTCGGCCCACTTGGTGATCGGCTTGAACAGCGCCAGTTGATCGGTGTCCTGGAAAGCCCCGTTGTGCCACGTCGAAACAGGGGCCGCACCGCCCAGCGCCACGACAGGTGTGCAATCGGCCCAGGCGTGCGCGATGCCTGTCACGAGGTTGGTTGTCGCGGGGCCGGAGGCTGCCATGCAGAAGCCGGGCTTGTTCAAGAGGCGGGCGTAGGCAAAACCGGCCATCGCGGCGGCCTGCTCGTGGCGCACGTCGATGCCACGCATGCCGCTCTTCAGGCACGCCGATTCCACGGCCAGCATAGGGCCGCCCATGATGTAGAAGAAGTCTTTCACGCCTTCATGCTTCATCGCTTTTGCGACGATGTCGGAGCCGATTGCCATGGGGGTTCCTCTCTGTTGGTGTTGTGTCTGCGTTATCGAAACTCTTCTGCGGACCGTGATAGGGTCCGGGGATATCGTTGCTAGCGACGACACTGGAGCGGCCGTCGCATGGGGGCATCCTAGGCCGGAGAACGCGGGCATGGCCAGCGGTTTGGTCACACAATGGGATCGGGACTGCGCGCAACGATTTTTTTGAGAGCCGGACGCGTCAGAGTTTACTTGCTGCCCAAAAAGACATCGCGTCACTTCGGCGGCGGTTCGGCGATCAGCATATCGGCGACCGGTACATCGAGGCCAGGCGGATCGAGGCGGAGCGCGCCTTCGGTCAGTTCCTCGGCCAGCACGAGCAGGTCATCGCGGCGGAGGAAATGAATGACAATGCGCTCGTCCGGATCGATGACAACATAGTGCTGGATCGACGCTACCAATGCGTAGCCTGCAAGTTTCGTCGTGAGATCGCGGCGGATACTCGACGGTGTCGGCGAGAGAACTTCAAAGACGATCAGCGGATGAGGCACTTCGAGCGACGTGCCCGCCACGGCCGGCAATGGTGCAACGAGTGCGTCGGGTTCATAGGCTCGGCCATCGCTTATCCTCACCGTCATCCCGTCGGGCATGGCGTAGAAGGCGACGCCCGCTCGCTCAAGCACTGCAGCAAGCGCGTTGTAAACCCGCGCTTTCGTTCTGGCATGGTCCGCGTTCTGTGGAGACATTTGGATAATGCGCCCCCCCTCAAGCTCGTAACGCCCACACTCCTGGCGCTGGCTCCAAAGCAGGAACTCGTCGACTGTCAGGCGGATGGGGAGGATGGCGTTCATAACCGCAGCCTACCAGGAAAGCGCGAACCCGTGAATAAAGACATCGAGACCCCGTGCGGCCAGCCGCAACGCGCGGCCTCACCACTCACGACTGGCCACGCACGATCTCACGCCTGCACTGACTACACGACGCCCTCTTTCTTCAGTGCTTCGATGTCGGCCTTCGAGAGGCCGAGCATCTCACTGTAGACCTCGTATGTGTTGGCGCCGAGGACCGGAGAAGCTGTCACCTTGACGTAACTCTCCGACATCTTGACCGGCCAGCCGGGGATCACGATCTTGCCGCGCACGGGATGATCGACCTCGGCGAAGATCTCGCGCTCACGCATGGTCGGATCGTCGGAGAGTTCCTTGGTATCCATGACCGCACCACAAGGCACGCCGGCCGCGCCAAGCTTTTCCATGGCCTCGAACTTCGTGAATTTAGATGTCCACTTCTCGATCTCGGCGGTGATCTCCTTGGCATGATTGCCGCGCTGCGGTGGCGTTGCGAGCCTCGGGTCGTCTTTCATGTCTGCCCGGCCAATCACGTCGCAAAGCTTCTCCCAATGGGAATTGGTAGCCCGGCTCGTGTAAATGAAGACGTAGTCGTTATGGCCACCGGGAGAGCATTTGAAGACTTCGCACGGCGCGTTGCCGAGCACGACGCTGTTGCCGTTGCGCTCGCAGGCCGTGTTGGTCAGCAACTGCCTGGAGTAGGCAATGCGGCAATAGTTGACCATGGCGTCCTGCATGGCGACCTCGATCTTCTGACCGCGGCCGGTCACCGTACGCTGGAACAGCGCCGCCAGCACGCCGATCACGGCATGCAGCCCGGTCCCGGTATCGCCGAGCGTCACGCCCGGCTTGAGCGGGCGGCCATCCGGCTCGCCTGTTATCGACATGACGCCGCCGGCCGCCTGCGCGATCATGTCGAAGGCGAGGTTGTTCTCGTAGGGGCTCCCTTTACCGAAACCTTTCACCGTCGCATAGATGATGCGTGGGTTGAGCGCCGACACTTCCTCGTAGGAAAACCCGAGCTTCTCGATGACGCCAGGGGCGAAGTTCTCGGCGAAGATGTCGGCCTTCTTGATCATATCGCGCAGCATGGACTTGCCACGCTCGGTCTTGAGGTTGAGCGTCACCGATCGCTTGTTGGCGTTGAGCAGCATGAAATAATAGCTGTCCGCGTCCTTCCGCTCGGAGGAGGCGTTACGCCCCTGCTCGCCTCCTTTCGGATTTTCCACCTTGATGACGTCGGCACCGAGCCAAGCCAGTGTTTCGGTGATCGATGTGCCGGCCTCGAACTGGGTAAGATCGACGACGCGGATACCGGCGAGAGCCGGCTTTCCTGTCGCTTTGGCTGAGGTTTTCGGAGGGGTTTTCGGAGGGGTTTTCGGAGAGGCATTGGACGAGGTCTTGGCAGAAGATTTAGCAGTCATCAGGCATTCCTCCAGGGCATGTCTCTCGGACGGGACGATGCTTCGATGGAGGCGATGCTAGCGCAAAACAACTCCCCGTGCCCATGGTTGACTGCAAATTTGCTATGCAGACGTGGGCAGGCTATCGGACGGTTAAATTAGGCGACCGGAGACCGCAGGACGCACTATGAAAGGGGCAGCGGCGGACTGAGCCAAGTCCAGCCTGCCGCCGGCTTCTCCCCTTATTCGATCTTGATGTTGGCCGACTTGATCAACTCGCCGGTGCTCTTGAAGTCGGCGTCGAAGTGCTTTTGGATGTCGGCAAGGCCTTGCACGACAGGCACCGCCGATGCCGATTCCATCTTGGCCTTCATATCCGGCATCGCCGATAGCTCGTTGATCTTGGCATTGAGCTTGGTGGCAATGTCGACAGGCGTTCCCGGCGGGCCATAAAGGCTGAACCAGACCGGCACGTCGGCGCCATCGATGCCCGCTTCACGCAGCGTCGGCACATCCGGGAACGGCGGGAAACGCTCTGTATGATTGACGTTGAGCAGCGTGATCTTACCGGCCTTCGCGTGCGGCAGCGTCGAGCCCTCGTTCATGATATCGACGACGCCGGCCAGGAGATCGTTCAAGGCATCCGAGCCGCCGCGATAGGGGACGTGCAGGATATCGATGCCGGTCTTGAACTTCAGGGCTTCCAGGCGCAGATGCGTAGTCGTTCCGGCACCAGACGATCCGAACGTCAGCTTTCCCGGATTGGCCTTGGCGTAGGCAATGAGATCCTGGATCGTCTTGAAGCCGTACTTCGTATGCACGACGAAACCGGAGATCGAATCGCCCATGCGCCCGACTAGAACGAAGCCGTTGGCATCGTAGTTGATTTTGCGCAGTTGCGGCTGGAACACCGTCGTCGAGTTGGACGAGAAAAGGAACGTGTAGCCGTCAGGCGCGGAGCGGAACGTCGCTTCGGCACCGATGAGGCCCGACGCGCCCCCACGATTCTCGATCACAAACTGCTGGCCGAAGGCTTTTCCCAGGGCATCCGCCCAGGGCCTCGCCAGAAGATCGGTCGCGCCACCTGGCGCAAACGGCACGATAATTTTCACCGGCCGGTCTGGCCACGCAGCCTGCGCACGCAGGGCAGCAGGGTTGGCGACAGCGGCGGCGCCGATACCGGTGGCCAATTGCAGAAACGTACGGCGATGCATGGTGATCCTTCCAGATTGTCCGGCCGGGGCCTTCGGCGCGCTTCTCATCTGGTCACGCTCGACCCGGCGACCCGGAACCTAGCAATAAGAAATATGGCCAATCAAGGTGGTTCTCGGAAACACCCGAGCGGGGAAGGCATCTGGTTCGGTCCTCAAGTTCAAACCTGATGGCTCAGGCTTGCCCATGCGTCTCGAACATCGTGGACGACAGCGCCGACCGCGAATCCTTGCCGGCCCAGACGACAAACTGGAAGGCCTGGTAATAACGTTCGCAGGCCTCGAGCCCGGCGCGCAGCAGTGCCTCGCACTGCCCTGGCGTCGCGACCGTACCATTCAACATCAGGCCATGCCGGAACATGATCAGCCCGTCGTGAGCCCATAGGTCGAAATGCCCAAGCCACATCTGTTCGTTGATCTGGGCAATCAGGCGATAAACCTCTGCCAGCCGGTTGTCCGGCACCTTGAACTCAAACGCGCAGGCGATGTGCAGCGACTCAAGGTCTGTCCGCCAATTGAGCGAGACATGATAATCGGCCCAGGTCCCGGCGACGTTCAGCGTCAACTCATCCTCATGGGTACGCTCGCAAGCCCACTCGTGGGTCTGCGCCACCTGTTCGATGAGGTCGACCGGGTTATAAACACGATCAAAGCCGGTTTCGGACGTTGCCATCTACGATCCTTGATGCTGGAGGCGCCAATCACGAAGGCGCTTGCTCGAAGACACTCGCGAGCGGCACCCCACTTCACGCCCGTCGCTGCGGACCAGCGGGAGGTAGACGATGGGGGGCACGAGTCGCAAGGCGACGCTGCCCTTGTCCACGATCAAAGTGGCAGCTGCCGGTCAAGGCAAGCCGAAGCCTCCGGATTCATGGGGATCCCGAGGGGATAAAGGTTGCACAACCTGTTGATGGGCAGAGGGTCGGTTGGGGAGAACTTCGACCATAAACGCGGAGGGCGTGAACCCTCAGCGCCGCGCCTGCAAACCCCGGATTTCGGCTTCGAGGGCGGAAAGACGGGCCATCAGCACATCGTTTTCCTCGCGCGCCTTGGCTGCCATGGCCTTCACAGCCTCGAATTCCTCGCGCGAGACCACGTCCATATCGCGCAAGATCCGCTCGCCCTGGGACCGCATCAACGTCTGCACCTCGCGCTGCACGCCCTGGGCGGCGCCAGCGGCATCCGTCATCAGCTTGGCGAACTCATCGAGCAGGCGGTTGTTGGTCTGGGTCATGACGTGAACCTGGAATCTGGCGCTCAGGACGACTCTCGAACTTCTTGGCGAGCCGCTGATCCCCCTATATGCTCATCTTTGGAACGCGGTACAAGGCGGCCCGCTGTCGCCTCGACGAGTCTGAGCATTCCATAACTTCGATGTCGTTAACGGGCAGACATCGTATTATGCGACGCAACAGACCCTGTCCCGCCCCTCCCCCTTGAAAAGGGCCTCCCATGAGCCGCCTTGTCTATATCTTGAACGGACCGAACCTCAACCTGCTCGGCAAGCGCCAGCCCGAAATCTACGGCCGCGAGACGCTGGCCGACGTGGAGCGGGACTGTGCCGCCTTGGCCAAGGAGCTGGGCCTCAGCATCAAGTTCCTGCAGTCCAACCGCGAATACGAGATCATCGACTGGGTGCATGAGGCCCGCGAAAAAGCCAGCGGCATCGTCATCAACCCGGCAGCCTTCACCCACACCTCGGTCGCCATTCTCGACGCGCTCAACACCTTCGATGGGCCCGTGATCGAGGTGCACATCTCGAACGTACACAAGCGCGAGGAATTCCGGCATCACTCATTCGTCTCCGGCCGCGCCGATGCCGTGATCGCGGGCGCCGGCACGCAGGGCTATCAGTTTGGCCTGCGCCGCGTGGCGCACCTGCTGGACCAGGCGAAGTCCGCAAAACCATGAGTGAACTGCAGAAGCCATTACTCGAAAACGCCACCCGCGATCTCGCGCGGTTCGCAGCGGGGCTCCGCTTCGAAGATATCCCCGGCGATACCGTGGCGCGCATCAAGCTTTCGGTGCTCGACAGCATCGGCTGCTGCATTCACGGCGTTACGCTGCCGTGGACCCGGCGCGTGGAGCACATGGCGTTGGCCGAAGGTGCCGCACCCAAAGCCTCGATTTTCGGCGGCGCGGGGAAAACATCGCCAGCGCTTGCAGTATTGGTCAATAGTACGGCGGGCCATGCTTTCGAGCTCGACGACATCCACAAGGAATCGATCATCCATCCAGGCTCCATTGCGACGCCGGTTGCCATGGCGCTGGCCGAAGCCAACGGCCAAGCAACCCGGCCCATTTCTGGGCGCAACATGATCACGGCCATGGTCGCCGGCTACGAAGTCGGCACCCGCGTCGGCAATGCGGCGACCGTGCAATTGCTGCTCGATGGCTTCCATCCGCAAGGCACGTCCGGCGCCTTTTGCGCCGCCGCGACCGCCGCCCACATGCTCGGCCTCGATGCGGTACAAACGCAGCACGCGCTCGGCATCGCCGGTTCCCAGGCTGGCGGGCTGATGGCCGCCCAAGAAGGCGCCATGGTCAAGCGGCTGCACTCCGGTCGCGCGGCGCAGAGCGGCGTCTATGCAGCGTTGCTGGCGCGGGACGGCTTCACGGGCATCGAGGACGTGCTGGAGGCACCTTATGGCGGCTATCTCGTAACCCATTCGCGCAAACCAAATGCGGCGCGCCTGACCGAGGGCTTGGGCACCGTTTTCGAGACGGCCAAGATCGGCTACAAGCCGCATGCGGCTGTCACCAGCATCCACACGGCGCTGGATGCGCTGGCCGCCATCATGCGCGAGAACAATCTCGGCGCTGACGACATTACTGCCATCGACGCCGGCCTCTCGAAACCGACTTATGTGCACTGTGCCTGGGCGTACAATGCCCAGGGCGTCACCGCCGCGCAGATGAACTTGACCTTCGGCCTGGCAGTGATCGCGCTCGACGGCCAAGCCTTCGTTGGCCAATACCGCGAGGCGCGCTTGAGCGACCCGCGCATCCTTGATTTCATCGGCCGCATCACTGCCCGCATCGACCCCGAAATCGAGGCCATGGGACACGCCTTCCGCCACGCGGCGCGCATCCGCATCACCACGCGCGATGGCCGCACGTTTACCAAAGAAATCCTGCACCGGCGCGGCAGCCCCGAGAATCCACTGAGCCCGGACGATATCACGGCCAAATTCCGCGCCATCACCGAGGGCTGCCTCACCCCGGCCAAGACCCAACGCGTGATCGACCTCGTCGCCGGATTGGAAAATCTCGCAAGCCTGGACGAGCTGATTGCCATTTGCGCGGATCGGGGTGGGGCGTGATGGAGGCACAACGAAAAGTCACCCGTGCCGCCCCCCGCATTTCCCTCGCATTGGCGGCCCGTTCGTGTATAAGGCGCGCAGCGGTCGAACAATTTTTTTGCTGCGCCGCAATATCCCGCGACCTTGCTGGACGACATCCCGGCTCTGGCCGCAATTCTGGCATCCGCCGGCCGCCCGCGTGCAGCCCCGCATGCCAACCCATTGAAAATGAAAGGATACCCGATGTCGTTGAGCACGGAACGTAAAGCCGAAGTCATCAAGAAGCACGGCGCCAAGCCGACAGATACGGGCTCGCCCGAGGTCCAGATCGCGATCCTCACCGAGCGCATCAATAGCCTGACCGACCACTTCAAGATGCACAAGAAGGACAACCACTCGCGCCGCGGATTGCTGAAAATGGTCAGCCAGCGCCGCCAGCTTCTGGACTACGTCAAGTCGAAGGACCAGAGCCGCTACCAGAAGATCATCGACAAGCTGGAACTGCGCCGCTAAGCGGCGCTCAGCACTGGGCCGTGCCCGCGCGGCTCGAACGAGCAAGACCAGGGTTGTGAACCCAAGACCCGGATGCGGCAGACGATCGGCGAGAGCCTGTCATTGCAGGCTTTGTGACTGCCAAAGCTGCATCCGGCACTACGAGCCGAATTGGGCAACCGAATTTGACGACCCAATTTGACGACCCAATTTGGTGACGGGCGACCGGCAGGGGCCGGCGCCTTCCGAGGACGACGAGAGACGAAGAAAGAACGAGAGACGATATGTTCGACATCCACACCGTAGAAATCGAATGGGGCGGCCGTAAACTCCGCCTGGAAACCGGCCGCATGGCCCGTCAGGCCGACGCCGCCGTCATCGCCCAATACGGCGAGACCAGCGTGCTCGCGACCGTGGTCGCCGCCAAAAGTGTGAAGGCGGGCATCGATTTCTTCCCGCTGACCGTGAACTACCAGGAGAAGACCTACGCCGCCGGCAAGATCCCCGGCGGTTTTTTCAAGCGTGAAGGCCGTCCCTCCGAGAAGGAGACGCTGACCTCGCGCCTGATCGACCGGCCGATCCGGCCGTTATTCGTCGAAGGCTTCAAGCACGAGACACAGGTCGTCATCACCGTGCTTTCCCATGATCTCGAGAATGATCCTGACGTCTTAGGGATGGTCGCAGCGTCGGCTGCCCTCACGCTTTCGGGTCTGCCGTTCCTCGGCCCCATCGGTGCCGCCCGCGTCGGTCTGGTCGACGGACAGCTCGTGCTCAACCCGATGCTCGACGAGATGGCCAAGAGCAAGTTGGATCTGGTCATCGCCGGCACCCACGACGCCGTGATGATGGTCGAGTCCGAAGCGCAGGAACTTGACGAGAAGCTGATGCTGGACGCGGTCGTGTTCGGCCAGAAAGGCTTCCAGCCCGTCATCCAGGCGATCATCAAGCTCGCCGAGAAGGCGGCCAAGGAACCGTGGAATTTCCAGGCGCCCGATCATGCCGACAAGAAGGCGCAGATGAAGGGCCTGATCGAAAGCGATCTGCGCACCGCCTTCCTGACGCCAGAAAAGCAGAAGCGGCATGATCTCGTAACCGTTGCCAAAAAGAAGGCCTTCGAGGTGATGCTGCCATCAGGCGCGTCGCCAGCCGATCAGGCAACGCTCGGCGGCGTCTTCAAGAGCCTCGAGGCCGACGTGGTCCGTGGCGATATCATCCGCACAGGCCGCCGCATCGACGGCCGCGATCTCAAGACCGTGCGTCCGATTCAGTCGGAAATCCACGTTCTGCCACGCACGCACGGCTCGGCGCTGTTCACGCGCGGCGAGACGCAGGCGCTGGTCGTTGCCACACTCGGCACCGGCGATGACGAGCAGTTCATCGACGCACTGGAAGGCACCCGCAAGGAGCGCTTTCTTCTGCACTACAACTTCCCTCCCTACTCCGTCGGTGAGACGGGCCGCATGGGCTCGCCTGGCCGCCGCGAAATCGGCCACGGCAAGCTCGCCTGGCGCGCCGTACGTCCGCTTCTGCCATCCGCCGAAGAGTTCCCCTACGTCATCCGTATCGTCTCCGAAATCACGGAGTCGAACGGCTCGTCGTCGATGGCGACGGTCTGCGGTGCGTCCCTCGCCATGATGGACGCTGGCGTTCCCTTGAAGTCGCCGGTGGCGGGCATCGCCATGGGCCTGATCAAGGAAGGCAACGACTTCGCGGTGCTCTCGGATATTCTCGGCGACGAGGATCACTTGGGCGACATGGACTTCAAGGTGGCCGGCACCGTCAACGGCGTCACGTCGCTGCAGATGGACATCAAGATCACCGGCATCACCGAGGAGATCATGCGGGTTGCGCTCGACCAGGCGCATCACGGCCGCATTCATATCCTCGGCGAGATGGCGAAAGCCATTGTCTCGGCCCGCACCGAGCTCGGCGAATACGCGCCGCGCATCGAGACGATCAAGATCCCGGTCGACAAGATCCGCGAAGTCATCGTCTCCGGCGGCTCGGTCATCCGCGAGATCGTCGCTGAATCTGGTGCCAAGATCGACATCGAGGACGACGGCACCGTCAAGATCGCCTCCGCCAACCGGGAGTCGATCGACAAGGCCATGGCCCGCATCAAGGGCATCACGCAGGAGCCCGAGATCGGCACGATCTACAAGGGCAAGGTCGTCAAGATCATGGAGTTTGGCGCCTTCGTGAACTTCTTTGGTCCGAAGGACGGCCTCGTGCACATCTCGCAGCTGACGCAGGGCCGTCCGGCCACCGTCGGCGAGGTGGTCAAGGAAGGCCAGGAAGTCTACGTCAAGCTCTTGGGCTTCGACGATCGCGGCAAGGTCCGGCCATCGATGAAGATCATCGACCAGGTGACGGGTAAGGAACTGCCGCCGGAAGCCCAGGGTGGCGACGGTGGTGGCGGCAGCGGCGGTCCCGGTGGTGAACGTGGTGGCGAGCGCGGCGACCGTGGTGGCGATCGTGGACCACGACGTGAAGGCGGCGGTCGTGACGGCGGCGGCCGCGGCGAATCCCGTGGTGAGGCCCGCGGCGACAGCGCTCCCCGTGGTGGCGACCGGGGCGGTGATCGGGGCGGTGATCGGCCCCCCCGCCGGGACGGCGCTGGTGCTCGCGGACCGCGTCGTGACGGCGGTGGCGGTGGTGGCGACCGTCCGCGC
>JANXRM010000523.1 GCA_025353015.1 Hyphomicrobiales bacterium
CTGCGAGCACGGCGGACGCCGCGTCACCCGCACCGAATATGACGGCACGATCACGGTGCTGATGGATTCATTCGAGGGCAAACGGTTGAATTCGCCGAACGACGTCGTGGTGAAATCCGACGGCTCGATCTGGTTTACCGATCCGACCTTCGGCCTGCTCGGTAACTACGAGGGCTACAAGGCCGAGCCCGAGATCGACGCCAATGTCTACCGCCTCGACGGCGCCACCGGCAAAGCCACCATCGTCGCCGAAGGCGTACTCGGGCCGAACGGGCTGTGCTTCTCGCCGGACGAGAAGATCCTCTACGTCGTGGAATCCCGCGGCGTGCCGAACCGCAAGATTCTCGCCTATGACGTTTCGCCCGGCGGCGACAAGATTTCCAACAAGCGCGTCTTCATCGACGCCGGTCCCGGCACGCCCGACGGCATGCGCTGCGATATCGACGGCAATCTCTGGTGCGGGTGGGGCATGGGCGATCCGACGCTGGACGGCGTCCGTGTGTTTGCAACCGACGGCAAGCCCATCGGCCACATCGCCTTGCCCGAGCGGTGCGCCAACGTGTGTTTCGGCGGCCTCAAGCGCAACCGCCTTTTCATGGCGGCATCGACATCGGTCTATGCGCTGTATGTGCAAACGCAGGGCGTTGCAGGGGGGTGAGTGCGTAGTCGTAAGGCCTTGATCTCCGGCCGGAAATGAGAAACAAAACAGTATCCCCGCGCAGGCGGGCACCAACGACATGCCTCATTTGCTCTCGAACCGCTCGCCGGTCCCGGCCATTGCCGGAATGACGGCGGGAAATTTGGGATAGGAAGAATCGAAACCAACGCAAGCGCTCACTGCAAGAGAGGAAAGCCTTGTCCAACATCCCCCAATTCCTGGTGCACAGTCCTGAAGACAACGTCGGCGTCGTCGTCGTCGAGGACCTGAAGGCTGGCGCGAACATGCTCGGCGTCATCACCGAGAACAACTCCACCCTGCACGTCACCGCCAAACACGACATCCCGATCGGCCACAAGATCGCGCTGAAGGATCTCAAGACGGGCGACACCTGCATCAAGTATGGCGTCGACGTCGGCCGCATGACGGGCGACGCCAAGCTCGGCGAGCACGTGCATATTCACAATCACAGAACGAAGCGTTGGTGAGGGCTTACCGTCATGGCAAAAAAAGCAACAAAAACGGCCGCAACGGACAAGCCCACGTCGGCTGCCGCATCCAATTTGTCGTTCCACGGCTGGCGGCGCGAGAACAAGCGCGTCGGCGTCCGCAACCACGTGCTGATCCTGCCGCTCGATGATCTCTCGAACGCGGCCTGCGAGGCAGTCGCCAACAACATCAAGGGCACGCTCGCCATCCCGCACGCCTACGGGCGCTTGCAGTTCGGCGCCGACCTGGATCTCCATTTTCGCACGCTGATCGGCACCGGCTCGAACCCGAACGTCGCCGCCGTCGTCGTGATCGGCATCGAGGACGGCTGGACCGACCGCGTCGTCAGGGGCATCGCCAAAACCGGCAAGCCCGTCGTCGGCTTCGGCCTCGAGGGGCACGGCGACATCGCCACCATTGCCAAGGCCTCCTACAAGGCCAAGGAATTCCTGCACTGGGCGTCGGAACTGCAGCGCGAGGAATGCGGCATCGACGAGCTGTGGGTTTCGACCAAGTGCGGCGAGAGCGACACCACCACCGGCCTCGGTTCCTGCCCGACTGTCGGTAATATGTACGACAAGCTGATCCCGAAGGGCGTTACCGGTGTTTTCGGCGAGACCAGCGAGATCACGGGCGGCGAGCACATCGCGCGTGAACGCGCCATCAACAAGGCCATCGGCGACAAGTGGTTTAAGGTCTGGAACGCCTACCAGCAGGACGTGATCGAGGCCAACAAGGTCGACGACCTTTCGGAAAGCCAACCGACCAAGGGCAACATCGCTGGCGGCCTGTCCTCCATCGAGGAAAAGGCCATGGGCAACCTCGAGAAAATCGGCCGCAACTGCAAGTACATCGAGGTGCTGGGCCCCGCCGAGGAACCGCAGGCAGGCCCAGGCCTCTACTACATGGATACCTCGTCGGCGGCGGCCGAATGCGTGACCTTGATGGCGGCGGGCGGCTGGGTGGTGCACACCTTCCCGACCGGCCAGGGTAACGTCATCGGCAACCCGATCGTGCCCGTCATCAAGATCTCGGCCAACCCGAAGACGCTGCGCACCATGGGCGAGCACATCGACGTCGACGTGACAGGCATTCTCCGCCGCGAGCAGACACTCGACATGGCGGGCGACGCGCTGATCGACATGATCATCCGCACATCGAACGGCCGCGTCACCGCCGCCGAAGCCCTCGGCCACCGCGAGTTCTCTCTGACGAAACTGTACCGGAGCGCTTGAGCAAAGCGGATTTCCACACGCCGGATGGGGCCTCCCATCCGGCTTGGGGATATGAGTTGGCATCTGAAGGCGCCGTAACCACGCGCCGGATGCGTAGTGGGCATCTGAAGGCGCAACAATGTAGTGGGCATCTGAAGGCGCAACAATAATGAAAATCACTCGCATCCGTGACGCCGTGGCGCCGATCCCGAGCCCTATGCGCAATGCTGCGATTTCCTTCGACAAGATGACGATCAGCGTCGTCGCGGCCGAAACGGACGTGGTGCGCGAGGGTAAGGCGGTCATCGGCTACGGCTTCTGCTCGAACGGCCGCTACGCCCAGTCCGGCATCATTCGCGAACGTTTGGCGCCGCGCATTCTCGAGGCTGACCCCAAGTCCCTGCTCGACCTCAAGGCGGAAAATTTTGATCCCGCCGCGGTCTGGCGCGCGATGCTCTCGAACGAAAAGCCGGGAGGGCACGGCGATCGCGCGGTCGCGGCCGGCGCCATCGACATGGCCGTCTGGGATGCGGTTGCAAAAATCGCCGGCAAGCCGCTCTGGAAGCTGCTTTCGGAGCGCTACAACGGTGGCAAGTTCGACAGCAAGGTGCTCGTCTATTCGGGCGGCGGCTACTACTACCCCGGCAAGGAAAAGGAAGGCCTGCAAGCCGAGATGCGATCTTGCCAGGAGAAAGGCTACCGCCTGCTCAAGATGAAGGTTGGCGGCGCTTCCCTCGCCGAGGACCTGAAGCGCATCGAGTGGGTGCTGGAGATCGCGGGCAAGGGCGAGCTCGTCGCCATCGACGCCAATGGCCGGCTCGATCTGACGACGGCGCTGGCCTACGCCAAGGCGATCGAGAAATACGATCTATGCTGGTTCGAGGAGCCGGTCGATCCCTTGGATTACCTGGCGCACCGCGTCCTGGCCGAGGAAAGCAGCGTACCGCTGGCAACGGGGGAAAACCTCTTCTCGGTGCAGGATTTCAAGAACCTGCTGCGGCACGGCGGCTTGCGCCCGCACAAGGACTGGCTGCAGCCGGACCCCTCGCTCTGCTACGGCCTGACGGAGTCGCTGCGCATCCTGGATTTGTCGGAAGCAATGGGCTGGACGCGGCGCAAGAACATTCCGCATGGCGGGCACCAGTTGGGGCTCAACATGGCGGCCGGCTTGCAACTCGGTGGCGCCGAGAGCTACCCTGGCGTGTTCCAGCCCTACGGCGGCTTTGCGGATTCCATTCCGATCGTGGACGGCTATACCACGCTGCATGACACGCCCGGGATCGGCATGGAACTGCGATCGGGGCTTTTCAACGACATGCGCAAGCGGCTCGAACTGGCGTAAGCCGTCAGCTCAAACCGGTCGACGCAACGCCGCCGACGCCAGCACATCCGGGTTGACGACGTTGGTCGGCGTGCCTGCACTGAAACTCACGATCTGGTCGAAGATGTCGGAAAACTGCAGCTCGTATTCGTCGCGCGTCACATAACCGATGTGCGGCGTCGCCAGGACATTCGGCATGTTCAACAGCGGATGCGTTGTCTCGCGCAGCGGCTCCTCCTCGTGGACATCGACCGCGGCCATGCCCGGACGTCCAGCGCGTAGTGCTGCAACCAGCGCGCCGGCTTCGATCAACTCGGCCCGGCTGGTGTTGACGATCAAGGCTGAGGGTTTCATCTGCGCGAGGTCACTGGCCTGAACGATGCCGCGCGTTGCCGAGTTCAGCCGCATATGCAGGGAAAGCACGTCGCACGTCTCGAAAAACTCAGCCTTGCTTGCAGCCACCGTCCACCCATCAGCGACGGCACGCGCGCGTGAGGCCTCCCGCGCCCAGATCACCACGTTCATACCAAGCGCGCGGCCATAATCGGCGACCGCCCGCCCGATCCGGCCATAGCCGTAGATGCCGAGCGTCTTGCCGCGCAAGGTCTGGCCGACGCCCATCTGCCAGGTACCGGCCTTGAGAGATGCCACCTGCTGCGGGATCTGGCGCATGGCGGCCAACATCAACGCCAGCGTCATCTCGGCCGTGGCATAGGAGGGCGTGCCCGCGTGCTGATCGGAAGAAATAACGATGCCGAGCCGCGTACAGGTTTCGATATCGATGTGCGGCCAGACACTGCGCTGGCTGATCAGGCGCAACCTTGGCAGGCGCTCCAGCAGCGGTGCGCGGATCTTGGTGCGCTCGCGAATGAGCACCAGAATTTCGGTAGCAGCCAGTCGCTCAGCCAACCCGTCAACGTCCTGCAAGTGATCGTTCCAGATCGTGACCTGGTGGCCAGCGAGCTTGGCAAAGCACGGCAGCGTGCGCACCGTGTCGAAGTAGTCATCGAGGATGGTGATGTTCATGTTCAGGTCCCAGATCGTGGTCAAACCAGGCAGGCAACGCATTGTCTTCACGCACTCCCGCGCATGGCGCTTGCCCTGTGCTTGCAATCCGAGCCATCCTCTAGCTTGGCAATCCCGCGCGCTCAAGGAGAGGCAATCATGGCCCAATCCCACGCACTCGTCATCCGCGGCGGCACCGTCATCGACGGCACCGGCGGCGTTCCCTACGCGGCCGACGTCGCCATCGACAACGGCGTCATCTCTGCCATCGGCAAAAACCTCGGGGCGGGCCGCGAGGAAATCGATGCCAAGGGGCTCATCGTCACGCCGGGCTTCGTCGATCTCCATACCCACTACGACGCCCAAGTGACCTGGACGAGTTCGATCAACCCGTCCACCTGGAACGGCGTTACCACGGCCATGATCGGCAACTGCGGCGTCGGCTTCGCGCCCTGCAAGCCGGAGCAGCGCGACATGCTGGTGAAGCTCATGGAGGGCGTCGAGGATATTCCGGAAGTGGTGCTGACCGAGGGCCTGCCTTGGAACTGGCAGACGTTTGCGGACTATATGGATGCTTTGGAGGCTCGGCCCTACGATCTCGATGTCGTGACGCAGGTGCCGCATGCAGCCGTTCGCGTCTATGTCATGGGCCAGCGCGGCGCCGACCGGGAACCCGCGACGGCCGATGACCGGGCCAAAATGGCAGAGTTGGCTGCAGCCGGAATCCGTGCCGGTGCGCTGGGCTTTTCCACCTCACGCACGATCAATCACAAGACGCTCGATGGCCGCCATATCCCGACGCTCAAGGCCGACGAAGCTGAACTGGCCGAGATTGCTGTCGCCGTTGCCAAAACGGGATCAGGCTGGCTGCAGGTGATCTCCGACTTCGACGAGCCCGAGGAAGAACTGGCGCTGCTGCGCCGCCTCGTCGAGCGCTCGGGCCGGCCCATGTCGATCACCATTTTGCAGCGCGACAGCAAGCCGGAGGAATGGCGCCGTATCATGTGCGGCATCGCGGATGCACAGAAGGCGGGGCTGCCGATGCTGGGCCAGGTTCTGACGCGCCCGACCGGCATCCTGCTCGGCTTCGAGATTTCGCAGAACCCGTTCATCGGCCGCCCCAGCTGGAAGGCGATCGAGGCGCTTCCGTTCGCCGAGAAAATGCAACATCTTGTGCAGCCGGAATTCCGCGCCAAGTTGATTGCCGAGACGATCGAGGACGAGGTGCTGCGCCGGCGCTTGACGAAGTGGGACCGAATTTTTCCCTTGGGCGATCCACCCGAATATGAACCATCGGCCGAGACGAGTGTCGCCGCCCGTGCTGCACGCGAAGGCCGCGAACCCGCCGAAGTCGTCTACGACATGCTGCTCGAAAAGGGCGGCAAGGCGATCCTCTACCGGCCGCTCTCGAACTATACCTACGGCAACCTCGATACGGTGCACGACATGATGCGCCATCCGCATACGCTGATCGGTCTCGGCGATGGCGGCGCACACGTCGGCGTGCTCTGCGATGCCAGCGCCATCACCTACATGCTGACGCACTGGACGCGGGATCGCACGCGCGGGCCGAAGCTGGATCTGCCCTGGGTGATCAAGCGGCTGACGGCGGACAATGCGCACGCGATCGGCCTCAACGACCGCGGCGTCATCAGGCGGGGCGCCAAAGCCGACATCAACGTGATCGACTATGGCCGCCTGAGATTGCACGCCCCCGAGGTGGTCTATGATCTGCCGAGTGGCGGCCGCCGTCTCATCCAGAAAACGGACGGCTATGTCGCAACGCTCGTGAACGGCGAGGTGGTGACGCGTGAGGGCGAGGCCACGGGCGCGTTGCCCGGCCGTCTCGTGCGCGGTCCGAAAGGCGGGCCGGTGCTGGCCCAAGCGGCGGAGTAGTCGATACGCCGGGCGCCCGCTCTCACCTGAACCAAACGCCCGACCGGCTGTCCCAGGCGCGCTCGTCGTCCATGACCAAAATAGAGCACCACGGATTGTTGGTCGCAAAGGCCTGCGCGTAGTCGTCCGTCATGGCCGGGACTTTGGGATCGATCGGCTTGCGGAAGCCGACGAAATAGACCGCCACGCCGCGCTTAAATAACTCGGCGGCGGCCTGCGTTTCGTTGGCGTCGAACATCGCGTCCTCGATCAAGGCGTAGGCCGGGACGAGATCCGCACGGCGCTTCATCACGAGGTTCCAACGGTCCGGATTGTTCTTGGCGATGAAGCCGGCGCCGCCCGCAATGATCGCGCCAGCGATGGATTCGAGCCGCCGCCCACTGAAACGATGCGTGTTGTCGAAGTGGACGTAGTCGGCGCCGAGCGAGACCAGATATTTCACGTCCTGCGTCAGCGCGAGGAAATCGCGCGGGCTGTCGTAGCGGCGCACCCACTCGTCGGTTTTGACGCTGCCCCAGGCACGGCCGCCACCACCACCGATGTGATAGGCGGTGATCTTAGCACCACCCTTCTTGATGGCGACGATGGCCTCGGCGGCCCCCGGCTTATCCAAGTCGAAATCGAAGAACGTCACGCCCCGGGCCAGTGCGCTCTCGACTTGCTCCACGGTCGGCGGTGTTTCGAGCGACGTGAAGATCTCGGGCGGCGCGGCGGTGGCCACACCGGCACCGAGACCAAGAGCGACACCGGCGATCACGAAGCAGAACAAAATGACCTGCGCGACGACGCGGGCTGTGGCGCGGAAAGCGATCACGGCTTGGGCTCCTCGCTGGCCTCCGGCGGCTGGGCTGCACCACCATCCTCGTCGCCCGCTTCCAGTAAGTCGAGTGGCAGTTCCTCTTGCGTGTCCGGCTCGTCTTCCAGCGGCAACTCGTCTGGCATCAATTTCGCGACGTCAGTCGGCGACGGCACCACGAAATCCGGTGGCAGGTTGGAATCGAGCAGCCCCGCACTCTTCAGTTCTGTAAGCCCCGGCAGATCCTTGATCGCATCCAGCGAGAAATGATTGAGGAACGCGTCCGTCGTGCCGTAGGTCAGCGGCTTGCCCGGCGCCCGACGCCGTCCGCGTGGCCGGATCCAGCCGGTTTCCAGGAGGATATCCAGCGTGCCCTTCGACGTCTCGACGCCGCGGATCTCCTCGATCTCGGAGCGCGTGACGGGCTGGTGATAGGCAACGATGGCCAGCGTTTCGAGCGCGGCCTTCGAGAGGCGCCGCTCCTCCACGGCGTGACGTTCGAGCAGATACGAGAGATCGTCAGCGGTGCGGAAGGCCCACTTGCCGGACACACGTACGAGATTGATGCCACGGCTGGCGTAGAGGCTCTGCAATTCGGCCAGCAATGCCGGGAGATCCGCGTCCGATTTCAAGACTTGCGCCAGATGCGCCTCGCCGAGCGGTTCGGCCGCAGCAAACAGCACCGCTTCGAGAATGCGCAACTTCTCGCGGCTATCAGGCCCAAGCCGCGCCGCGGACGGTAACGCCGCGACGTTGGATGGCAACGCGTGGACCGGCCGCGTCGGCGCGACGTCGTGCGATACGTTGTCCGCAGCCGCATCCCGGTCGTGCATGTCGGAGCCGACCGGACGATCAATGTCCGGCGTGTCCTCGATCATGCGGACATTGAGCTTCGGCGGTTCCATTCCCGTCCCCTTGTTGCGAGGGTCATTCGTCACGCACTACGCTCTCCGTTACGCCAATCTTCGTTGCACGTGTCTTCGCTTCACGTGTCTTCGCTTCACGTGTCTTCGAGCCCAACTACGGCCGCGACTCGCGCTTCAGTTTTCGCCGGCACGTTCCCATTGCGCGCCCGCGTCGCGCCGGCGCATGTAGATCGGCGCGAAGGCTTCGGCTTGCTGGATGTCGATCAAACCGTCGCGCGCCATTTCCAGTGTGGCGCCGAAGGAACTGGCAATGGCCGTGCGGCTGAGTTCTGGTGCCGGCATGTATTGCTCAAGGAAGAAATCCAGCTGCACCCAACCGCCAGCCGACGCCCCGACGAGTTTCTCCAGGCGCAGGCGTGCGTCCTTGATCGACCAGACAACCCGACGCTTGACCACGTGCGCGCGCCGAACCGTGGTGCGCTTCCTCTGCTCGGCATAGGCCTTGAGCAGATCGTAGATCTCCGCCGAATACTGGCGCTCCCGGATGGTCTTCGTGCCTTCGGGGGCACCGCGCTGAAACACGTCGCGGCCGAGCCGCTTGCGCGTGAAAAGCTGGGCTGCCGCCTGACGCATGGCGTCGAGGCGTTGCAGGCGAAAGGCCAGCAGTGCCGCCATCTCGTCCGGGGTGGGCAGGCCATCCACAGATTTTTCTTCGCGCGGCAACAGCAGCCGCGATTTCAGGAACGCGAGCCACGCCGCCATGACCAGATAGTCCGCGGCGAGTTCCAGCCGCACCTTCTGAATTTCCGCGATGAAGCTCAGATACTGCTCGACGAGCGCCAGAATGGAAATGCGCGCAAGGTCGACTTTTTGGGTCCGCGCCAGCGCCAGCAACAGGTCGAGCGGACCTTCGAAGCCCGCCACATCGATGCGGAGAATGTCGCCGGGCGCCAGATCCTCGTGGCCGGTAGCCTCGCTCCAGGTCGCCGTGCCGGCAGCCGTCGGCGCAGGGCCCGCGGCGTCTGGCGCAGCGGCTCCCTCGTTCGGCTCCGGATGTTGCGGCTCTGTCCCGCTCAAGGTTCTATTTTCCTCGATCTGGTTTGATCTGGATCGCGCCTGTGCAGATCCTGTTGATCACAGACTCTATACTGATTCAGGCCGATGTTGCCAAAAGGCGCTCCAGCGCCGCTTCCGCCAAGGCTTGATCATATGGTTGGCGCGGCGCCCGGGTCACAGCCACCGCGCGCTCGAATCGCTTGAGCGCGTTGCCGGAAAGCTCCGGCGCCGCCGCTGCGACCTGCTGCATTTCCGCGAGATCGCCGTTGCAATGCAGCGCCAGATCGGAGCCGGCGTCGAGCACCGCGCGCGTCCGTTCGCCGAATGAGCCGTTGAGCGCCTTCATGCTGAGATCATCGCTCATCAGCAGTCCGTCGAAGCCGATGCTGCCGCGAATAATGTCGCGCGTGATGTCGGCCGACGTACTGGCGGGATGGGCGCGATCGAGGCTCGTGAACACGACATGCGCCGTCATCGCTGCAGGTAACGTCTTGAGATCGCGGAACGGTGCAAAGTCGCTGGCGTCCAGGTCGGCAGCGGATGCGGTCACGACCGGCAATTCGAGATGGCTGTCGGCCAGCGCCCGGCCGTGGCCTGGGATATGCTTCATGACGGGGAGAACGCCGCCCGCCATGAGCCCGTCGGCAACGGCGCGGCCGAGGCGCGCAATGAGGCTAGGGTCACGGGCATAGGCGCGGTTGCCGATGATGTCGTGGGCGCCGGGAACCGGCACGTCGAGAACAGGCGCGCAGTTGGTGTTGAGGCCGAGGCTGGTCAAATCGTCGGCGGTCACGCGCGCCAGCAGAAACGCATCCTGGCACGCGGCTCCGACGTCGGCATGATGGGCGGCGAAAACGGCCGCGGGGGGCAACAGCCGGGCAATCGGTGGCTTCAAGCGCTGCACGCGCCCGCCTTCCTGGTCGATGAGCACGAGCACACGGTCCGAGCCGATGGCGGCCAAGGCATCCGAAACCAGGCGGCGGATCTGATCGGCCGTCCCGCAATTCCGGGCGAAGAGAATGAGGCCGGCGGGGCGCTCGGCCTTGAGGAAAGCGCGCTCGGTCGCGGCAAGCTCAAGGCCTGAGAGCCCTGATATGAAAGCCTTATGCATGGCAGCGAGTTAGCCAATCGTCCGGGAAACGTCAAGCAAACAGCTTGCAATGCCGGGACCGGCCCAGGCAGGATGGCGCGTCTTAACTGGGAGGACAAAGATGAGCATCCAAGATGCCGCCGGAAAACGTAGCCGCCGGGCCCTTGCCTTCGCAACATCGATGTTGGCCGCGTTGGGCCTGCTGCTGGCGCCGAAGCCGGTTGCGGCCGAAACCGGCGAGGTTCGTTTCGTCATCGGCCCGAGCCTGACGTTTCTCTGCTTCGCGGTCATGGAGCGGGAAAAGCTCGTCGAGAAGCACGTGGCGGTGCTGGGGCTGCCGGCACCAAAAGTCAGCTTCACCAGGGTGTCCAACAACGACGCCATCCGCGATTCGATCCTGGCGGGCGCCGCCGACATCGCAGCCAACGGTGTTCCGAGCTTCCTGCCCCTTTGGGCGCGGACCAAAGGCACGACCAACGTGCTGGGCATTGCCGCCTTCAACGCGCTGCCGCTGGTTCTCGTGACGCGCAATCCTGACGTGAAGACGATCGCTGATTTCACCGAAAAGGACCGCATCGCGCTGCCGGGCGTGCTCAATTCTACCCAGGCGATCACGCTGCAGATGGCGGCCGAAAAACTCTGGGGCCCGGGCCAGCACAAGCGGCTCGATGCCTGGACGATCTCGCGCGGACACCCGGACGCCATGGCCGCGTTGCTTGCCGGCGCCAGCGAGATCACAGCCCATTTTGCAGCCCCGCCCTACGACCGCCAGGCGCTCGCCAAACCAGGCATACATCGTGTGCTGTCCTCCCATGACGTCTACGGCGGCCCCGGCACCAACGGCGTGAGCATGGCGACGCAGGCCTTCCGCGATGCCAATCCAAAGACACTGAAGGCCGTGGTCGAGGCCTCGAAAGAGGCGATTGCGCTGATCAATGCCGACAGGCGCCGTGCTGCAGAAATCTATGTCAGCGTGACTGGCGATAAAATCGGGGCGGAGGGCCTCTACAAGATCCTGGACGCGCCGGACATGGTCTTTAGCGCTACACCGCTTGGCACCTACGAGGTCGCGAAGTTCATGTTCCGCATCGGCAGCCTCAAGATCGAACCGGCAAGCTGGAAGGATCTCTACTTCTCCGAGGTTCACGATCTGCCAGGCAGTTGAAGCGCCACAAGCTGCGGCGCAACCCGCCTAACGGTCTCAAGTCATGGTCTTGACCGCGACTACTTTTGCTTGCTCGGCAAGCCAGTCTTTGGCGAGCGCGAACCGGACCTCCCAGCCTGACGACCGCAGGAGACCGGGATAGGTGACATAGCGATCGACGACGTCGGCTACCTCATAATGCGCCTCGTTGTCGGTCAGGATGGCCGTCTTGAACATGGGCGACGTAGCGTCACGGATGGCAACATCGCACCGCGCCGTCGACTGGCCGAGTGCGCGCACGACGTCGTGGCCGTCGCCGCGCTGGGCCTCGGCGATGGCATCGGCAAGGGCATCGGGTTGCTGGGTTTTCTGGTCGATGTGCTCGGCGCCGGGGAAGCCTGCGAGCGCGACGCGCATGGCGCCGGTATCGCCCACGGAGGCCGCGGCCGCGTACATCATGTAACGTTTGAGTGCATTGGCGCCCTTGTTGTAGTCGTTGGTAATTTGCGCCGGGTCGATCGACGACACCACGACCATGTGATGCTTGGCGCGGCTGAAGATGACGTTCAGCCGTTTTTCGCCGCCCTCCTGATTGATGGGGCCGAAATTCATGATCATGCGGCCGCTGGCGCCGGGCCCATAGGCGACGCTGACGATCATGATATCGCGCTCGTCGCCCTGCACGTTTTCGAGGTTCTTGACGAACAGCTCCTCGTGCTCGGCAGCCATGGCCTCGTCGAGGCGCGTCCGGAACGTCTGGTTGGCGGCGGCGAGGCGTTCCAACGCCTCTTCGATGGCGGCCTGCTGCGGCTGCGAGAACGCGACGATGCCGATGCTCTTGCTGTCGCTCTGGCCGAGCAATGCCCGCACC
>JANXRM010000530.1 GCA_025353015.1 Hyphomicrobiales bacterium
CTGCGCGACTTTTTCAAAGGCAAGCCCGGCGATATCAATGAGGCGATTCATCTGACCAATTCGGCCGAAGGCACAATGGTGTCCGCCAAAATGGTGTCCGCCGAAGGCGCCACCGCTTACGTCGATGTCGTGATGCTGCAATACCAGCACATTGCCGCTGAAATCACGGTCAAGTCGCTGGCCAGCGACGGCTTATTCCTCGTCTGACACTGATCTCATGGACGCGACGACCGGGGAGACGCTATGGCGTCTCCCCTTTTCTGTTGCAGGCACCGCCGATCCGCCGGGTTTAAGCTTTCTTCAATCCTTTGTGAGAGTGTTCAGGACCGTTGTAAGGAGTAGCAACCATGAAGCCGACCAACCGGAACCTGATGCTTTTCAACGGCGCCGCGGCGCTGCTGGTCGGGGCATCATTGGTGTATGTGGTGCGCTCGATGGTTTTCAGTGAGGCCGTGCCTCCCTGCAGTGAGCGGTTTCAGCGGGGCGTGCAGATGGCGTTGGAAAGCGGCGGCCAGCCGGTTACAACCGCGGATCTGCAGGCACGCGCAACGGGCAGTGACTGGAGCTTACTGGAACGTGCGCAGGTCGTGAAGGTCGCTGCAGGGCCGGCCAAGTACGCGCTTCAGTTCGATCTTGCAGCACCTGGCGCCGAGAAAAATAGCCGTGAGGGCGCAGGTTTCCTCTGGGCACCCCGCGCCATGAAAACAACAACGGCCGCCTGCCTCGCTTACTCGGTCTTTCTGCCGGATGGCTTTCAATTTGGCGGCGGCGGTCGGTTGCCTGGACTGACGGGCGTTATTCAGGCGGCAGATAGCGCCGAATCCGTTGCGACAACCGGCCGGGAACCACCGCAGGCGGCAGCCGAAACGTCATTCTCCGCAAGCGTCGGTTGGAAAAAAAGCGGCACCGGTGAGCTTGTCGCACTTGGACCCAATCTCACTTTGATAATGCGTGGTGGTTACAGCAGGTTGGAGATGCCGCGCGGCAAATGGGTGAAACTCGAGCAGGAACTCACGCTGAGCGCACCCGGCGAGCCCGATGGCGTCATGCGCCTCTGGCTCGATGGCGAGCTTGTTCTCGACGGAATGGTGACGAACAGCCAGAAGTCCGCTGCAATTTCAGGCGTCGTGTCAGAAGTCGTTTTGCCCGGCCAGCGGGTTGACCCGAAGGCCAAAGACCAGAAGATATCCGTATCGCCATTCGTCGTTTATTGGAAATAAGGCGGCATCGCAATTAACGCCGGCAGCTCAACCGGCGTCAGATGCCTTGGATGCCAAAACCACATGCCCTGCGTCGAGCGCTGCCTCAGCTCGTCGCCAACACCTTCTTGACGGCCGCCGATATTTTGTGGCGCACGGCATGGAAGCCTTTCGAACCTTCGCTGGTCATCCAGTTCATCTGTAGCGACCGGCGCGGACCGTCGAACGGATGGTGGCCGTGCCAGGATGTCTCCGAACGTTTGAAGACCAGCAGCGTGCCGTTGTCGGGCGGGACTTCAGCGACGTAGTCGTCGACGCTTGTACCATTGCGCAGGATGCGCAGGCGGCCGCTTGGCTGTTTCCAGTCCTGGTTCAGATAGAGCAGAACCGTGATGATCTTGTCCTTGGAATCGGTATGGATCTGGCCGTCCTTGGCGCGCGTGTAGCCGCGCAGCGAGTACATCTTCGGCCGGCCTGCGATCTCGACCCCGAACCGTTCTGCAATCACATGCTCGAACTCTGGCCCATCGAGTTCGTCAATGACCTCTTTGATCGTCATGCTCGATTCGAGGCTTTCGATCGGGTAGCTGCCGCCCTTCTCAATCTTCGGATAGGTGGCATTGATGGCCGCGACGCTTTCGGGGCTGAGAAAGCCGGGCACGATCGTATAAGAATAGGGCGCCGTCTCGATGCAGGCGGCTTTCAGTTTCGCGATGTTGAGATGCGCCATCGGGGCTTCCTCCCTTTCGTGGACGTTGAGCCCGAAAAGACTACTGAATCCCATAAGTGGGGCTATTCGCGGTGCCCTGCAACATGGCCTGCCGTCGCAGCCAGCGGCGCTCGACCTCGGCGGCGATGGCGGCGGCTGAATCCAGCGGCGCGTATGTCCAAGGCGTTAGGTCTGTGACGGTTTCCGGCAGGCTGCGCGTGGCCCCATAGTGCCTGAGGGACGCATGGAAACGCGCGAATTTGGCGCTACCTCCCGACGGCTCGAAGATCCACACCGGTTTGCCCGTGACCAGCGGCTCACCCGACATGTTGACGCTGTCGCCTGTCACGACGAAGAATTCCGCGTGCGCCAGGAAGGCCGGATAGGGGTTTTCGCCTGATCCGTCCCAGACGAAGCGCGGGCGGCCCGCCGTCGCCTGCAGCACCGTGTCGCGCAAGCCGGCATGTGTGCGGCGGGAGGGGGTGACCATGAAGCTCGCGCCAAGCCGCGCCATCGACGCGATAGAGGCCGCGAATTGGGCGTCGTCGGCCGCTGTGAACCGGTAAACCTGATTGGGGCCACCGAGGATGATAGCCACGCGCGGGCGCGGCAATGCCGCAAGCCAAGCGGGCTCCATTGCTTGTAACGTCCGGATGCGTTCCGGCGAAAAGCTGTGCGCCGCCGTCAGCGTCGTCATGACATTCGGGCCGCGGCGTTTGTCGTGTTCCGGCACCCAGATGAGGTCAGCCGTATTCGATCCCGTTTTCGGGTCCTGCAGAACAACCGTGAACGTGGTGAGCCCGGCCCGGCGGCGCAGCGCCCGGATATAGGGAATGCTGGCGCGTCCAGTGGCGAAGGCGACATCGGGCCAGGGCGGGGCAAGCATGCTGCCCGGTTGTCCGAACTTGTGTTTCGGGTCAGGCGGACCGTAGGGCGCCAGCATTTTCCAGAGCCCGCCGGGATCGACTTGCTTGGCCTCCCAGTCGAGACCAAGGGCGTCCGCGACGCCTTTCACCTGGACCTGCATGCCGATCTTATCGTCGGTGATGAGCCAAGCCTTGCGTCCATGGAGTGGCTTCTGGCTAGTCATAACGGCCTCGCGGGTCAGGTGAATTTGGTGGCGCCGCGCAATGTTCTTGCGTCACACGCCATCAATTTATAATGATCGAACAGATATGCCGCCAATCCGTCGGCCCGCTCCCTCGACCTGTCCGGCGAGGTTCACCTCAAGGCCAATAGCCCCGATGCGTGCCCGTCTCGATGCTACCGATTGGCGCATCCTGCGCGAATTGCAGGCCGATGGACGTTTGACCAACGTCGCGCTGGCTGAACGGGTCGGGTTGTCGCCGCCGCCATGCCTGCGCCGCGTGCAGGCCTTGGAGCAGGCGGGTTTCATCGCCGGTTACCATGCTCGCATTGACGCGCGCATGACCGGCTTCGAGGTGGCCGCGTTCATTATGGTGACGCTGCGCGCCCAGGGCGAGGCTGAATTGCGTGACTTCGAGAACCAGGTGCTCAAGTGGCCGTTGGTGCGCGAGGCCTATATGCTGACGGGCGATGCCGATTTCATCCTGAAATGCGTGGCGCCAGATCTGACGGCGTTCCAGGATTTCGTCATTCGCCAGCTGGCGGCCGTTCCCAACGTCGCCAGTGTCAAAACCAACGTCGTGCTGCGGCCCGCGAAGGTCGAGCCGGGCGTGCCGTTGGAGACAGCGGCGCAATCTCAGGAACAGCGCTCGCAGAATAATCGTACCGAAGCCCCGCAACGGAGGACCTGATCGATGACCGCCAACACACCTGGGCTCGATCCGCGGCTGCTGACCGGCGTCTTTCCGATCGCGCCGACGCCCTTCACCGACACGGGCGATCTCGATCTGGACGGCATGCGCCGCGTGCTCGATTGCATGATCGCCCAGCAGGTCGACGGCATCTGCATCCTCGCCAACTATTCCGAGCAGTTCCTGCTATCGGACGCCGAGCGGGACACGCTCTTGAAACTCAGCCTGGAACACGTCAAAGGGCGTGTGCCCGTCATCGTTACGACCAGCCATTTCTCGACGCGGCTCGCCATGGAGCGCGCGAAAGCGGCGGCTGCAGCTGGCGCTGCCATGCTGATGATGATGCCGCCCTATCACGGCGCGTCGTTGAAGGCAGGCGAAACCGGTATGATCGAGCATTTCCAGCGCATCGCCGAGGCGGCACGGCTGCCGATCATGGTGCAGGATGCGCCGCTGTCGGGCGTAACGCTAAGCGTGCCGTTCCTGGTGCGGCTGGCGAAAGCCGTGCCGCTGGTCACGCATTTCAAGATCGAGGTGCCGGGCACGGCCGACAAGCTGCGCGCGCTGATCGAGGCGGGTGGTGCTGCGATCCAAGGGCCCTTCGACGGCGAGGAATCGATCACGTTGATGGCCGATCTCGAGGCCGGCGCCCGGGGCACCATGCCGAGTGCGCTGCTGCCGGAGCTGATCAAGCCCGTGGTCACGCATTATCTCGCCGGACGAAAAAAAGAAGCCGCTGCCGCCTATGCGCGCATCCTGCCGCTGATCAATTTCGAGAACCGCCAGTGCGGCCTTCGCGCCACCAAGACGGTGATGCAGGCCGGCGGCGTCATCAAGAGCGACGCCGTGCGCCATCCATTGGAGCCGCTGCATCCGGCAACGCGCGCGGGTTTGCTGCAACTGGCGCGGGAGACGGACGTTCTGGCGCTGAAGTGGGAAAAGTGACGACTAGAGGAGGCCAACACATGCGTTCCCCACTCCGCCCCGGTGACGTCCTGATCACACCTGATGTCGCGAGCCCCGAGGTTTTGCCCGCGTTGACCGTGATCGGCCGCGTGCATTCGGCGCATGCAACGACGGATGACGCGCCAAAGAACCCCACTGCTGCACGCAACAAAGCGCAAGGGCTTGCCGCCACGGCCTGGCTCGAAATCGATGGCACCTTCCGGCCGGGGTTGGTGGGACTTGCAGGCTATTCGCACATCATTGTGCTCGGCTGGTTGCATCAGGCGCGCCGCGATCTCATCCAGATCACGCGGCCCAAGGATGTGGAGCCCGCGGCTCTTGATGGTACGGGGCAACCGAAGGCGCGAGCAACAGGCGTGTTTTCGCTGCGCTCTCCCGTGCGTCCCAATCCCATCTCGGTTTCGGTTGCACGCATCCTGGCGGTCGATGTCGCAGCGGGACGGATCGATATCGACGCCATCGACCTCATCGATG
>JANXRM010000033.1 GCA_025353015.1 Hyphomicrobiales bacterium
AAAAAAGCGCCACCGAGTGAAGCAATCGTAGCACAGTTGGGAGAGTACACCATGAAGACCCTGAACCAGTTCGTGAAGTGTGAGTCGGGCGCAACGGCCATCGAATACGGCCTCATCGCTGCCCTCATTGGCGTCGTGATCATCACGGCCGTCACCAGCGTCGGCACCAGCGTTTCGCTGGTCTTCACGAAGATCGCCGCTGCCATGGCCACCCCGGCCGTCAAGTAAGCATTTTTGGTCAGCGTCGCGTCTGCGACGCCAGCCATTCCGCGACAAGCCGCTTGGTTCCTTGCGAACCAGGCGGTTTTTGCGGTTTATGCTTCATAATTTTCCGGCCAGTTCCTCGGCCTCCGACTGTTGGCGGTCGATCTCGTCAGTCGTTTCGATGCCGGACAACGGCTGCAGGGGCCCGAGGAACCGGGCGCCAAGATCGACGGTCGACCTCCGACCAATACTAGCCAGATTTCGCTCGATCCAGCGGTGCGCCTCATCGCGTCCGGCTTTGTGCAGCATCATGAGAAGGCCGCGGTCCGGCCGCATCTTGGTCTCAGCACCGAGCGTGGCGGTATGATCGCCCGCTTCGATCATGTGAAACCTGTGCCGGGCGATACGCTCCGCTCGGATGTTCCGGCGCTGGAAAAAGCCCAGACGGTCACCGCGGATGGCGGTGATCTCGGCAATATCGCGCAGCAACGGCTGGCTGAAGGTTACACGATTGACTTCTGCGGCGATGTCGCGCGCCGTCCGTGGCCGTTCGGGTTTTTCGATCGGATTGAGTAGGACGAGCATCGTGTCGCCAACAGGACTTTCCCGGACCAGATTGAGCACATCGGGGTTGGCCGAGAAACCACCGTCCCAATAGGCGCGCCCCTCGATCACGACGGCGTGCTGCAATTGCGGTAGGCATGTGGATGCCAGAACGGCTTCGATCGTCAACTCGTGCCGGCGGAAGAGGCGTGCGCGTCCCGTCGCCAGATCGGTCGCCGCAATCAGCAGATCGACATCAGGGACAGCGCGCAATTTCGCGAAATCAATGTGCGCCTCAATCAACGTGCGCAGGGGATCAAGCCCCATTGGATTGAATTCGTAGGGCGAGAACATCGATCCGAGCTGGCTCATCGTTTGCGACCGGCTGAGACCCAAGAGAAATGGATTGAAACGCAACAGTTCAGGCGATCCGGCCTCGATCACGGCTTCCCACACCGCGCGCAATTTGGCCCGGGCGCCGGCGGGCCCGTCCTCTGCCAATCCTGCGGCAAGAGCTGTGGCGTTGATCGCGCCGGCGCTGGTACCGCTCAGCCAGCCGAACTTTATCGACGGCTCCTCGAGCAACCGGTCAAGGACGCCCCACGTGAAGGCTCCATGCGCGCCGCCGCCTTGCAGGGCAAGGTTCAGACGGCGGCTCTTGCGGCCGAACCAGAACAATCGCGCCTCCCCCTTTGCTGGTTTGTTGCCAGCATTAACTTTGCCAGCATTATTTTTGGCCGCGTTCCGACGGTACCACAACCGGGACGCCGGCGATGCAGCCAACGGCCATTGCGGTGCCGAAGGCTTGGGTGAGGCGCTCGGGGGTCAAGGTTTCGACTGCCGGTCCAGCGGCCACGACCCGGCCGTCTGCCAGGATCACGGCCGACTGGCAAAAGCGAGCCGCCAACGAGAGATCGTGCAGTACCACCGCGATCGTGCGGCCTTCGGCGGCCAACCGTTGCAAAATAGCAAACAGGTCCAGAGCGTGGGCCGGATCGAGGCCGGCTGTCGGCTCGTCGGCTAGAAGAATTTGCGCTTCCTGTGCCAGCGCCCGGGCGAACAGGACGCGCGCGCGCTCGCCGCCGGAAAGCTCGGCGACGGAGCGGGCGGCAAAGCGGGTGATATCCATCGCGGTCATGGCGTCGAGGATGGCTTGGCGGTCGGCCGCGGTGTCACGGGCAACGGACGAATGATGCGGCAGCCGCCCCAGTGCCACGACGGAGCGCACCGACAGCGGCCAATGGACTTGAGGATTTTGCGGCAGGAAGGCCACGGAACGGGCACGCGTGCGGCGGTCGAGATCACTTAATGGCACGCCATCAATCGTGACTCGGCCAACGGTCGGTCGGCGCAGGCCGGCCAACGCTCGCAATAGCGTCGACTTGCCCGCGCCGTTTGGCCCGACGATCGCCGTTATCTGGCCGGGTACCAGCACCGCGGAAACGCCGAACAAGACTTGGCGATCCTTGAGCGTGACGCATATATCGTTGGCGGCGAGCCTCATGGCGCAAGCTCCCGGCGGGTCCGATGCACGAGCCAAAGGAAGAGCGGCGTCCCCATCAGGGCGGTCACGACGCCGAGCCGAAGGTCTCCGGCCGGAGTGAGGAGCCGCAAGATGATGTCGGCTGTCAGCACGAGGATGGCGCCACCGACGAGGCTTGCTGGCAGCAGGCGCGATGGCTGGTGCCCGACGAGAGGCCGCAACACATGTGGTACGACGAGGCCGACAAAACCGATGCCGCCGGCAACGGCCGTCGCGGCACCCACCGACAATGCGGCGCCTGATATGGCGGTCAGTTGCAGGCGCGCCAGATCGACGCCGAGGTTTTCGGCTGCTTCCTCGCCAAGCGATAAGGCATCGAGGCTGGGCCCGAGCCGCAGCATCAACAGAATTCCGGCGATCATGAACGGCGCGCCAAGCCAGACGTGCGTCATGCTGCGATCGGCGAGCGAACCGAGCAACCAGTAGACGATTTCAACCGAGGCGAACGGATTGCGCGACAGGTTCAGCGCGAGCGAGATCAGCGCCGTGGCGAGACTGGAAACCGCGACGCCCGCAAGGATCAACGTCAGCGAGCCGCCGCGCGGACCGGCGAGGAGCAGCACCAGCAGCGTCGCGATCAAAGCGCCAAGCATGCCACCGAGCGGCAACGCGAGTGCGAATGCGGTGGACGCGCCGGTGTGAATGGCGAGCACGGCGCCAAGACCTGCACCACTCGAGATCCCAATGATACCCGGCTCCGCCAGCGGATTGTGCAAGTAGCCCTGCAGCACCGCGCCCGCGAGACCCAACGCACCACCAATGAGAAGGCCGAGCAGCGTACGCGGCAATCTGATTTCCATCAGGATCAGCGCCGCTTGCGTGCGCGGAATGCCGAAACCTGCTGGGCCGATGGCGAGGGAGAGCAATGCGACAAGCACAAGCACCGCCAGCAGTCCGCCGAGCAAACGCCCGCTCCGGCTCTCGCTTCTGATGTCGCGCGTGTCACTCATGGCTTGAGCGCTCGCCGCGCTCGCGTGAGTTCTTCGATCGCCTCGGTCACAGCGGGTGTGCCGCAGAGAAACGTGCGCCAAGGCAGTTCGATCGAGGCGCGGCCGCGGCGCATTTTCGCGAGCCCCGGATGGCGCAAATTGTCGGCGACGGCGGTACGGTGCTGGCCGCTTGGGGTGGAGAGAACAAGCAGGTCCGGTGGCACTGCCACGAGGGCCTCGAGCGGCAATCGGCCGCCGGACCCGAGGCGCAGTTCAAATGCGAGATTGCGAAATCCCGCCGCGCGGAGCACCGCGTCATCGAGCGTGCCGGGACCGGATGCGAGGCCGTTGATTTGATACATCAGCGCTGTTGGCAGTTTTGGCGATTTGCGCTCGCCGGGGGTCGCCTGCACACGCAACGCGGCCAACTGCACATCGAACGCCGCGATAATTGCCGCACCGCGCTCAGTCTCGCCCACTGCCCCGGCAATCTGGCGCACGCTGTCGCGGATCCCATCGAGATCGCTCGCGAGCGCGATCCGGATGACGCGCCGGCCAACACGCTCGAGCAAGGTCAGCGTCGCGGCATTCGTGAACGTTCCGGCCAGCACCAGATCGGGGTCGAGGCCGAGTACGGTCTCGGCATCACCTGGGGTCGATGGCAATGCGCGCGCGCGATCCGAGACGGTCGAAAGCTCGGGATCGGCGGCCAGATGCGACAGCGACGCGATGCGCTGGGGTGCAACGACATCGATCAGAATCTGGTCGACGCAAAGATTGAGCGAGACAATCCGCCTGGGAGTTTGGTCCGTTGATTGAGCCGTCGTCGGCCAGAAAACCAGACAGGCCAGCATTGCCGCAATCGCTTTATGCATCCGCGGCGTTCCCTGCTCACTATTTGGTCGCGTCGCGGGCAATACCTTCGAGCAGTTTGTCGGCTTCGGCGATCGCGGCCTTCGAGGCGTCGTTGCCGGAGAAAATGAGCGGCCGGTAGGCGACAACTGTTTCGCCCGGCTTGTCGATCGCTTCATAAATCACGATGACAAACGGGCAGAAGGCGAGGTTGGCCGGATCGGCCTCCATCATCTGGCGCGACAGCTTAGCCGAGCAGAACGACAGATATTCCGCGGCTTTGTAGATTTTTTTCGTGGCGCCGATATCAGGGCCCGTCCGGTCGAGCATGTCGCCAATGTTGCCAAGCGCCGTGATATTCAGCCCACGCGCGATGATGGCGTTGTTCAACTCGAAGCGGACGTCGTCATAGCTGCTCTTGGAGCGGAACAGGCGCGGCCCGTCTGTTTGCGCTTGTGCGTTGCCTGGGTCCATTGACCCAACAGCCATGACCAACGCGACGGTCAGCAGGATCACTCGACCAAGAATCGTTCCACCCAGGATGTGGCGCAGCCTGCAATGCATCGGTTCGACCTCATCCCGCGATTTTCGAAAAATCGGCCACCGACAGCGTCGCCTCGCGGATTTCCGACAGCAAGCGGAGACGGTTCTCGCGCAGCTTGACGTCGGTTGCGTTGACGGTGACTTTTTCGAAGAAGGCGTCGACTGGTGCCCGCAATTCGGCCAGCGCATTCATCGCGCCCTTGAAGTTCTCGACGTTGATAGCCGCCGCCGTGTCCTGCTTGGCGCTTTCGATCGCGGCCGCCAATGCCAGCTCCTCATTCTCGACCAGAAGCTTCACGTCGAAGCGGCCGGCGTGCGTCCGCTTGTCCTTCTTCTCCTCGATGGAGAGGATGTTGACCGCGCGCTTGACGCCGGCCAGCAGGTTCCGGCCGTCGTCGGTTTTCAGAAACGCGTCCAGCGCTTCGACACGCTTCACGATCAACGCCAGATCGTCCTGGCCGCCGAGCGAGTACACCGCGTCGATCAGGTCGTGCCGCGCACCCTTTTCGCGCAGATGCACCTTGAGCCGGTCGGCGAAAAACGACAACAGGTCAAGGCCAAGCGCATGCGAGTCGACGCCTTTAGCCAGGACTTCCGGCGGGGTCAGTGATGTCGGGATCTTGCCGATCCGGTCCATGAAATGCCGCTTGATCGCCGGCAACAATGGCAGGCGCAAATCGTTCTCGAGGACGATCCGAACGATGCCGAGCGCCGCGCGGCGCAGCTGGTAGGGATCGCCCGAGCCTGTCGGCTTTTCGTCGATTGCCCAAAAGCCGACCAGCGTGTCGAGCTTGTCGGCCAGCGCCACCGCCAGCGACACAGGATTGGTCGGCACGCGGTCGCTCGGGCCCTGCGGCTTGTAATGTTCCTCCAGCG
>JANXRM010000078.1 GCA_025353015.1 Hyphomicrobiales bacterium
CCATCCGAAGATCGCCTCCAGTTCCCGCTCTATGCCCACGATTTCATAACCCGACAACCCGGCTGCGGAGTCTAACTCCACGGCCAAGTCGATGTCGGAAACGTCCGAATTGGTTCCGCGTGCTCGCCAACCGAATAGCGATATGTGCCTTACGCCGCGACTTTCAGGGCAGCAGCATTGGCGGTGAGCTTGGCGATAATCTCGGTTCGGTTCATGGTCGAGTGAGGCCACGCGGGATTGGATCGTATCCCGCTTTATACCACATTCTGTAGCCGTTCGCCCCTGGCCAATTTCAGCACATTTTCCGCCATCGTCTGTTGGCGGCGGCTAATGGTTCCCTCTGTCCAGCCCGACATATGCGGGGTGAGCACGCAGTTGTCGAGTTCGTGAAACGGCAGGGCGCCTGGGTAGGTGGTCGCGCCGACAGCCCCAGGATAAACATACCAGGTATCGATGATGGCGCCGCCGATCCGCCGCGCCTTCAGGGCGGCGTAGAGTGCTGCCTCGTCGATGACAGGGCCGCGCCCGACATTGACGATGACGCCGCCGGGACGCATGGCGGCAAGGGCTGCGGGATCGACCAGTCCCTTGGTTTCCGCCAGGAAGGGCAACGAGCAGACGATATAATCGGCGCTGCCCATGAACTCGGACAAGCGGTCGAGGCCGAAGGACTGGTCGACGAGCGGGCTGGTCGCGACCGGCGAACGGTTGGCGACGGTGACGCGCATGCCGAAGGCTTTGGCCTTCGCAGCAATCGCCTTGCCGATATGCCCGAAGCCCAGCAATCCGATGCTGCGGCTGCCGAGTTCCGTCCTGAGTGAACCTGGCGCGCCCGGCCAGTACGTCCATTGGCCCTGGCGCAGATCGCGGTCGGCGGCAGGCAACGGAACATGCCGCAGCAGCAGCGCCGTCATGACGTATTCGGCGATGGCGGGGTCGTGCCCGAAGCAATTGCAGAGCACCGCGCCATCAGGCAGCAAGGCACGGTCGACGCCGTCATAGCCGGCGCCCGGCACATGATAAAGGCGCAGCCGCTCGGGTGGCGGATGTTTCGTGTTGAGCGCGATACCGATGATCACCTCGGCGGCGCGGAAAGCGGCCTGTTCGCCGGTCCCGGCCAAGCTGTCGGAAACGCAGACGATCTCGTGCGCTCCGGCCAACAGCTTGGCAAAGCCCGGTTCGAACGCCGACGCATTAGCGCCGTGAACGACGATTTTCATGTGTTCCGCGAGTCGTGCGTGGGGAATTGTGAGTCGTGAGTCGTGAGTAGTAACCGCTGGTCAGGATACAATACCGACCGACGACTCCCGACTCACGCCTGCACTACTTCAAACTCGAGAACGCCGTCGGCGTCAGGATTTCGCTCAGCACGTTGGCGACGATCGGCCCGCCGTTCTCCGGCTTCTCGCTGTCGGCGCGGGCCTTGTTCCACTCGGGGTCGGCCTGGAACTTCGCCCATTTCTGCTCGCGCTCGGCGAGGCTCTCCCAGACGAGGAAATACGTGAGGCGCTGGTTGTGGCCACCGATCAAGGTTGTAAAGAAGCCCCCCTGCTTGATGCCGTGGCGTTCCCAGATTTTGGTCGTGTGGTTCTGGAAGCGGTTGAGCAGCGCCGGCAAACGGCCGGGAATGCAATCGTAGACGCGTAGTTCGTAGAGCATGACGGTCTCCATTTCGAGGCGACTGAGGTGGACAGGATTGCACAATGAGGGTGCCGCGTGAACTCGTGAATTAGTGATGTCGTGAAATGGCAAGTATGCACATCCACGATTTCACCAATTCACCCCTTCGCCTTCCTCTCGCCTTCCACAATCCGGCGGCCGATGGCGTGGCGGTGGACTTCGGACGGGCCGTCGTAGATGCGGAAGGCGCGCACGTCGCGGAAAATGCGCTCGACCATGGTATCGTCGGTGACGCCCTTGCCGCCGAGGATCTGCATGGAACGGTCGACGACACGGAAAATCGCTTCCGAACAGATGACCTTCGCCATTGAGCTTTCGTTCGAGCCGCGGCCGCCCTGGTCCAGCACCCAGGCGCACTGCCAGATGGCGAGGCGGGCCGTGTGGATGTCCATGGCGTTGTCTGCCAGCATGAACGAGACGCCTTGGTGGTCGCCGAGCCGCTTGCCGAACGACTGGCGATGGCGGGCATATTCGGTGGCGGTGTCGTGGGCGCGGATGGCCGAGCCGAGCCAGCGCATGCAATGCGTGAGGCGTGCGGGCGCCAGCCGCACCTGGGCGTACTGGAAGCCCTTGCCGAGTTCGCCGAGCACGTCGTCACCGGAGACCCGCAGGTTCTCGATGTCGATGACGGCGTGGCCGCCCATGAAGCTCGAATCCATGCTGTTGAGCACGCGATGGATCTTGAACGCCGGGTTCGGCAGCTCGGTCAGGAACATGGTGCAATCGCCGGGGCCGTCGCCGGTCCGCGCCATGATGATGGCGAAGGCGGCTCCTTCCGCGC
Source organism: Hyphomicrobiales bacterium (assembly GCA_025353015.1). Lineage (GTDB taxonomy): Bacteria > Pseudomonadota > Alphaproteobacteria > Rhizobiales > Hyphomicrobiaceae. The sequence continues at coordinate 2,462 of JANXRM010000078.1, forward strand.
CCGTGATCAGCGTCTTACGGCCATTGATGACAAAGCCGTTGCCGTCCGGTTTGGCGCGCGTCTTGAGCAGCACGGGATCGGCGCCGGCACCGCCGTCGGGCTCGGTCATTGCGAAGCACGAGCGCACCTCGCCGGTCGCCAGCCGCTTCAGGAACTTCTGCTTTTGCGCCGGCGTCGCCACCTTCTCCAAGAGGTTGATGTTGCCTTCGTCAGGCGCATGGAAATGCAGCGCGATGGGTCCAAGGATTGAATAGCCCGCCGCCTCGAATACGACCGCCTGCTCGATATGGGAAAAGCCTTGGCCACCGTATTCTTTCGGCGAGTTGATGCCCAGCAGCCCCGCTTTTTCGGCCGCCTTGTTCAGATCGCGCCGGAGGTCCTCGGGAATGCCGTGGTGGCCCCAGCGAGGATCCTTCTCGAACGGAATGATCGTCTCGCGGACGAAGCGGGCAACCTTGTCGCGAAGTGCCGCGAGCGGCTTGTCGATGCTGAAGTCCATCAGTCAGTGTCTCCTATTGGATGTCCAGGGATCATCAGTTAGTGCGGCCCAGCATCACACCATGCGTGAATTCCAGCAGGCCGGTCGCGATTGTGTCGAGGTGGGCATAGTCGTCTCCCTTCGCCGCGCCGCGCGCCCACAGCGCATGCAACTGCAACAGGACCACGGCGAGCTTGTAGTTGGCGAGGACGCGGAACACGAGGTAGTCAGAAACGTCTGACCCGGTCAGTTTCGCGTACTCCGCGACGATCTCGTTACGCGACGGAAAGCCGGCCACCACGGTGGGCATCTGCTTTAAATCGTGCATGGCGGCGGGATCGCGAGGCTCCGTCCAGTAGCTGAGCATCGTCGCCAGATCGAACAGCGGGTCGCCGCGCGTGCCCATGTCCCAATCGACAATGGCACGCGGCTGCAATGTTTCCGGATCGACGATCAGGTTGTCGAGTTTGAAATCGGAATGCAGCAGCACCGGTGGACGCTCCCGCGTGCTTTGTACGCCGAGCCAGTCGCCGACCTCGCGGCAAAGCTGGCCCGTCTCGCCCGGTGGCGCCAGCCGGTCCGCCCGGCCGCGCCAGCCCTTGATGCCGCGCGCGACGAATCCCTCGGGCTTGCCGAGCGTTTCGAGGCCGACGGAGGCCACGTCCACCCGGTGGATGGAAACGAGCGTTTCGATCAGCATCTGGCCCGTGCGGGCGGCCACCTCGGGTTTGCCGGAAAAATGGCTGCGATCGTCGCCCTTGATGACGAGGCCAGGGCGGTACTCGATCAGTTGGAACGGCACGCCGATGACGGATTTGTCGTCGCACAGGTGCACACATTCCGGCGCCAGCGGCAGCGCCTTCCAGAGCCGCGTGAGAATGCGGTACTCCCGCGCCATGTCGTGGGCACCGGGGGGCAAATCGCCATCGGGCGGGCGGCGCAGCACAAGGCGGCGGCCACCGGCAGTGAGGCGATAATTGATGTTGGCGAGCCCGGTGCCGAACTGGCGGATCGGCTCGGTTGGTTCGAGCTGCAGGCCCACACCCGCGAGATAGGCGCCGAGGCGCCCCGTATCGATCGGCACACTGTCGCCAGCCGCGCGAAAGACGTGCGCGTCAGGGGAGCCAGTGTGGAGCGGAGCGGGCATGGCGGGTGGGTCCAAGGTCGCGGGCAAGTTGGCAGTTGCGAGACCTTAGCGCATCACCGCCAGCCGACAAACCCTGGGATCGGAACGCCGGGATCGGAGCGGGGCTCAGGTCGCATGGCACCGCGTCAGCGCATTGCAGAAAACCTTGCCGGCATCGAGCAATTCGTTGCCCGCCGCAGTGCCGTGCTGGATTTTGATGCTGCGGCCGCAGCGGAATTTGGCCGGATCCGGACGGCGCTCCGCAAAACACCGATCGGGCCGCTCGATACCTTGATTGCCGCCCACGCACGCAGCCGCGATCTCATCGTCGTTACACCAAATGCCGGCGAATTTTCCAGGGTTCCGGGTCTGCAAGTAGAAGATTGGCGATGAGTGAGATTCAATAGGGCTGGCAACAGCTCCGCCTTTGTCGCAGACTTCGTGGGCACACGTGCCCGAGGTCCCTATGAGCCAGCATCCCGCCAACCCTGACCAATCCAGCACACCCGCCGCCATCGATCCCATTACGGTCGAGGTGATCGGCAATGCGCTCGCCTCCATCGCCGAGGAGATGGGTGAGACGCTCGTGCGTGCGGCTTATTCCACCAACATCAAGGAGCGCCGGGACAGCTCCACGTGCCTGTTCGATGCCCGGGGGCGCACGCTCTGCCAAGCCTCGCATATCCCGATGCACCTGGGGTCGCTGATCGGCATCATCGACAGCATCCACGCCCGCGTGCCGGCGGACACGATCCGTGATGGCGACGTGTTCATCGGCAATGACGCCTACACGGGCGGCGGCACGCATCTGCCCGACCTCGTGCTGGCCGAACCCATTTATTTCGAAGGCTCGCTCGTGGCTTGGGCCACCAACACCGCGCACCACGCCGATTTTGTCGACCGTGGCCACGCGCACATCTTCCAGGAGGGTATTCGCATCCCTCCAATCCGGCTCTATCGCGCAGGCACATTGCAACAGGACGTGCTGGACCTGATCCTGCTCAATTGCCAGGTGCCGCGGGAACGGTTGGCGGATCTGCGCGCGCAACAAGCAGCCAATGGCCAGGGTATCCGGCGCTTCCAGGACCTGTGCCGCCGCCACGGCCGCGAGAAGATCCTGGCCACATCGGACGCGCTGCTCGACTACGCCGAGCGTCTGACCCGGGTCGGCATCCGCTCGATCCCCTCCGGCACCTACACGTTCGAGGACACCTTCGATTCTGAGGAACTGCCCGACATCCTGACGTTCAAGCTGGAGGTCGAGGTCAAGGACGACGAAATTTATCTGGCCTTCGATGCGCCACCGCAGGTGCGGGCCGGCATCAACCTCGTCGAGACCGGGCTTCTCGCCACCGTCTACTACGCGCTGAAAACCCTGATCGGGCCTGACATCCCGCCGAATGCTGGTTTCTTCCGCCCCATCCACGTCACCGCGCCGAAGGGTTCCGTGCTCAATGCCGCAGCACCGGCCGCCGTCAATTCGCGGCTCGATTCCGGACAGCGCGTCGTCGACCTTGTGCATGGCGCCTTGGCGAAGGCGATCCCGGAGCGTGTCACGGCGGCCCACAACGGCGCCTGCGTCTACGCCGACTTTTCCGGCCTCGATCCGCGATCAGGGCGCTTCTACGCCTACGTCGAGACGGTCGGCGGCGGCTTCGGCGCCCGTGCCACCAAGGATGGCCTCGATGGCGTGCACGTGCATCTGACGAACACGTCGAACCTGCCGGTCGAGGCGCTCGAGACCGAATACCCGCTGACGGTGGAGCGCTACGAGCTGATCGCGGATTCCGGTGGTCCCGGGCGCTATCGCGGTGGCATGGGGCTGCACCGCCGCATCCGCGCCGAGCACGACGGCTGCCGCACGTATATATTCGGTGCGCGGGTCAAAACGGCGCCCTGGGGCCTCGCCGGTGGCGGCGCGGGTGCCAAGGCGCGCTTCGTCTATGACCGGGCGGGCGAGGGGCCTGTCAAAGCGGCGGCGCGCCTCGATAAAGGCTCGGCCGTGTCGATGTTCACGCCCGGCGCTGGCGGCCATGGTCCGGCACAGGACCGCGATCCCGAGCTTGTCAGCCGCGATCTCGCCGAGGCCAAGATCACGGCCGAAGCGGCGCGCCAGGACTATGGCATCCAGAACTGATCGTCACTGGGCGGCGCATTCGAGGTGGCAGCAACCCATGGGCCGGCACCGGACTTTTGCCTCTATTCGTCACAGCCATTTGTAAATCATTCATAGTTTCGTGGCGTAGTGAAGCGAATGGCGTACTCATTCGAGGAGACTTGCTGCCCATGTCCGCACAGACAACGTCCGCACTGCCGAAGATTTTCAAAACCCGCGCATTTGCTTTTGCTGCAGGCTTTGCCTTGAGTGTTCTGGCCGTTTTGCCGTTCTCCCAGGCCAAGGCGCAGGATCTGGTCGTCAAGTACGATCAATCGCAGCTGATCCGCCTGCCGCGCCCGGTCGCCGAAATCATCATCGGCAACCCGACCATCGCCGAGGTTACAGTGCAGGCCAACAACCTGCTTGTCGTCACCGGCAAGACCTTCGGCATCACCAACGTCATCGCACTCGACGCCGAGCGCAACATCATCCAGGACCAGCGCGTCATGGTGGTTCGCGACGAGAACAAGGTCGTGAGCCTGATGAAGGGCGGCAAGCGTGAGAGCTACAACTGTGCTCCGCAGTGCAACCCGGCGCTGGTCATCGGCGACGACAAGGACTTCTTCGACAATGTTGCCAAGCTTGGCGAACGCAAGATGAAGTTCACCGAGGGCGCCGACCATTCAGCGCAGAACGGCCAGTAAATTTCTCTTCGTTGACGATATCGCCGGCGGTCTGGCATGTGCGCGTGCCGGCCGCCGTTGTCGTTCGCGCTCAAGCCTTTTTCGCTTCGGCTCAGGCCGTTTTCACATTGGCTCAGCCGGATGCGTTTTGAGCCAGGCCAGGACGTCGGCGGCGTTTCGGTCCGGCGGGAATACCGGATAAAAAAGCTGGCTGATACGACCGTCGTCGATCACCCACGCCATCCGTTTCAGCAACGTGAGGCCGGCGACCGTCATGATTGGCAAGCCGAGCGCGCGGGTCAGCGTCAGGCTCGCGTCCGAGAGGATCGCGAACGGCAGGTGCAACCGCGCCACAACCTCCTGCTGATACGCTAAATCCTGGGTCGACAGGCCGAAGACGCGCGCAGCTCCTGCAGCTTGGAGCTCAGTATGGAGATCGCGGAAGGCGCAGGATTGCGGCGTGCAGCCACGCGCGCCGGGAATCCGGTCCCAGTCGTCGACGAGCCCGATCTGGCCCGGCCGCCCGGTGCGGGGATAGACGAAAACGACCGATCGTCCGCGCAGTCTCGCCAACGAGACGGATTGACCGTCGGTGGCGGCGAGCGTGACGTCGGGAAGCTCCGCCCCCGCGAGATGCCGCGCGTCGCCGTCATCCCGGGGTGCGGGGATTTTCGACCAGTCGACGTGATCGAGGTGAGGTTGGTTCTGAGCAGCCATTCGAGCCCCCTTTCGATCACGTGCGCAACTCTCGCGTATGGTAGGTGCCGGCAAGGCGGAAACCAAGACGCTCGTAGATTCTCAACGCGTTGGTATTCGACGCCTCGGTCTGCAGATAGATGCGGCGGACGCTGTTGGCGACGGCATGGCGTTCGATGGCGCCAAGCAGGGCCGTTGCAGCCCCCGTGCGTCGCGAGGTGGTCCGTGTCGCGACGCATTGGACCGAGGCCAGAGCGCCATCGAGGACAGAGAGCCCGCTCGCGATCACCTCGCCTTGGCGCACCGCCGAGAAGAAAACGCGCGGCTCCGGCGTACCGTCCACCAGTTGCAACGCGATGGCGCGCCGGTTGGGCGAAAGGCCTGCGAGATAGATCTCAGACCAGGCATCGTTTCGCTTCGCAGCCAAATCGATTTGAAGGCCAACCGCATCCGAGGCCAGGTCAACCGGCACTGCTGTGTGCCCGCCCCCTAAGTTATCGGAGCCCCCCACATCCTTGGTATACGTGACGTTCTGGCCGGTTCGTTGCCAGCCCCGCTGTTCCAGAAGGCGATCGAGCCCCGCAGGCGCTGCGATGTCCGTGATGGTGAAGCGCGGAACAGCATTCCGATCCCTGTAGTAGCGCACGACGTTGGCCAGCGCCCCGTCGATATCGGGTCCCGTGAACGTCAAAGCGGCAACCGAATTGGCGCGGATCGAGCCACCGGAGGACCAGCGCGCCAGCCAGCCGTCGATCTCGCTGGCGGCGAGCGCCGGCCAACCGCGTACGATCGCCTTTTCAAGGGCTGCCAATTCTGTGGGATCGAGGTTCATGTCGGACCGTCCAGGGCGATTGCGATGCGAGTTGGCGCTGGCTAGATCGTCCTGCTTCAGCCCCTGTCGCGCAAGATGCGTGCTTTCGAACGCTGCCATTCGCGCTTTTTGATATCCTCGCGCTTGTCGACCAGCTTCTTGCCTTGCGCGAGAGCCAGCCGCAGCTTGGCGAGACCGCGGGAATTGAAATAGAGCTGCAAGGGCACGATGGTCATACCTTGCCGCTCGACGGCGATGGTCATCTTGTGGATTTCTTTGCGCTTCAGCAATAGCTTACGTGGCCGCCGGGGCTCGTGCTGAAAGAAGCGGCCGGCCTTTTGGTACTCGGGAATGTAGGAGTTGATCAGGTAGAGGCCGCCGTTTTCGGACGAGGCATAGCTCTCGGCGATATTGCACTGGCCGGTGCGCAACGATTTCACCTCGGTACCGGTCAGTTGGAGGCCTGCTTCCCAGGTGTCCTCGATCCGGTACTCGTACCGCGCGCGCCGGTTCTCGGCGACCACCTTGTAGTTGTCTGTCTTCTCGGCCATGGCCTCGTCTTTCGGGACCCGCTAGCGCATTGCGGGTGAACTGGGATCGCACCTAAACAGGTTCGGCCGATCCCGGCAACAGAATGAGACTTGGCGCATGCGACTGGCCCAAAGAGGGTGGCTGGCCGAAGCTGGA
>JANXRM010000096.1 GCA_025353015.1 Hyphomicrobiales bacterium
TGCGCCATCGCCGCCAGTTGCCACCACCGCCTCACCCAGCAAAGCTTCCGCAACCGAGCAGGTCCGCACGTCCATGAAGATCCAGCACGTCAAGAGCCCGGGCGGCATCCAGGCATGGCTGGTGGAGGAACACAGCGTTCCCCTGCTCGCTCTGCGCTTTGCCTTTGACGGCGGCAACACGCAAGATCCCGTCGAGAAGCAAGGCCTCGCCAACTTCATGTCGGCGATGCTCGATGAAGGCGCCGGCGAATACGATCACGCGCGCTTCCAGGAGCGCATGGAGGAACTGGCCTTCAAAATGAGTTTCGAGGACGCACGCGACGCGTTCTACGGCAGCTTCGAAACCTTGAGCGCCAATCGCGACGCCTCGCTGGACATGCTCCGGCTGGCGCTGACCAAGCCGCGCTTCGAGGATGAAGCCGTGCAGCGCATCAAGCAGCAGTTGCTGGCGAGCTTAGCGTTTGCTGCCAAGAGCCCGGACAAGATCGCCGGCAAAACCTGGAACGAAACCGCCTTTGCCGGCCACCCCTACGGCCGCCAGGCCAATGGCACGCCGGAGTCGGTCGGCAGCATCACCCGCGACGATCTGGAGAAGTTCCGCAGCCGCAATTTCGCGCGCGACAACCTGCATGTCGTGGCCGTCGGCGACATCGACGCAACGCAGCTGGCGGCACTTCTCGACAAAGTGTTCGGTGACCTCACGCCGAAGGCCGAGTTGACGGCTGTCGCCAAGGTCGCGCCCACGGCTCAGGAAAAACTCAAGATCGTCGAGATGGACGTGCCGCAGTCGGTCGTCCAGTTCGGCATGGTCGGGCTCGCGCGCAAGGACCCGGATTTTCTGCCCGGCTTTATCCTTAATCAGATCTTGGGCGGCGGCGGTTTCGCGTCGCGACTGACGGAGGAGGTGCGCGAAAAGCGCGGCCTCGCTTATTCGGTCTACAGTTACTTGCAGCCCTACACCAACGCGGCGATCTTTGGCGGCGGCGTTGCCACCAAGAACGAAGCTGTTGCACAGACGATCGATGTCATCCGCGCCGAATTCAAGCGCATGGCCGATGATGGCCCGACGCCAGCGGAGTTCGCCAACGCCAAGAGCTATCTGACCGGCTCGTTCGCGCTGCGCTTTGACAGCAATGCCAAGATCGCCAACCAACTGCTGTGGATGCTGCAGGAGGATATGGGCATCGACTACGTGGAAAAGCGCAATGGCCTGATCGACGCCGTGACCCTCGACGATTTGAAGCGCGTCGCCAAACGCCTCCTCAAGGTCGATGATCTGATCATCACGGTGGTGGGCAAGCCAAAGGGGCTTGGCCAGAAAAGTTGAAGTAGATCTAAGCCGACTGCTGAAAGACAGTCCCGTCAGATGGGGCGCGGGAGCAGGAACGTGACGATGGGTTTTGCGAAGGTCGGCGGAACGCGGATCGGAATGCCTGGCCGGCCTTCCCTGGTTGTGCAATACGTCACCGGCTGCCACACCGGAACGATCGGCAGCGCCGGACTTTCCGAAACGCAACTCGCCAGCTATCTCAGCCGGCTCGACGTGCCCCTGGCTACTCTCAAGGATCAGTATCAAAAGCGCACGCTCGCCCACCTGCGTGTCCCCGAGTGGCAGGATGATATCGGGGAAGCCGAGGCAGCCATGGCCGTACTCGCCAAGGGCGCGCGTACAATCATATTTCTCGGCACCGGCGGCTCCAGTCTCGGCGGCCAGACACTCGCGCAACTCAATGGCTGGAATATTCCGGGCGCTGCCGACGCCGCGCAGAAAACACGTCCCCGCACCCGCTTCTATGACAACCTGGACGGCGCGACGCTCGAAGGCGCCTTGCGCCACACGGACCTGGCCTCCACCCGCTTCGTCGTCGTTTCGAAATCAGGCGGGACACCCGAAACTCTGGTGCAAGCGGTCGTGGCGTTGGGCGCTGTCCGCGCGGCCGGCCTCGAAGCCGAACTGCCGCGCCTCTTCCTGGGGCTGTCCGATCCGGCCGTTCCCGGCAAAACCAACGGTCTACGTGCGCTATTCACGAAATTCGCTATTCCCGTTCTCAGCCATCCACCCGAAATCGGCGGCCGCTTCTCGTGTCTCACCAATGTCGGCCTGCTGCCCGCCTTAGCGCGCGGCCTCGACGTCCGCGCCTACCGCGCCGGCGCCAAGGCGGTGGTGGACGCCATGCTGGTAGCCAAGGACGCTTCAGCGTTTGCGCCGGCTGTCGGCGCCGCCGTGGCTGTGGCGCTCGCCCGCGAGCGCGGCATACGCGTCAACATCATGTTGCCCTACGCCGATCGCCTAGCCCGCTTCGGCCATTGGTACGTGCAGCTATGGGCGGAAAGCCTTGGCAAGGGCGGCGAAGGCACGACACCGGTCGCCTGTCTCGGGCCCCTCGACCAGCACAGCCAGCTACAGTTGTTCATGGACGGCCCGAAGGAGCATTTCCTCACGGTTCTACGCACGCCAACGTCTGGCACTGGCCCAGCGCTCGACGCCGATCTTGCCGCCCTCGCCGGCATCGGCTTCATGCAGGGCCGCACCGTCGGCGATCTGATCGCAGCCCAAGGCGTCGCGGTTCCGGAAGCGCTGGCCCGCGCCGGCCGGCCCGTTCGCACCATCGACATCGACCGGATCGACGAAGCAGCACTCGGCGCGCTGATGATGATGATGATGCTCGAGACGATCCTCGCCGCCCAATTGCTCGGCGTCGACGCCTTCGACCAACCGGCCGTCGAGCTGGCCAAGACGTTGACGCGCGACCGCTTGACGTCGGCCCAATCGACGAGCCCGGCAACGACGAAATGAGGCGAGCATGCCACTGCTGATGGCGCTCGTGATGGACGGCATTCTTGCCTTTTATGTCGCGTGGCGGCCGCGCGTCTGGCAGTCGTGCCTGCTGCTGCTGGGAGTTGGTCTGCTCGCAGTTCTGACGCGCTGATCAAGGCCCGCGCAGGGATCTGTGCATCGCGTGCGCGCGCGATTTGCGCAGGGCGGTTGAGCCGTTACACCGGTTGCACAGTGCTGTGCAGCGATTCGGCTAGAGACGATCAAGCGAGGATCAGGCGTGCCCGTCCGACAGCTATCCCCCGAGACCATCAATCGCATCGCCGCCGGCGAGGTGATCGAGCGGCCGGCGAGCGTGGTCAAGGAACTGGTCGAGAATTCAATCGATGCCGGCGCCCGCGCAATCGAGGTGGTGGCGGCTGGCGGTGGCCTCGCGCTGATCCGCGTCACCGACGACGGCTCAGGGATGGGCCGCGACGATCTCCGGCTCGCCATCGAGCGGCACGCCACCTCGAAGCTCAACGACGAAGATCTCTTCAATATCGCGACCCTTGGCTTCCGTGGCGAGGCGCTGCCCTCGATCGGCTCCATCGCAATGCTGTCGATCCGAACGCGCCGCACCGCCGACCGGAACGGCCTCGAAATATCAGTCGACCGCGGTGCCCGCAGCGAGATCCGCCCGTCAGCCGTCAATCCCGGCACCAGCGTCGAAGTGCGCGATCTCTTCTCGGCGACGCCCGCACGCCTGAAGTTCATGAAATCGGAGCGCGCCGAAAACATCGCCATCTCCGAGACCGTGAAGCGCCTGGCCATGGCGCATCCGGATATCGCGATCACGCTGACCACGGGCGAGCGCGCCGGGCTCGTGCTGCCGGCCGGCAAAAACGATGCGGACGGCCTCCTGAAACGTCTAGGCCGCATCATGGGTCGCGAATTTCTCGACGACGCACTGGCGCTCGATGGCGAGCGCGACGGCATCCGCATCTCAGGCTTTGCAGGCCTGCCGACGCTGCACCGCCAGGACACGGCATTCCAATTCCTGTTCGTCAATGGCCGGCCGGTGCGCGACCGCCTGATCCTTGGCGCCTTGCGCGCCGCTTATGGCGATCTGGTGCCGAAGGGTCGGCATCCGGTGGCCGCCCTTTTCTTCACGCTCGACCCCCGCGAAGTCGACGTCAACGTGCATCCGACCAAGGCCGAGGTGCGGTTTCGCGATGCGGGTGCCGTGCGCTCGCTGATCATCGGCGGGCTGCGGGCGACGCTGGAAACTGCGGGCCATCGCGCCAGCGTGGCTGGCGGCGCGCGCACGCTGGAAACGTTAGCGCGCTCAAGCGGCGCCGCATACGGGGCTGCCGGCAACGGCTATGGCAACGGCCACGGCCACGGCGGCTCGGCACGCAACGCAACACCCTGGCATCCAACCACTTCGCCACGGCCCTATCCCGCAGGTTTTGCCGAAGCGATACAGGCCCCGTTCGATGGCCTGGCGACACCCTCAGCCGATACGCGCGCCGCGACCGAGCTGCAACCCGATAGCATCCGCGCCCGCCCGCTCGGTGCCGCCCGCGCGCAGCTGCACGAGACCTACATTGTCGCCGAGACCGAAAACTCTGTCATCATTGTCGATCAGCATGCCGCGCACGAACGCCTCGTCTATGAGCGCATGAAGGCGATGCTTGCCAACGGCGGCGTCACGCGCCAGGGGCTGCTAATCCCCGAGATCATCGAGATGGAGGCGGACGAGGCCGCCTTGCTCGCCGACTGCAGCCACGAATTGGCCGAACTGGGCCTGGTGCTCGAACAGTTCGGTCCCGGCGCCGTCGCCGTCCGCGAGGTGCCAGCCTTGCTCGGTGACACGGATGTTCAAGGCCTCGTCCGCGATCTCCTGGGCAGCGTTTTGTCGGAAGGCGGCACCAAACCGCTGCGCGACCGGCTGGAGGCCGTCTGCGCCTCCATGGCCTGCCACGGCAGCGTGCGGGCCGGCCGCCGTTTGTCGCCACCCGAGATGAACGCGCTACTCCGCGAGATGGAAGCGACACCGCTCGCCGGCCAATGCAATCACGGCCGCCCCACCTACGTGGAGCTCAAACGCACCGACATCGAGCGCCTGTTCGGGCGCAGTTGAGGCGGGCCTTCCACCGGACTATTAGGAGTTTGGATCACATGCCCAAAGCCCCAGCCCTGATCGTCGGCGGCCTCGTGATCGCGGTCCTCATTTTCGCGCTCTGGTATCAGCAACGCCACCCCCGCGTCGTAGAATCCACCTCGCAAATCCGTGTCGAAAGCGCCAAGCAACACGGTCCTCCCCAAACACTACAAACTCGCCTAGTCCGCATTGGCGCAAACCGCTTCGAAGAAGTCCGCATGCCGAACGGCACCTGGATCGGCTGCGCCGGCGATTGTCGCAAGGCCGCACTCGACGCCGGCCCCGATTTCTGGGATGCACTAGGACGCAGGTGACGTCACTCCGTTGAATGCGCCAGCCAAGGAGCCTCGACACAAATGCAACTTGTCCGAACAGTCATGCTGAGCGCTGCTCTACTTCTTGCGGCCACGACCATTCCGAGCCGAGCACAAACGCCTATCCCGGCACCGGTTGCCGCCACCAAGGCGCACAAGCTCGCGATCCAGGTGTCCGAGAACAAGCCCGAAGTCATGGCGCTGGCGCTCAATAACGCGCAGAACGTGCTCGATTACTACAAGGCTAAAGGTGAGATGGCGGTGATCGAAATCGTCGCCTATGGTCCGGGCCTGCATATGTTGCGCGACGATACGAGCACGGTGAAAGCGCGCATAGCGGCGATGTCGTTGGCCGAACCCAGCGTGACGTTCATGGCGTGCGAAAATACGCGCACGAACCAGAGCAAACAGGAAGGCAAGGCGATCACGCTCATCTCGGAGGCGAAATCGGTGACCTCAGGGGTCGTCCGCTTGATAGAACGGCAGGCCGAGGGTTACGCCTACATCAAGCCTTGAGCTGATTGTACCGAGCCAACGACCGCGCTCAATGGCCCGGCAGAACCAGCACCTGCGGCTGTTGCGGCAAGCTCGACCGCGACATCACGATCGTCGGCACGGCATGCATCTTGATCTCGAACTGGCTTTTCGCGAGATTGAGGAAGCGATCCAACGTGAACGTCGAGAAATAATGCATCGGGATCATCAGCGGTGCCTTCAACGATTTCAGCACCTCGATGGTACCTGAGAGGTCCAGCGTAAAGCTGCCATCAACCGGCACTAGCACCACATCCATCTGTCCGATCTGCGCCAGTTGTTTGTCGGAGAGCGTGTGATGCAGATGCCCGAGGTGCGCGATGCAGAGCCCGCCCATCTCGAAAATAAAAATCGAATTGCCGAACTCCTGCGTGCCGCCCTGAAAATCGCGGATGTTGGTCGGAATGTTGCGCACGCGCACATCCTCGAGCGTCACATCATGCTGCGCCGCACCTCCGGTTGGGTTCCATCCGGGCAGCACGTGCTTGATCGCTGGATCGGGAGCCAGCGTGAAATGCGAAGAATGGGCCCGGTTCATCGTCGCGATATCAGGCACGACGGGCGGGCGAACATAATCGTTGTAGTCGGTTGCGATCTTGATGCCGCGATGGCTCTCGATGAGGAATGTCGAATGCCCAGCGTAGGAAATGCGTACCTCGCCGCCTTTTAGTTGCGCCAGTCGCAATTGGGCTTTGAGGATGCGCGGCGGCATATCCAGTTGCGCAACCGCGATGCAGCGGTCCTCGCCCGCGCGCGCCGGCGACGCGGAGAAAAAGTTCAGCGCCATCGTGACGGCCGTCACCTGCGCCACCGAACGCCGCAGCGTCGATCGTGTTGGAACGTGTGTCACGCAATCCTCCTGGTCTCAGGCCGCAGCACCTCCGGCCCGCAGCGCCTGTATTTCCGCGTCACTGAATCCAGCCTCGCGCAGGACGGCATCGGTATCGGCACCAAGATCGGGCGCCGGTTCCGGCCGCCGCGGCGTCACGCCATCCAGCTGAAACGGCGCCGCCAACGTGCGTGGCATATCCGGGATGCTCGTTGGAACGACGGCCGCGGCCGCTTCCGCTTGCGCGTCCTCGGGCACATCGGACAGCTTGGCGATCGGCGCATGCGTGAGATGGTGCGCCTTGAGGATTTGGCTCCACGCGGGCCAATCGCGTGACCGGAAGACGTCATCGAGGATCGCGGTCAATTCCGCCGCATTGCGCCGCCGCGGCGCCGTCTCGGAAAAGCGCGGATCGTCCGTCAAGTCCGGACGCCCGATGGCCGCACATAGAGCAGCCCATAGTTTTTCCTCGCGCACGACCGAGAGCTGGATCCAGCGGCCATCCCGCGTTTCGTAGATGTTGGCCAACGCACTGCGCGGCTTTTCTCGTGGTGGCCTGAGGCCGATGTAACCGCCAACCAGCGCCGCCTGGACCATGACAGCATTCGACCAGAGGCCGTTGGCATAGAGCGAGCTCATGACCATGCGGCCGCGGCCGGTGCGCTCGCGCTCATAGAGCGCCATCAGAATTCCGGACAGGAAACCCATCGCGGACGCCCGGTCCCCTTGCGCGGGCAGGCTGAAGGCTGGCGGTTGGCCATCGTAGCGCCCCGTATCGAAAATGCCGGAGCGCGCAAAATAGGCGTTGGAGTCAAAGCCCGGCTGATCCTTGTCTGGCCCCTCCTCGCCATAGCCCGTGAACGAGGCATAGATGAGCCTGGGATTGCCGACCTTTACGTCGTCGTAGCGCAGCTTCAAGCGGTCACGCACGGGCAACGGAAAATTCGTGATCAGGATGTCGGCCTGACCGATCAGGCGCCCGAGCGCTGCCCGGCCCGTTGGCGCCTTGAGATCGAGCGCAATCGAACGCTTGTTGCGCGAATCCAGATGCCAGGGATAGTTCGCCTTGGCCTTGGGAAAATGCGCGAGATTAATGTTGGCGCGATGTGGGTCGCCTTCGCCGGGCTGCTCCACCTTGATGACGTCGGCGCCATAATCGCCAAGCACGACGGCTGCAGCCGGCGCCGCGATCCATGTCGCGACGTCGAGAACTTTCAAGCCCTGGAGCGGCAGTCGTTCCGTCATAGCTACTGGTCCCCTGTCACACACGTGATCGGAGACTATCCTGGTCCGTCCTCATCAGGGAAGGGCCAGTTCGCATGCGGCGTCGCGCGCCGCCGCATGAATTTCGGGCGCGCCGTCGCTTCGATCAGGCCGCGTTCAATTTCAACTTGGCTGCCTTCTCGATATTTTCGAGGAGCGACAGCAGACGATCCCAATCCACTGGCTTTGGCAGATAATCCGTCATGCCAGCCTGCAGGCACCGCTCACGATCCTGCTTCATGGCACTGGCGGTGAGGCCGATGATTGGCACGTCGCGAAGTGCTGGCTGCGCTCGCAGACGCTGGGTTGCAGCGATTCCGTCCAGCCGTGGCATCTGCACGTCCATCAGGATGACGTCGAAGGTTTTGGTCTTGACCATTTCGACGGCTTGTAAGCCGTCTTCGGCCATCTCCAGTTCATACCCCGCGGAACGCAGGAGAGCCGACGCGACCAACCGGTTGGGCGCGTTGTCTTCGGCCATCAGGATCCGCAACCGGCTCGGTGTGGGAGCGGTTTCACGATGCCCTGGTTGTGAGCCGGCAACAGGTGCCGGCTGGCGCGTTTGGAGGTGCCGCAACAGCGCGTCGACGAAACCCAACCCAAAGGGACGCGGCAAGGTCTCGTCGTACCGGATGCCATTCGCTTGATGCCCTTGTGCCGGATAACCGTCGACATGCAGCAGCACGGGGCCTTTTACACCAGGGGTGGGCCGCACATTCCGCAAAAGATTGCGGGGATCAGTCGTGGTGTCCATCGAATCGAGAATGACCGCAGCAATCTGGTTCTGTTGCAGTACGGCCGCCGCTTCGCGCTCGCTCTTTGCCCAGAACAGCTGCTGTCCCATGACATCGGCATAGCACTGCACGACCTTTGCGATGGCATCCGAAGGCGTGACCACCAGCAGGCGTGAGCCGGCGAGTGCACGCACCTTGGCCTGGCGCGCGAGTCCAACCGCCTCGTGTTCGGACCCGAGCGGCAGACAGAGATGGAACGTGCTGCCCTGCCGTTCGCCTGGCTCATACCAGATCGATCCCTTCATGAGACGGACCAGTTCCTTGCAAAGCGCCAGCCCCAGTCCCGTTCCGCTGTGGTTCCGCGTGTTGGAGCTATCCACCTGGCTGAACTTCTTGAACAGAAGATCGACCTTGTCCGGCGCAATCCCGTTGCCCGTATCGGTGATGACCAGATGTACAACGCTCAGGCCTTCGCGGATCTCATGCTTGGCGGAAAGCACAACCGACCCCGCCGTCGTGAACTTGATGGCATTGCCGACAAGATTGATCAGGATCTGCCGCACGCGCAGGGGATCGCCATTCATCGCCTGCGGCAGCAGCGGATCGAGGACGACGGCGAGTTCCAGCCCCTTGGCGAACGCGGTCGACGCCAGCAGTTTGACAGTGTCCTCGAGAACACTCGAAATCTCGAATTCCGTATCATCGAGTTCGACGCGACCGGCCTCGATCTTCGAAAGATCCAGAATATCATTGATGATCTGCAGCAAGGCTTCGCCCGATCCGCGAATCACGGACAAGTGGTCACGCTGCGAACTATCGAGATTGGACAGCGCCAGCACGCGCGACATGCCGAGAATGCCGTTGAGCGGCGTACGCAGCTCATGGCTCATCGTCGCCAGAAAGTTGGATTTGGCCTGGTTGGCTGCTTCGGCATCGGCTGCAGCCTGCCGCAAAAGTTGCTCGGTTCGTGCCCGGCTGCTGACGTCATGGAACGAAATGACGGTGCCGCCGTCAGATCCAGCGCTGATCCCGAGTTGATAAGAGCGCTTGGCATCGGTCCGGAATTCTTCCGGCAGAACACCATCCACCATCAGACGCGAGAGCGCGTCACGGACCATGGCGCTGCTAATCTTGCCTTGCTTTGGCGGCTCGACCTGCAACGCGGCCAGCGCTCTCTTATTCCAGACGACAGGCAACCCGTTTGCATCGCAACTGACGACGCCAGCAGCCGCGTTCTCGAGCACCGTATTCAGCAGCGTCCATCGCTGGGTATTCTGCCGTGCATATCGAATCGAGCGATCAAGCAGCTCCGAAGTGAGGCTGTCCTTCGCGAGGTAATCGACGGCACCTGCCTGTTGTGCAGCAAGGTCAAGTTCGGGGTCTTGCAACCCCGTGAGCAGGATCATGGGGCAATGGGGAAAATTGACGCCCACCTCCGAAATAAATTCCAAACCCGTCCGGCCATCGATGCGATAGTCGACGAGCGCCACATCGAAGGGTCGCTCGCTGAGCTCGAGCTTGGCTGCGTCGTAAGACGCAGCCCACACGACGCGATGAGGCTCGCGCGGAATGCACTTCAGGAGATCTTCCGTCAGGAAAAAGTCGTCGCGATCATCCTCGACCAGGAGGACTGTCGTTTCGCGCGGCTTGATCTCGATGCTCATACTCGGCTCCGGAACGAAATGCGGTCGTTTATTGAACGTCGATAGCGGGTGCCATGACCGCTACCGATCTCATGCAGCCTGAGCACCAGGCAATTGCACGATCTCGATCCAGTAGTGATTGAGCGTGCGAACGACGTCGACCAGGGCTTCGAATGACACGGGCTTCGTGATGAACGAGTTGACACCGAGATCGTAGGTCCGGAAGACATCTTCTTCTGCCTTCGACGTCGTCAGAACGATTACCGGGATGCGCCGGAGTTCCGGATCTGCCTTGATGTGGGCGAGCGCGGTGCGGCCATCCATCTTCGGCATGTTGAGGTCGAGCAGGATCAAGCCCGGATTTCGGCAATTCTTGCCGGGTTCGGCGAACTTGCCCTCTCCGCGCAGGCAGTGCAGCAACTGCTCACCGTTCTCGACATAGATGATTGGATTCGAAAGACGGCTTTCTTGAAAAGCATCTTCAATCAGCATGCGATCATCACTGTCGTCGTCCGCGACAATGATCGTCATTGCGGCTCGTTTCATTGTAGTTCCCCGTTGCGCTGTATTGTTGAAACTCGAGCGGTCTTCCGATCAGGCGACTTTCGCGTTGCCTTGGACTCGGTCCAACAAAACGTTCTTGGCGATAAGCACACGGCGGATGTCGCCGAGGTTCTTCAGGCTGGTGATTTCCGGCATTGTGAAGCGCACGTGAAACGCGCTTTCAACGGCGAAAATAACTTCGATATGCCGAAGCGAGTCCCAATGCGGTGTGTTCTGCGCATTGGATGCATCCGACAACTGCGCTGCATCGAGTTCCAGAATGTTGGCGACGATTTGATTGAGCTTCATGAAGCGATATCCTTGGGTGAAGGCCGGTGATTGGCGTCAGGCAAAAATTTCTTGGGCAACGGCGTCCGGCCAGCGGCGTGCGTCGAAGCCATGCTGTGTGAATGCAGCCAGCACCCAACGCTCGATGCCGAGCCCCACGCATCCCGTCTGGGCTGCCTCGCCGGCATCGGCCTGGATATTGAAGCGCGTGCCAAAGAAGTTGCCGTGCAGATTGATCGAGCCGCAGGCCAGCAACTTGGTGTTACCAGCTGCATCGAGCACGGGGATTTTGATCTCATTCTTCACTTCCTGCGCCGCTTGCCAGAACTTCTTGGCGGCTGAGACGGTGGCGAAGAAGGGGTCTGTCGCCGTCTGGATCCGGCAATCGAGATCGAACGTGCTAGCCAGTTCCTCCACGATCGGCAGGGACTTTGCACGGCAATCGCGGACGTAGGCCTCGGTGCCGGCAAACACCAGCTCGCGCACGTTGAATTCGTAGAGACGGTCGAGCCCATTGATGTTCCGCGATTCGTAGCGGAAGACGCGGCCAAGCCACGTGTGGCATTCGCCGTCGTGCATCACGTGGCCGCTGAGTGCTGGATAGCACGGGAAACAGGCCGCCGGATTGAGACACATGCCATCGATATGGACATGATCACGCGCCGGAAGCAGCGCACCCTCCGAGCACGAATTCGCCTTGCGGAATTCCTCGATCGCATCGAAGTCCTCGACAACGTTACCAAGGAACGTCACTGCATTTGGGTGCGAATCGAAGTAGCCGCACGCCTTCAACGTTTCGGCGTCGATCATGGCTGGAAAATGCCGGTCCTGCGCCTTGTAGGTGCGCGTGTAAAGAGCGCCAGCGGTCCGATCAATGAGGCGAGCGAGTTTCAGCACCGGGCCCGAATAGGCGACCTGCCCCTTGCCATAGTCATGCAGCCAGCCGCGCGAGACGAGGCCGGCGTTGACATCGCGCACATAGTCGCCCTGGTCGCGCCGCTTCGTCTCGAGAAAAACCTTGATATCGAAACCGCTCACCTGGCGCACCATGGCCGCCAGATACCGCTTGGCCTTGTCCATCACCTCGTCGATGGGCGCGCCGCGCCGCAAAAGAACGCGGACGGACCGGCGGTCGTCGCTGACGAGAATGCGATCGATATAGGGGGAAACGAAAACCGACTCTTTCTCGATATCGCCCGCGACCTCCGCGTCGACGTCCCGTGGCAGATCCAGGACAATTTGCGGTTCATCCAGCACGTGCTTGTTCATTGCGGAGCTCCTTCTCAGAACTGATAGTAAAGAAATGCAGAACCGGCACCGATCGAGCCGATGGCAACGGACAGCAACAGGCCCACTGCGATCGAGCTGCCAAACGTCGGCCGCCACGACAGAAGTCCGGCCTCCAGTGTCGCCGATTGCGGTAGCGGATCACTGCTGACCGCGAATCGATGGAGGATTTGCTGGGTATTCGGCATGAGCAGCACGATCGTGCCGAGGACGATCACAAGCGAACTTGCAATCTTGCTGTCGAACATCACGGTCGCCACACCAGGCGCGGCCTGTGCGAAAGCGCCGAAGGACCACATGCTGGCCAAAATGTTGGCGGCCGTTCCGAGATCCGGCGCCCGAAACACGACCAGCCCGCTGACGACAACGGACATCGTCAACAGCCAACCCGCGACCGATGGCATCGAGCGGCCGACGAGCCGGCTCCAGCCGAGATAGAGTGCGATGGCAAACCCGTGGATCAAGCCGTATATGACGAACGTCCAACCCGCGCCGTGCCAGATTCCGGCAACCAGAAACGTTACGATCGAAGGGATTGCTGCGGTCAACGCATAGCGCTTCAAGTTGCCCACCTCAGTGCCGGCGATTTGGCGCATGCCGTGGACGGCGATGGGTGTGTAGACGTAGTTTGTGAAGAACCGCGTCATGGTCATATGCCAGCGGCGCCAGAAATCTGAGATGTTGGTCGCCTTGAATGGCGAGTCAAAGTTCAGCGGAAGCTTGAGACCGAAAATGCAGCCGAGTCCGATCGCCATGTCGGAATAGCCGGAAAAATCGAAATAGAGTTGCAAAGTGTAGCTGATCGATCCGAGCCAGGCCGTTGTTGTGCCGACAAACTGGCCAGTGGCGACGCCGTTGAACACAGTGTCCGCGAAAGGCTGCAACTGATCGGCAAACACGACTTTTTTGAAGAGCCCCATGATGAACATGGTGACCCCTGCTGCCAGGGAAACAGGATTGTAGGCCGCGTCGCGCCGGTCGCGCATCTGACTGAACATTTCACGCTGCAGCACCAGCGGACCGGCCGTCACGCACGGGAGAAATGACGCAAAAAGCACGTAGTGCCAGAAGTCCTGCCTTTCGGCCTGCCCAGCAAACGTCTCGATCAGGTACCCGATCTGGATGAACGTGTAGAACGAAATTCCGATCGGAACGAGGAGCGACATATGCGCAAAATCCTGGTGTGCGACTTGCGCGGCGACATCGATCAGGAAGTTTGCGTATTTCAGGTAGACAAGTGCCAGAATATTGGCGCCGACGCCTGCAATGAGCAAGGCGCGCGCGACGCGGCTATCCTCCCGGAAGTGCAAAATCAAATTGCCAAAGGTATAGTTCACGACGATCGACGTCATCAATATCGCGAGTAGCGCTAGGCTCCACGCTGAATAGAACGCCAAAGACGCGATCCCCAAAAACCGGAACGCTCCATTCCATCCCAGCGCCCTGTGCGCGAGGAGGAACCCGGCATAAAGAACCGGCAAAACGATGCAGATGAACTGATAGGAGTGAAAAGTCATGGTGTTCTCCTTCTCAGCGGTCTGCTTGAGAGAAGCGCTGCAACCGTGCACCACGGCGCGTGTTCGGCTCTGGCATCGCATCACCTGGCCAAACAAGTTCCCGCGTTATCGACCGTTCTTTCCGCTCGGAAAATTGCCGCCGTTTGACAACACGGCGCCGTTCAGAAGCGCAATCACAGTCTTTTTCATCAGCTGCGGCGTGCCGGGCCGCACGCGTCCGTTTTCCGTCAACCACGCGTGATGCCGGCTTTGCAGAACTGCGGAGATTGGTGTCGGCCGGGTCTCCATGACCATTGCCGATGCTGCCAAGTACGCGCGGTTCGTCAGCGGCCTGCGCCACCGTATTTGCGTCGCTCCCGAACTGAGCTTGGGCATTCCGCAAAATCAGAAGCTGCTGACGGGCAAGGTCGTTGGTGGGCATCGGCTGCTCGGCCGCCGACATGACCCAAGACTTCGACGGCAGTGCAGCCGGACCCAATTGCTCCAGCACCCGGGAGAGACACTGCGGGTTGCTGTGCTCGGAGTCGATGTACATATCGGCCGTACATCCGACGCGAGCGGGATCGAAGTTTCCGATCGTTCGCAGATTATATTTTTCAGCAAATCCGTGTGCGACTTTCTCGACTTGCTCCAGGCCCTTCATATACGGCGTATTCCGAACGGCATCGAAATAGACCGGATTGAATGGCGGAAAGGCAATGACGATTTCGACACCCTGCTTGCTGAGATATCCGAACAGCGCATCGACCGCTGCAATACCGCGGGGGTCTATGACGGGCGCGGTTGGTCCTTGAGTTGCAGCCGCAGCGAGTGCCAGTGCGCGTGCGCGTTCCGGCGTGAAAATCCCGTTATGTTGCGCCGACCACAGGATCGAGCCGTCCGCTAGCAACGTGTCGAGCGTGGCGAAATTGCGTTGATCCGTGGCGCCGGGTTTCTCGTTAGCGTTGTACCAGCGAGTGACGTTGCCAAACAGCATCGACGCTGAAATCTGCTCGCGCCACCGCACTGTCGGCAACGTTGCCCAAATGCTGTGCGCCTCGATATCGAGCCGGGCGGCCATCGCCCTGTAGTTGGAAGCTCCTGGCAGCCACAAGTGGTCCTTGCGTGCTTCGACAGGACTGAACAAGTGGTCTCGAACGGAAACAACCATCGTCCGCGGCAGCTTGTTATTGCGCACGAACACTTCGGACATCGCGAGGAGGTCGTCGTAATAATCGCGGTGCACGTGGGCATTGAAGAATTTGACGTTTGGCGACAGGTCGGCGTGTGCTTCCTGCCAATGGCTCGCACCAATGATGGCAATAGCGGGTGCTTCCTTGAGACCCTCGATTTGTGCGGAGCGGATCTCTCGGATGTTTACGTTGAGATCGAATGCCGCGTAGTTCTGCCCCTGAGCCAGCGTCCGGCCAATGGCATGTGCCGCCGGTTCATAGTACATCTCAGGCGCAAAGGAACGATTTGCGACGACGATCGTTGCGAGGCCGGCGACGGCCAAGGTGGCAACCGCAGACAGGTACGTCCATGGCCGGTCTGGGCCAGGCGTCCTCTTCGGGCCGGACCACCGCTTCCGCATGTTGCCCAGGTCATCCACACTCAACTTTACCGACGACATTTCGGACTTGCCTCACTCAACAGCACGGGGAAACGATAGCAGGGACGCACTTTCCCCAGAGTTAACTGAAACTGCAGTTGGGATTTATTTTCGGCAGGTTCCGAGTAAGGACTCGTTGATATTCGGGAGGCCCTGCCACGTTTGTCTGCGGATCGCTCAGGCCTCATCGAATGCAATGATGGCCGCTACGATGCCGTCGCAGATCTCTCCGCCATCCATATGCGCCGATCGGCCATCAGTTTGATGATGAGGGGTGCAGTGAAGACCGGAAGTAAGCCGATACCGACATAAATCGATAGATCGGGCCCGATCATTTCGCCGATGAGCGCGTAGCCGAGACCTACATTGCGGAACCCGCTCAGGATTGCGGCAGTGAGCGCCTCACCCATTCCATAGCGATGCATGACGATCGTCGTAAGTACGAGCATTCCAACACACATGACCGTCGTAAGGCCTAAGAAGAAAAAGACATGGGCTGGGTTCGACGTGAGTTGTTCGGCAACGCCGTTCATCCGGCCGATGCCGAAGATTGCGAGTGCAACAACAGCCGCCCACCGCGAAAATCCTCGGCTGTGTTGGCGGGCCTGATCGCTCAAGCGCCGGTCGATCGCCCGGTAAACGCAGAAAAGAACACCGGGCAGTACGAGATAGATCAAGATCCTGACGACATAGACCTCGACATCCACCGATATTTTGACGCTCTCGTAGGAACTGATCCACAAGAACGCGTAGAGCGAGACGGGCATCAGCAGCGTGGACAGAACCATGCACTGCAAGGACTGACGTTGATCGAGATCGAGCAACGCAGCCAGCGCCGGCGAAGCGAATAGCGCACCTGAGCAGGCCGTCACCACAAGCAGCGAGACGATAGGGCTCGGGAACCGGCACAGGGTCCCGATCGCGACAACCAGCATTGGCAGAACAAGCAACTGCCACACCAACACGCGCACGACGTCGGGCGTCACCGCGATGAGCTCGCGAGGTCCCAACTGAGCGAAAGGAACGAGCGAGAACACCACGACGACGAAGAGCGCCGGCAAAGAAAATGGTTCGAGCAGGAGGGCGAGTTGCGGGCTGAAAACGCCGACGAGAATGCTCACCGCCAACAGCAGCAAGGCACACGTGCGCTCATCCATTCTCATTGCCGGCAACTCCAGTCACTCGATTTTGCGGACGGTGGCACATCCCACACCGCGACGATCGCCGGCGCACATCCGATAGCCGCGATCGAGTATTCGTCCGAATGCTTAAATTTCGACGAATCTTGTCGCACGTCTTTCATGGCGAACAGAATGTTTCGAAATTCACGAAAATTTTTTGTTTCCCACGGACCATCACCCGATAGGCACCTGCGAGGAACTGATGGAAACGACTGGCGCAAAGATCGCACAACTCCCACTTTCTCCTGCAGCCCAAGGACAGCCGGCTCAAACTGAACGTGGCGCATCGAGTGAATTTGCCGCTGTTCTTGCTGGCGCCGACGTCGGCCTTGCCCTTTTTGGCGATGACCTCAAGCTTCTGGCCTGCAATGACCTCTATCGCGAGCTTTGCGGCCACAGCCCGGGCGTAATCCAGCCCGGAGTGGGGTATCCCGACTTGATCCGCGCCTCGCTCCGCCGAGAGGCGATGCCGGAAGACCATATCGATCTGACGATCGAAAAAATTATGACCCGGCTCAGTCAGAGCGGCGGTTACACGATCCGCTATGCAGCGCCAAATGGCCGGGAAGTCGAAGTCAATCGACGCCGCTTGGCCACAGGTGCAATCGTCGAGACCGTCCGCGAGACAAAGGCCGGTGCCGGCGGGGCCGATCTTGGAACCCAGTTCGAGCACATAGCCGAAGCCGCTCGCCAACGCATGATGCACGCACTTGACGTTATGGCGGACGGCTTTGCGCTTTACGACGCGAATGACCGTCTCGTCGTCTACAACCGCAATTACCTGAAAACCAAACCGCACGTCGGGGACATCATCATGCCCGGCGTCAAATTCGAGAACATTCTGCGGGCCAGCATCGAGCGCGGAACCTATGTCACCAATGGTATGGATGCCGAGTCCTATTTCAACCAGCGAATGCACTATCACAGCAATCCCGGGGCGGCCTACGAAGTGCACCTTTCGGACGGCCGCTGGGTCCAGGTCACCGAGAAGCGAACCGCAGACGGTGGAATCGTCGGCATCCGTTCCGACATAACCGAGATGAAAGACCGCGAGCTCGATCTGCTTCGGATCTCGCGCAAATTGCACGCCAAGAATTCGCAGTTCGATGTCGCCCTGAACAACATGATTCAGGGGTTGTGCATGTTTGATCGTGATCAGCGGCTGTCGGTTTGCAATCGCCGCTATCTCGAGATTTACGGCTTTTCCGCCGACGTCGTGAAGCCCGGCATTCTGCTCTCAGATATCATGCGGCACAGCATCAGCATCGGCAACTACACTGAGGCCGAGGCCGCGCGGGCCATTGCAGAGCGGCCCGATCCCACGCGCCTGCGGAAACGTTCGACGATCAAGCAGCGCTTGAAGGACGGCCGTGTCATCGCCGTCATGAACGAGCCGATGCCCGATGGCGGCTCCATTGCGACGTATCACGATATCACCGAGATGGAAGTGCACGCCCAGAAGCTGCAGGAGCACGCCCTTCGGCTCGAAACGTCGAACAAGGAACTGCAGGAGTTCGCCTACGTCGCGTCGCACGATCTGCAGGAGCCGCTGCGCAAGATCGAAGCTTTTTCTGACCGCCTCATCCGCAAATACGGCAAGACACTTCCGGAGGATGGGCAGATGTTCGTCGATCGCATGCAGAATGCTGCCGGCCGCATGCGCCAGCTGATCAATGCTTTGCTGTCCTATTCGCGCGTGACAACGACAAAAAACCAATTCGTCAATGCCGACCTCGATCAGGTTCTGCGGGAAGTCTTGTCGGATTTGCAGATCCGGATCGAAGAAGCCAAGGGGCAGATCCGCGCGACCAAATTGCCTGTGATCGAGGCCGATCCGGTACAGATGCGCCAGTTGCTGCAGAACATCCTGAGCAACGCGTTGAAGTTCCGCAAGCCTGGCGTCGCGCCGGAAATCGAAATCACCAGCGCGGTCCGTCCGCCCGTAGGTCTGGCCGAGCACCCGTCAGGAACACTCGCAATTATCATCAAAGACAACGGCATCGGTTTCGATAATGCTTATAAGGACCAGATCTTCAAGATCTTCCAACGCCTGCACGGGCGTATGGAATACGAGGGAACAGGGATCGGCTTGGCCACGTGCCGCAAGATCGTCGACCGTCACGGCGGCATGATCGATGCGGATGGCCGGCCAGGCGATGGCACGACATTCATGATCGTTCTGCCGATCGCCCGCGATGACGCGATGCCCCAAGACGGGCCTGGCATGTCGGTCGCCACAACGGCTGCCTGAAACATTGAGTGTCGACAAATTCAAAAGGTGCGGTAGAGGAATTCCTCTGCCGCGCCTTTTTTGCGTTTTGCCTTCGCTGGCCGGTCACTGGCCGGTCACTGGCCGCGCATCTCATGCAGGCTGTTTGCGCGGTGCGGACTTGACCCGGGTTTTTGCCGATTTGCTCGGTACCGCAATCCCCGGCTCCGCGATGATTTTCGAGGACTTCATCAGCTTGTTCCGGGTCATCCAGTTTTGCACCTTTGCCGCCACCTGATCCGAATTGCTGTCCATCATGATCATGTGCGTGTTGCCTTTGATGCCTGCAGCGGGCAGATCGAGCCATTCGGCCGGAACTTCGGCGTTTCTCAACTCATCGAAGTACGGTTTCAAGCCGGCCACGTGCTCAACCCAGGTGGGGTTCGTCGTGAGATAATCACCCCAGACGATGAGATGCGGCGTGCCTTTCAGCTTGGCCACGTTCGGATTGCCGGGTTTTGCTGGAAATGCGGGCTCGACCGCCACGATCGCCTTCACCTTGTCGGGGTTGGCGAGCGCTGCATTGAAGGCGAAATGTCCGGCCTGCCCGTGGGCAATGATCACGCACGGACAGGCGCGCTGCACGAGGGCGTTGTAGGCGGCCTGCGTGGCATCGCCATTCGTCACCCAAGTCGCTGCAATCTGCATCTGGAGTGTATCGAAGGCGCCAAGCGGGAAGAGCTGACCGTCGTTGGCTTTGCGTGCCGCAGGATTGCTGGCATAGGAGCCGGGAACGCCGATGCGGAAGATTTCCCAGGCATCCTTTTTGTCGCGGAAAATCGGCTCGCTGCGATAAATTTCCGGGAAGCGCGAGAACGTCGCGCGCCCACGCTCGACGGCATCCGATACGAAGACATCATGGCCCTGACGCAGGAAGAACTGCATCCAGCCTGGTTTGCCGTCGGGCTTGGTTTCCCAGGAGGCGCCTGTAATACCGCCGGTGTGCCACATCAGCAGCGGATAGCGGGCGCCCGGCTGCTTGAGCTTCACGTGCTGCACGTACATCTGGCCGGAATGAAAGTCCCCGTTCGGGTCGATTTTTTTCGCAGGGTTGCCCGGACCGGTCGAAATTTCCCGCGACGGCAGGCCTTCCAGGCGCACCGGCGCGCCACCGATATGGAATGAGCCGATGCTCTCGACATCATAGGCTTGTGCGGCGGAAACAGCTCCCAGTGCGGCCGTAAGTCCAAGCACGAGTGTCGCAGCCAAGGTCGATCGTTGCATGAGCCCCTCGAGTAATACCCATCGGAAAACCACGCGAGTTTAGGAATGATTCGGTAACGGAGTTGTTAACGCGCCTTAAGACGTGGACCCATGGAAGGATCTGCACGTGTCCGCTTTTCGCCAGCCCTGTTGCGAGATAACGTGGCGGCCAAGTCAATCGGCGGCCCTGAGGTGGAGACGGACATGAGCATCGAGACGCTGAAATCCCGGATTGCGCGCGAGTTCGGAACTCCGGCCGTGGTCATCGATCTCGATCGCGTCGAACGAAATATCGCGCGCATTCAGGCAATTTGCGATGCGGCCGGCGTCGCCAACCGCCCGCATATCAAGACGCACAAGAGCCCCGTTCTGGCCAAGTTGCAGCAGCAGGCCGGCGCGCGCGGCATCACCGCGCAAAAGCTGGGTGAGGCCGAGGTCATGGTCGAGGGCGGGCTCGACGACATTCTGATCAGCTACAACATTCTGGGCGAAGAGAAGACGGGCCGGCTCGGCAACCTCTTGCAGCGCGCCGACATCACGGTCGCAGCCGATAACCCGGTAACCATCGACGGACTTTCGTTGGCCGGTCGGATAGCGGGGCGACCGCTCGGCGTCGTCATCGAGTGCGACACCGGCCGCAAACGCGCGGGCGTGGAAACCGCAGGCGAAGCCATCGAATTAGCCCGCCAGATCAAGGCGCGTCCGGACCTCGCCTTCCGCGGCTTCCTGTTCTATCCGACGGAGAAGTCGTGGCCTGAGACGCAGAAATTCTTCGAGAGTGCGCGGGCCGGCGTTCAGGCCTTGGGGCTTGAAGCCAAAATCGTCTCGACCGGCGGCACGCCCAACCTCGGCAACGTCGGCAAGTTGGCGGGCGCCACCGAGCACCGCGCCGGCACCTACATCTTCAACGACCGCATGATGGTCGCCTGTGGAGCAGCAACCCTCGACGATTGCGCGCTCAACGTATACGCGACTGTCGTCAGCCGCGCGGCGCCGGAACGCGGCATCCTCGATTCCGGCTCAAAAACCCTGACGGCTGATCCCGGCGGCGGTCTCGATGGCTACGGTTTGATCCTCGACTATCCGCAGGCACGCATTTCAGGATTTGCCGAGGAGCACGGTTTTCTCGATCTGTCGCGCACCAACGAGCGGCCCAAGGTTGGCGAGGTCGTGCGCATCATCCCGAACCACGTCTGCGTCGTGGTCAATATGGTGGACCGCCTGATCGCCGTCCGCGGCGGCGAGGTCGTCGACGTATTGCCAGTCGCCGCACGCGGCCGCCTCGGCTAGCGCTCACCCCGCGAAACCGTCGACCAGGAACATGCGGCCGTCGCTGGCAGCCTGCCGCAACGGGATAATCTCCTGGTAGGCGCGGCCGTAATAAAAGGCGCGAGCCGCGGCCATGTCGGGGAACTCGATGACGACGATCCGCGATTTGGGTGGCGTGCCTTCGAGGCATTCGACTTTGCCGGCGCGCGCCAGATATTTACCGCCCGCCGGCAACGTCACGCCTGGCGCCTTGTCGGCATAGAGTTTGTAGGCCTGCGCATCCTTGACGTCGACTTCGGCGATCACATAGGCGGGCATTGCTGCGTCCCCAATTCGTAAGATTGAACAGGTTCTAGTTCGTCAGGTTGAACAAGTTCTCTGGCCGCGCCTGGAGCTGGTTGCGCTCGACCTGCTGCACGATGCGGGTGAGGGCCTCATGGGTTGGGGCAAGGCAACCGACGGACGCGCCTTTTTCAGCGATGTAGCCATTCATGTACTCGATCTCAGTGCGCCGCCCCTTGGCGATATCCTGCGCCATCGAAGGCCGTTGCAGATCGCTGCGCGCGGCGCCGGTCGTGCCCGCCAGCATCAGCGCTTCCAACTCGGCCAGCGCCTTGGGATCATTGTCGGAGGCCCTGACGTAAAGATCGGGATCGATCTTTGCCACTTTTTCGAGATCGAGTCCGAGCGCACGGCCCACCTTCACCGCCTCGCCTGCGAGCTTTATGACGACCCGCCGGATGCGATCGTGCTTGTCTCGCTCGTTGCCACCAAGGCCGGTTGCAGCAGACACACCGTTGCGCATGCCGTTGACGCACAGCTTCGACCAGCGCACGCCCCAAAGGTTTGTCGTGGTTTTCGCATAGTCCACCGACTGCAGCATTTCGGCCAATTCGGTGAGCCGCGGCGTGATGCGGCCATGCACCTCGCCGACCTCAAGCGTCGCAATCTTCCCCTCTTTCGGCATCGTGCGGCGGATCTTGCCGGCTTCGTAGAGATCGACGGCATAGTTGTTGCCGACCATGCAGCCGATGGTGCGGCCCCAGCCGACGACGCCGGCGATGCGTTCCTCGTTGACGCAGTTCTGCGCGGAAACAATGTAGCCGTCGGGCGACAGGTATTGCGCGATCATTTGGGTTGCCCAGATCGTGTCGTAGGACTTGACCGAGACGATGGCGATATCGACCGGCTTCTGCTTGGCCAGATCCTGCACCTCAGTCAGATGCATGGCCTTCATCTTGACCGTGAAACTCTCCTGCGGCGTCATGCCCGAGATGTCGAAGCCCTTCGTGCGGATGGTCTCCACGTGCTCCGGCCAGGGATCGACCATGGTCACATCATGCCCGCCTCGCGTCATGTGCGCCCCGATATAGCCACCTACCGCGCCGGCTCCAACGATGACTACCCGCTTGCCCGCCATTGTTCCCTCGTGCTCCGATTATTTTCCAGAGATCAGCTTCAGACAACTTTGCATCGAAGTCCAGCCGCAGCTCCCCGCTGAGCCGGCACCGAGCCAACAGCAGGTCTAGGGCAAGCGCGGCGCATCGAAACAGCGCTGCTCAAACAATGCCCTCCTTGCGCAAAGCGCCGAGTGCCTTGGCATCGAGGCCGAGCCAGGAGCCGAGCACGTCGTCGACATGCTGGCCGAGAAGCGGTGACGGCTTGACCCGCGCTGGCTCACCGTCGAAACGCACCGGCCACGCCGGCATCTTCACCTTGCCTGTCGTCGGGTGATCGATCGTCTGCATGATGCCGCGTTCGGCGAGCGAGGCGTCGTTCATGAGCTCCAGCGTATCGAAGACAGCGCCTGCCGGTACGCTGGCCGCCCCGATCAACGTCATGGCTTCCTCTTTGGTGTGCTTCCGCGTCCAGTCGGCGACGATCGCATCCACCTCGGCTGGACGTTCGGCGCGCGCGGCTTGCGTGTCGTAGCGCGCGTTGCCGCTCAGATCTTCGCGGCCCATAACCTTGAGCAGGCGCTGCCAATGTTCGGGATTGGCGCGGCTGCAGAAGACATAGACATAGTCGTTCGGACCGCCGGGTTTGCAGGGGTAGAGCGCATTGGGCACGAGCCCGCCTGGCGTCGACCGGCTGGTGCCGTCGCGTGGCACCGCCTGGCCCGTGAGCTGGGTTTTCGACAACGGCACGCGCATGTAATGGATCATGGCGTCCTGCATCGCCACCTGCAGACGGCACCCCTGGCCGGTCTTGGACCGTTTGAACAGCGCGCCCAAAAGACTGATCGCCATCAACATGCCCGTGCCGGTGTCGCCGAGCGACGGGCCAGGCTTGACCGGCGGACGATCGGCGTCGCCCGTGACGCTGATGGTGCCGCCGGCGGCTTGCGCGATCATGTCGAACGCGAGGCTCTTTTCGTAGGGGCTACCTGTGCCGAACCCTTTGATCTGGCAATAGATGATTCCGGGGTTGAGCTTTTCAACCTCGTCATATGAGAGGCCCAACCGCTCGATGGTGCCCGGAGCCATGTTCTCGACCATCACGTCGGCCTTCTTCAACAGCTCGCGAACGATCTCGAGCCCGCGCGGCGACTTGAGGTTGAGGGTGACCGATTTTTTGTTCGCATTGTACTGGTGGAAATACCAGGGATCACTGTCGGTTATGGTCTGGGCGCCGTCGTGCCCGGGCTTGCCCTTCTGCAGCCGGCGGCCGGGATCGCCAAGTCCCGGATTTTCGATCTTGACCACCTCGGCCCCAAGCCAGGCTAGGCTTTCGGTGCACGACGGTCCGGCTTCGAACTGTGTAAAGTCCACCACACGAATACCTTCGAGACAATCAAGCTCCACACCAACACCCATAGCCGCTCACTCCCGTTGCCTTGCGTCGTCAAATTGCCGCGCAGTTCCATTCGCAGAATATGAATGCCATGATCGGCGATCAAACCGGGTGTGTCGAGCGCTATACGTGGCCGATCTCCGGCTGGCGCCTGGGGCGAGGTCTCGGTGAAAAATTCGATCTGGCGGACGAGCATGGCATGGATACTTGGAACGATCCGCGCACGACGATCGACGTAATTGTTGGCACAAAGAGAGGAAACGACATGGCATTCCGCATCAATCACATTCATCTGAAGGCGCCCGATCCAGGCAAGACCGTTGCATGGTGGATCAAGGCCTTCAAATTCACCGTTGTCAGCGATGAAGTACGTCCCGTCGGCGACCGCTTCATTCGATGCATGAGCGAGGACGGCAGCATGGCCGTAAATATTTCCGGCGCGCGCACCGGCGAGAAACCAGGGCCGGGAGATGCATCCATTCATTACGGCCTCGAGCATTTTGGCATCGATAGCGCTGACGTCGATGCCGATGTGGCGCGTCTGGTGGGCCTCGGAGCGAAACTGCACGAGGGACCACTCTCCACGCCGACTGGCGGGCGCATTGCCTTCTTGTCAGGTCCCGACGACGTGCGCTTCGAATTGGTCCTGCGCAAAGCCTGAGGCGTCGTGCCCTATTCGGTGCTGGCCCCGATCGTGCTGGCCGTCTGCGTCGTTGGTGCCTATGGGCCGCGCAACACGCTATTCGATGTCTGGGTGGCGATCGCCTTCGGTATTGTCGGATATTGCATGCGGTTGCTATCGATGCCGTTGGCGCCGCTCGTGCTGGGCTTCATGCTTGGGCCGCTGTTCGAGCAGTCACTTCGCCAATCGATTGGCCTTGCTGGCGGAAACTGGCTCAATATCGTAAACCGGCCGATCGCGAGCGCCTTCCTTGTCGCGGCCCCTTGCCTCATCGTTGGCGTCGCCGTCATGAAGCGCAGGTCGACGGCCATAAAAAGACTGATGCGCGACAGCGCATCGGAAACGTAACCTAAACGAGGGAGTTTCACCCATGAAGTGTTCACGTCGGATCATCATGGCGGCGATTGCCGCCGGTGGCCTTCTGTCTCTCCCGACCCTGGCGACAGCACAGCAAAAGTTGTTCAGCCGTCCAAGGTGTCCGATCGCGCCTTCATCAATATCACCGCCTACACGCCGATGATCCTCGTCGAGGCGATCGACAAAGCCGTGCGTGACTCGCTGGCCGACAAGACTGCGCTGGAAGCCCTCGACAAGATCGGCCTCAGAGCCTTCTACCACGACGCCGAAGCGATGAAGGCGCGCGTGGAAAAGGAACGGGTGGAGACGGCCGAGCTTTGGTCGAGATCGTGAACTCAAAATCGGGCGGCTTAGCGCGGCTCGGGATCAACAAGGGCATGCCGCAATGCCGGCTTATTTGGTAAATTCCCATGAAAGACGCTCCCAAACATCAAGTGCCGCTCAGGCTGGCCGACGCGTTCGTTGCCAGTCAGCGACAGGGGACGCTCGTGGCGTCCGTCGAGGGTGGCTTCCCGCAAGTGACGCTGCTGCCGTTTATTAAAGATGGCGATACGATCCATCTCCATTGCGTCCAGCTCGATCCAACGTTCCAAGCCCTCTGCAAAAATCCGCGCGTCGCCTTTCTAGTCTCGGAATTCCTTGGCGTCTTTCCCAGCGATTGGGTCGATCCGGACGATGGCGGTCGAGGCTCGACAGTTTATCGCGCGGTCAATTTTGAATGCATCGCGAGCTATGACACAAGCCCCGATGCTGTCGCGGCGGCGCTCACACGTCTGCTCGCCGGATACGAACCGGGAGCGCCAAACGGCAGCATTAGGGATGACGAACGATATGGCGGCCGCCTGCGCCAACTGGCCGCCGTGACGCTGCGCATCGTCGGATATCAAGCAAAATTCAAGATCGGCCCGGCGGGCGCCGATGAACGCGAGCGTAGGGCGGCCGTCGCCAGTGCGTTCCGCCGCCGCAATTTGCCCGGCGATGCCAATGCTGCCGAATGGATCGACTATTACAATGCGCAGCGCCTGCCGGACGGTCGCTGGTCATCCTGATGCGCCTGTAAATCGTGCATACGCAGCGTCACCGAGACCACGCAGGCACAGTCATTTCACGGTCATGCGATTTTCGGGAGCCAGCCACCGCCTATGTCGACATAGCTGGCGGATCGGCACTCATGTTACGGTCGGGTATCTATTTGATGATTGCTCAGTCATGGAGTTGAGTTATGGGGCCAACGGATCTTCACGACCTGACGCTTGCGGCGGCTGCCACGTTGATTGCGAAACGCCAGCTTGGTCCCGTCGAGTACACTGAGGCGCTGATCCGGCGGACCGATAACCTTGAACCGCAGCTCAACGCCTACATCACGCGGACGAGCGAGGCGGCGCTCGAAGCGTCCCAGGCCGCGCAGGCGGAAATCGCACGCGGCAATTATCGCGGGCCCCTCCACGGCATGCCGTTCGCCGTCAAGGACATTTACGACACGGCCAACGTTCTGACGTCAGGCCATTCGCGCACCTGCATCGATCGCGTGCCGGCCAAGGACTCGACTGCGGTTGCGCGCCTCAGAGCGGCCGGTGGCGTCCTGCTCGGCAAGCTCGCCACGCACGAGTTCGCGCACGGCGGGCCGTCGTTCGACCTGCCTTGGCCGCCGGCACGCAATCCTTGGAACACGGCGCACTTCACGGGCGGTTCGTCGTCGGGCTCCGGGGCGGCGATTGCGGGCGGCCTGGCGCCGGCAAGCATGGGATCCGACACTGGCGGCTCGATCCGTGGTCCGGCCGGGCTTTGCGGCATTTCAGGGCTGAAACCGACCTACGGTCTGGTGAGCCGTGCCGGCGTCCTGCCCAACTCCTACTCCTACGACCATTGCGGCCCGATGGCACGCACGGCCGCGGATTGCGCCATCATTCTCAACGCGGTGGCGGGCCACGATCCGGCCGATCCGGCGTCGTCGCCAAGGCCAATCCGCGACTTCACGGCCGGGCTCGAGAACGGGGTCAAGGGGCTGCGCATCGGCGTCATCAGGCATTTCTGGGAGGAGGATGCCAAAGTTCACGCCGAGCTGCCCCCGGCGCTGGAAGCAGCCATCGATGTGTTCCGCAAGCTCGGCGCGATCGTCGAGGATGTGCGGCTGCGCCCGCTGCAATCCTATTCCGACGTCAAAGTCATCGCGGCCGAGAGCGAGCTGCTCTCGCTGCACCTGCCCGAGCTGATCCGCCGGCCCGAAGCCTTCGGTCAGGATTTTCGCGCACGCAGCCTTGCCGCCTGCCTCTTCACGGCCGAGGACTATGTGCGCGCCAGCCGCGAGCGCCGCGCCATCCTCGGGGAAATGCGGCCACTCTACCGGAAATTTGATCTCTTTCTCGCACCCAATAATTCGGCCGCTGTAAGACTCGACGCGCACGACACGCTGTCGTTTTGGCGGCAGCCTAACTTTACGTCGCCGTTCAACTGCACCGGCGGGCCGGCACTGGCCGTGCTCTGCGGCTTCACGACATCGGGGCTCCCGTTGTCGCTGCAGCTTGCGGGCCGGCCGTTCGACGACGCCACCGTGCTGCGCGCCGGCCACGCGTTCGAGTCAGCGACCGGGCATTGGCACAAGCGGCCTGTGTTGAAGGCGGGTGTTGCACCGGCAGCGCTCGATGTGAAACCCTGGAAACCGGACACATCTACCGTCGAACCGGCCGTGCGGCGTCGTGCCGAAAGTGCGGCCATCCATGCAGGATTGAAGTTGCCGCCGGCCATTTTAGAGGAACTCGTCGCGGTGGCGCCGTACGCGCTCGCCAAGGCGCAACGCTTGGCCCGTGACCATGCACGCGAGGCGGAGGTGTGCTCGATCTTCGACCCAGGTCGCGACATCGATTGAGGTGCTGCGTCCGCAGCGTTTCGGCATCCAGGTCGTGCAATGATCCAGGGTCTAGCGATTAAATCGCGGCGACTTGGTATACACTAGGGCCAATCAACACTCGAACAGCGGTACGCGCGCGAGGACGATGGC
>JANXRM010000104.1 GCA_025353015.1 Hyphomicrobiales bacterium
TCGTGCATCGAGAATGTGCCGTCCCGATGGCCTTCGTCGCGACGAGGTGGCTCATTGTAGGTTTCCCGGCCATAGGCTGGTGCTGCCCCGTAGGGCTGGCCATAGGCGGGTGGCGGATAGTCCGCACTCCCGTAGCCCCCAGGCACGGTCGATTGCGGCGCACCGGCCTGATAAGGCTGCGGCTCCGGCGCAGAGGGAGCATTGTACGTCTCCGAGCGTGCCGGCGGGCGGTATGCGTCATCCGGCCGGGCTGTCGACCGCGAACCATAGGACTGCGTGCCATACTGCTGAGGCGGCGCCTGATATTGCGGTTCCGGCGGCGGCAGCGGCTGCGCCTGATAGGGCTGTGGCTGATTGTCGTAGGCTGGCGGCGCTTGATTGGCCCATGGCATCCGCTCGAGGGCCCGATCCTGCGCCAGCGCCGGCGCGATCGCCAGTCCCGCAACTGCGCAAAGTCCGACGGCTATGACCAGTCCGGCAGGCGCCGAACGTAGCAGGTAGGAATATCGCATGGCGGATCTGATGCCTTATTTTGCAGTCACAGTCTTGCATCCGGGGCCGCATTCCCTATGCAAGGCGCGGCACCGAATCGTAAATCGACTGTTGAAAAAAAGTATTACCAAACTGTGACCAAGCCGGGTCCGATCAGGCCGTTCTCAGGGCTTTCCTGTGGCTGCGAACGGAATTGCTGCCCCCCACGCCACGAAATTCGGATTGCGCAGCCGGTCCTTGGGCGACATCTCCACGCGGGTTGCATAGGTCAGCGGCTGCCCTCCGATATCGGTGACTTGTCCGCCGGCGGCCAGAAGGACCGCGTGGCCAGCCGCCGTATCCCAGGCCATTGTCGGCCCGAGCCGCGGATAGATGTCGGCTTCGCCACGCGCGATCAGGCAGAACTTCAACGACGAACCGGCATCGCGCCGCGCAGCAATCCGGTAGGCAGCTAGATAGGTCTCGGTTTCGGGCGTCAGGTGCGAGCGGCTGGCAACCGCCGTCAAACCAGACAGATCGGGCGTGCGCACCCTGATATCGCGCAATCCCGCCGCGGCCAGCGATGCCGGGCGCGCGCCACCTTCGATCCGGGCATAGGCACTGCGGTCCGATCCGAGCGTGACGTAAAAATCGCCGAAGGCTGGCACGAAAACGATGCCGAACCGGGGCACGCCATCCTCGACGAGGGCTATATTGACCGTGAACTCGTCGCGCTTGTTGATGAACTCGCGCGTTCCGTCCAACGGATCGACCAGGAAGAATTGCCGGCCGATATCAGGCAAGTCGCCGCCGGCGACGGCCTCCTCGGCAACGATTGGGATGCCGGGGGCTGCAACGCGGATGGCCGCCAGCAGAATGGCCTCGGCCTCCTGATCGGCTAGAGTCACGGGGCTTTGGTCCGCCTTGATCTGTACGTCGACACCAGCCCGGTAGTGACGCATTTCCACGTCGCCGGCCTCGAGTACGGCGCCAAGCAACGCGTCGCCAAGTGCTGCATGATCGATGAGCATGGGTTGACCTGTGAGCGAACCGGCGGGTGATCCCGTGGATGATTGCGTCATGCCATGTTTCGATTCGCAAACAGGATCATTGGCCGTATTCCCATAAGGGGCGCATAACAGAGATCGCGCCTTGGTTGATTTTTAGTACCCACATCAAGGCCTTAACGGCATGTCAGGGCCAAGCCGCTTGGCAGGGACGCCGCGATGCGTGTATCAGAGAGTCGTCGTGCGGCCAAGGCAGCCGCCTCTGAATACCGTCTCCTGTTGTTGGTTCCAGTCCTCAGTCCACGTTTCGCGTTCCAAGCCGCAACTGGAAACGCCCCCTGGGAACAAGGAGAGGCCAATGGCCCAAGCCGCAATCGTCGCCAACACCCCGCCCACCGATCTCGAACTCGTGGCGCTCATTTCGAGCAAGATCTGCCATGACGTCATCAATCCGGTCGGCGCCATCTATAACGGCCTCGAGATCCTGAACGAGGAAGAGGAACCCGACGCCAAGGCACACGCCATGGACGTCATCAAGAACGTCACCGAGCAGGCCTCCGCCCGCCTGCAATTCGCGCGCTTCGCCTTTGGTGCCGCCGGTTCCGCCGGCTCGCTGATCGACCTCGGCACGGCCGAGCAGATCAGCCGCGGCTCGCTCAGTTCCGGCAAGCACAAGCTCGTCTGGAAGGGCCCTTCCGGCCACGTCGGCAAGGATCGCGTCAAGGTGCTGCTGAACCTCGTCTCATCGGCGGTCAGCGCCTTGCCCAGGGGCGGCGATATCGAGGTCACCATTACAGGCCCGCTCGAGACCGCGACGTTCCAGGTGCGCTGCAAAGGCACCGGCGCCAAGCCACCGAACCACCTCGTCGAGTTCCTGTCGGGTGGCCCGATGCCGGCGCTGGATACCATGAGCATCCAGCCCTACTACACCGTCCGCCTCGCCCAGAGCGCCAACCTGAAGTTGGAAGTGCTGAAGGACGGCGCCGACGTCCTGCTGGTCGCCAGGTAAGGACCGCGACGGTGCTACACAACCATCAGCAGAAAATTAACCACTCCCGCGCACGATGCGGCCAAGACTGCGGCGGGACTTAGCGCTCGCCGCGGTACGTGGCCCTTCCGTTGCCCGGGAACTCCCATGAACCATTGCCTGGTCGTCGACGATTCCGAAGTCATCCGCAAGGTTGCCCGCCGGATTCTCGAAGGTTTGCATTTCGAGATCAGCGAGGCCGAGAATGGCCAGCAGGCCATCGAGATGTGCAAGACGCGCATGCCAGACGCCATTCTGCTGGACTGGATGATGCCGAATATGTCCGGCGTTGAATTCCTGGGTGCGCTGCGGCTGGCGAACCTGGAAAAGCGGCCGTTCGTGATCTACGCCACGACCGAGAACGATCAGTCGGATCTGACGCTCGCCTTCACGGCCGGCGCCGACGACTACATCCTGAAGCCGTTTGACACGCAGTCACTGAAAGACAAGTTCACGGAAGTCGGGCTGATGAACTGAGCTTGGCGAACCGAGCCGGCCCCTTCCGCGTCATGCCCGCGTCATCGCGAAGCGATGCTCCGCATCATCGCGCGCACCCACGACGACTATCGGTGAAATACGGCATCGCGCCGTGGATCCCGGCCGTCACGCTGGAAGCGTGCGTTTCGCGCGACGCCGGGATGACGATAGCTTGGCGTGTTTATTGTGCCTTCGCGATGCGGTCTTTGTTGCCCATGTAGGGGCGGAGCGCCTCGGGGATCATGACGCTGCCATCGGCCTGCTGGTAGTTTTCGAGCACCGCCACCAGCGTCCGCCCGACCGCCAGCGCCGAGCCATTGAGCGTGTGCACGAACTTCACGTCCTTCGAGCCTTTCGGCCGGTAACGCGCGCCCATGCGGCGGGCCTGGAAATCACCGCACACCGAGCACGACGAAATCTCGCGGTAGGCGTCCTGTCCCGGCAGCCAGACCTCGATGTCGTAGGTCTTCTGCGACGCAAAGCCCATGTCGCCCGTGCACAGCAGCATGGTGCGGAACGGCAGGCCCAGGCGCTTCAAAATGTTCTCGGCGCAAGCCGTCATGCGCTCGTGCTCTTCCAGCGATTTTTCCGGCGTCGTGACGGAAACCAGTTCCACCTTGGTGAACTGGTGCTGGCGGATCATGCCGCGCGTGTCGCGTCCCGCCGAACCCGCTTCCGACCGGAAACAAGGTGTGCAGGCGGTAAAGCGCTTCGGCAGCGCATCCTCGTCGAGGATTTGTTCGCGGACGAGATTAGTGAGGGAAACCTCGGCGGTGGGGATGAGAGTCCGCCTATTGGCCTTGGCAACTCCCATAACAAAGCGCAATTGCTCTTTCAGTGGCTGATCGCGTGGAAAGCCTGCTTCGGCGACAAGCTGATCTAGTTCTCCGCTCTCCAGCGGAAACGACTGAACAAAGAACAAATCCGCTTCAAATTTCGGGAGATTCCCCGTGCCGTATGCGGCGTCGTCCCGCACCAGCAGCGGCGGGTTTACCTCGGTGTAGCCGAATTCCTCCGTGTGAATGTCCAGCATGAACTGGCCGAGCGCGCGTTCGAGCCGCGCCAACTGACCCTTAAGGAATACGAACCTCGCGCCGGACACCTTGGCCGCGCTTTCGAAGTCCATCATATCAAGCGCTTCGCCGATCTCGAAGTGCTGCTTTGGCTTGTTGAGCGCCGCCGCCGGCACCGCTTTCGGATCACCGAACCGGCGGACCTCAACGTTTGCCTTCTCATCCGCACCGTCTGGCACCTCGTCGCGCGGCAAATTCGGGATGTCGGCCAGCGCCGCGTCCAGCTTCGCCGTCTCTGCCTTTTCCGTCTTCTCGCCCGAGGTCAGAAAATCCTTGAGGCTCGCCACCTCAGCCATCAGCCTGGCCGCCGTCGCCTCGTCCTTGGCGCCCTTGGCGCGGCCGATCTCCTTCGATGCCGCGTTGCGCCGCGCCTGCGCCTCCTGCAGCTTCGTCACATGCGCGCGCCGGGCTTCGTCGAGCACCAGCAACTTCGCCGACAGCGGCTCCAGCCCGCGCCGTTTCAGGCCCGCATCGAAGACAGCAGGATTGTCGCGAATGGACTTGATGTCGAACACGGATGTGGCCTCATGGCTGTGATGTCTGGGCGACGATATAGGGCCAAACCGCGCCACGGTCCAATGACCCAAGACAAGCGAGGGGCATCAACGGGGTGGGCGAGATTTCTTCCGCGTCGCGCGGCAGCGTCGCTTCGGAAGCGCCGGTTTCGGCAAGCCTCTGCTGGCGAGCTTGACCGCGCAGTCCTCGGTAAGCGTTCCACATCGTCTCGTGTTGACGCAGGCTCGTTTTGCCCGACAGCTGCGCATAGTTCAGCGCGAGCATGTGATCTCAACGGTCGAAGGTTTTGTCTAAACCTGCGTTAGCGTCACTCATCCCCCCGGACAGCCCTGCCGTCAAGACGGGAAGGGCCGCCGGCGGACGGATTATCCTGCTGCCGGAACGACTATGCAACGTGCTGCAAATCAACCCGAATGGCAGGTCTGCATAAGTCTTGGGACATAAGTCTGGGAACATAAGTCTGGGAACGAGCGTTAACC
Source organism: Hyphomicrobiales bacterium (assembly GCA_025353015.1). GTDB lineage: Bacteria > Pseudomonadota > Alphaproteobacteria > Rhizobiales > Hyphomicrobiaceae. The sequence continues at coordinate 5,051 of JANXRM010000104.1, forward strand.
TAGCTGCTTGTGGACGAACGCGATGATGCGATCGAGACCGGCTTTGGCGTTGGCCGGGTTGACCGTGTTGCGCATGATGAAGCCGGCAACTTCGCCATCGTAAAGCTCGACCTCGATGTGGCCACCGCGTTTTTTGTAGGCGGCCGTGAACCGGTCCAGTTGATCGCGCGGGTGCATCTTGTCGGCCGTCCCCTGCACGACCAAAACGGGCGGCAGATCGACCTTATCGCCCGCTTCGAGCGCATTTGCAGGTGCGCCCTCCGCCATGGCCGCCTCGGTCTTCCAGTATTTGTCTTGCGCGGGGATGACGCGATCGATCTCTTCCTGGTATGTGCCGCCACCCGCCTGGACCTTCTTGGCGTAGACGTAGCGGCCATGCGGGTCGATGACCGGCCAACACATGACGACGCACTGCAGACGGCCGTCGATGCCATCGTGGCCTTCAAGCTTCAAGGCCGAATAGCGTGGATCTTTTGGCCTGATGCCGAGCAGCATGCCCTGGTGCCCGCCGCTCGAAATGCCGATGGCACCGATCCTGTCGGCGCGGGCGTTCATGCTCTTGGCCCGCGCTTTTAGCCAGCGGATGGCGAAGTGGATATCCTGCAGCGAGCCGGGATAGCTGGCGGCCGGCGGCATCCGGAAATCGAGCGCCGCCACGACGACGCCGCTCTGGGCCAGCGCCTCGTTGATCTTGGCGTCGTTGTCCCGGTCGCCGTTACACCAGGCGCCGCCGTGCAGATCGATCATCATGGGGAACGGGCCGGCGCCTTTCGGCTTGTAAATCTTGGCCATGATCGGCGTTGCGCCGTCATGCCGGTAGGCGACGTCCTCGACGTCGATCTCGTAAGTGGCCATGCTCTGATTTGCCATGCGTTGCTCCTTGAGCGTTCCTCGTCCCCCGCCTCGTTCTGCGCGAGGCAGGGGGACCACTGTTCAACCGCCCAGATCTATCTCCGGATTTGGAGATTGCCTGAGTTTCGACGTCACGCTCCCGCCTTGGTCCAACCGCGGCCGCCGTCGCCCATGGCTTCGTAGCCGGCCTCCGTCACCATGATCGTGTCCTCGAGCTTGACGAAGCCGCGCTTGGGATGGCCCATCGTCGTCTCTATCGAGATGCACATGCCGGGCTCGAGCGGCCGCTCCATGTCGTAGCCCATGTAGGACATCCGCGGATAATTCATCAGGCGCGGCGCCTCGTGGGTGACCAATCCCATGCCGTGCGCCATGAAATGCGAATACTTGCGGTGCGGCGAGGCGTTGAGCATTTTCTCGGCAATGTCGCAGATATCGCCGCCACGGCCGCCGGGACGGATCGGCTTGCGCACGGCTTGCTGCACCTCCTCGACGAAGCCCAAGAGGTCGACCAGTTCCGCGTCCGGCTTGCCGCCGACGATGCCCATGCGGCAGAGGTCGCCGATGTAGCCCTTGTAATTGCCGCCGCTGTCGATGGAGATGATATCGCCCTCGACCAGTCGCTCATCGGACGGTGCGCGGTTGAGGCTCGTGCCGCGAGTCATCAGGCAGTAGTCGAACACGAGGCCGCGCATGACCTCCTCCTGCCGGAGCTTCTCGACGACCTCGAGCTTGGTGGCGCCGGCCACGCAGTGCTTCTTGAATGTCACCGCCATCGCATCGATGACCCGCTCCGACGCTTGCCGGAGATAGCCGATTTCTTCCGGGGTCTTGCGGGCGCGCAGCCGCTCCAGCGGGAACACGGCGTCGACGATATCGACATTCGCGAGCCCTTTGCGTAACACCGCCTCGCCATCGGCCGGAATGAAGCCGGACTCGACGCCGATGCGCCTGACAGGGCCGAGCTTCTTGATATGCGCCAGCGCTTGGCCCATCGTCTCTTTGCTACCGATAACGCTGAGATCGAGCGTCGGCTGCCAGAATTTGCCGAGTTCCTTTTCGAAATTCTCGATGCCGCAGCCGATGTAGGCGGCATGCTCGGGCTTACCCTTCTGGTAGACAATCGCGGGCAAATAGCGCGTCACGCCAACAGCATCCATCGTGTCGAAGAAGAAAAAACGATAGCCACCGAGCATATATTGCACGTTGTGCTTGGAGGTCGCGACCAGCACGTCGATGCCGGCATCGTCCATCAGCTTGTCGAGATGCTTGGTGTCGAAGGGGATCTCTTTGCGGATTTTCGTGTCGGTGATTGCGGTCTCGGCAACGGCCATGTCACGGTCTCCTGGGGAAAAGGGCTTGTCGGACGAAAGGCTGGCGGCGGCGGCACGACGCCGCTGACGTGCTTAGCCGAAACGGATGAGCAGCCCCACTATAGCCCGAACCGGCGCGGCGGCCAAAAGGTGTTTCCAGCAACGGCGGCAGGCACGGCGGACCAGCAAAGCCCCGATTTCGCCACGAGCAGACTTGCACGGGCGGCACCGATCACCAATGTCTCGTGAATGAACCGACGATATCGCCAATTCTATCGAACGACGATCCTCGTGCCACTTCTGGCTCTCTGCGCCGGCGGGGGCCTGGCGCAATACGACCGGGACGGGCGATACGTCCCCTCGCCGAACGGCATTCCGGCCGATCCTTATGCGCGGCCGATCCCGCTTTATCCAGGCACGCCCGGCGAGGCCATCGGCACACCGAGCCTGCCGCGCAACGCCATTCCGCCGCCACAGCGCATCGCGCCACTGGCCGCGCCGCCCGTGCGCACGTATCCGGACGAAACCCTGCCCGAGCCGCGCCTCCTTCCGTTGACCGCTGCCGATTGCCGTAACGGCTGGCGTCGCGCGATAGGCCTCTCGCGGGCGGACTTCAAACGCCGCTGCAATGCCCTTCTGGACCGTTGACGACTGACGATGTTGCATCGTAGCTCCCCCTGGCCGTCAGGTCTCGCATGCGCTTGATGCAGGGGTCCGTTGCAAACGGACATCCCGCATTCTTTTTTACGGTTTTCCTTTTGACGATTTCCTTTTGACGATTTCCTTTTGACCGCTGGCAAAGCATGCGCCAGGATCAAGTGTTTGTAACGTACGACGGGCCACAGGCCCCACAACCAGGGACGAGCAGCACAGGAATCGACAACAAAGGAGCGGTACCCATGCAGAAGATTTCGCAATCCTTCGACCGCACCGTCGAAGATCTCGGAAACGTCGTCGGCCTCGAGCACGTCAACATCCGCGTTCCCGACCAACGGTTGGCGACAATTTTTTACGTGACGGGTCTCGGCCTGACGCGTGATCCCTACCTGATGACCGGCGTCGTCAACATGTGGATCAACGTCGGCCGTAGCCAGTTCCATTTGCCAACCGGTGCGCCTCAGGTCGTCCGCGGCCACACCGGCATCGTTATTCCAAACCGCATGGCCTTGCTGCAGCGCCTGGAAGGCGTGCGCGAGATGCTGGCTGGTACCAAATTCTCCGTTGCCGCCCACGCCGACCACATCGACGTCACCTGCCCGTGGGGCAACCATCTGCGCTGCTATGAGCCGGGTCCGCGCTTCGGCAAAATGATCCTCGGCATTCCCTACGTGCAATTCGACGTGCCCAAAGGCACCACCGACGGCATCGTGCGCTTCTACAAGGAGATTGTCGGTACGCACGCCAACCTCGTGGAGGGCGCGGCGGCGGCCAAAGTCGTTGTCGGCGCCGACCAGTCCATCATCTATCGCGAGACCGATAAGGCACAGCCGGAATTCGACGGCCATCACATCGCGATTTACATCGCGGATTTCTCCGGCCCCTACAAAAAGCTCGGCAAGCTCGGGCTGGTGAGCCAGGAGGACGATCAGCACCAGTACCGCTTCCGGGACATCGTCGACTTGGCCGATGGTCGCAAACTGTTCACGATCGAGCATGAAGTGCGGAGCCTGCGCCACCCGCTTTATGCGCGGCCCTTCGTCAACCGAAATCCGGTGCAGACCAACCGGCTGTTTGCGCCGGGCCACGAGGATCTGAGCTGGTCGATGCCGGTTGGCTGAGACACAGCGATCCGAGGCCAGCAGCCGGCGGCGGACTGAACAGGGGTGGGAACGCAGATGACATGGACGGTTTCACCATGACCGCATCGCCCGCGGCCGCACAAGCACTGCCACGCGCCACCGCAGGCGCGTACCTCGACGCGGTTGGCCGCGCGCGCGCGCTCGGTCCCCTGATCGCCGCGTCAGCCGATACGGTCGAGAAAACGCGCCGTATCCCCGAGCCGCTGCTCACCGAATTGCATAACTCGCGGTTGCTGCGTCTTTCGCTCCCGCGGGCCTTCGGCGGCGAGCAGGACACGCCGATGGCCTACTTCCGCGCCATCGAGGAAATCGCACGGCATGACGCGTCGATTGCCTGGAACATGTTCGTTGCCAACAGCACGGTTCTGATCGCACCGTTCCTGGAGCCCGAAATCGCGCGGGCGATCTTCACCAATCCCCGAACGCTGATGGCATGGGGGCCGCCCAACGCCTGCCGCGCCAAAGCCGTCGTCGGCGGATACCGCGTGACCGGCCGCTGGGATTTCGCCAGCGGTTGCCGTCAGGCGAACTGGATGGGCGCCCATTGCAACGTCGAGGAAGCAGACGGAAGCTTGCGCCTCAATCGTTTCGGCCGTCCGACCGTGCGTACGTTACTCTTTCCGGTGGCGCAGGCCAATCTGCTCGACACCTGGAACACGATCGGTTTGCGCGGCACAGCCTCTGATAGTTACAGCGTCCACGATCTGTTCGTTGCCGAGGCCTACAGCAGCACACGCGAAGATCCCGACCTCAGGCGCGTGCCCGGCCCCCTCTATGCGTTTACAATGCAAGGCCTCTACGCCGTCGGTATGGCTGGCGTGGCAACCGGCACGGCACGCGCCATGCACGAGGCCTTTATCGCGCTTGCGTCGAAGAAAACACCGCGCGGCCTGGGCCTGCTCGCCGCGAGCGCCGCGATCCAAGGCGAAGTCGCGCGAAACCAGGCGAAGCTCGACGCATCAGGCGCCTATCTCGATGCGACCCTCGCCGCCATCTACGCGGCCGCGGACGAGCAGGCCGTCATCAGCGTTGCCGATCGCGGGCGCGTTCGGCTGGCCTGTGCCAACGCCGTGCAGGCCGCGATCGAAGTCGCAGACGCCGTCTATAAATCGGCGGGCGTCGATGCCATCTTCCCCGGCAGCCCCTTCGAGCGACGCTTCCGCGATATCCACACGATGTCGCAGCAGATCCAGGCGCGATCGGCGCATTTCGAGGCCGTCGGCCAGATCTTGCTCGGCCATCCGCCGGAGACGTTTTTGTGAGCTACAACGGCACCCCCATCATGCACGCAGAGCCATCTGTTATTTCCCAGGCAGCTACGACCAGCGGTCAGGCGGGCGCACTTGAGCGCGCACGCCGCGTCGCCGAGAAACTCCGCGCGGGAACGCGGCGGATAGAAGACGAGCGCGCGCTGCCGCCCGACCTGCTGGAGGCCATGCACGAGGCCCGCCTCTTCCGGTTGCTGCTGCCAACGTCGATCGGTGGCGACGAAACCGACCTACTGACATTCGTACAAGTCACGGAAACGATTGCCGCCGCCGACGCCAGTGCCGCCTGGTGCCTGGGCCAAGGCAGTGGCTGCTCCATGACGGCGTCGTTCCTCAAGCCCGATGTCGCCCAACGTCTGTTCGGGCCGCGCAACGCCGTACTGGCGTGGGGTGCCGGCGTGCAAGGCACGGCCACCGCCGTCGATGGCGGCTACCGCGTTTCCGGCCAATGGTCGTTCGCGAGCGGCAGTCGGCACGCGACCATGCTCGGCGCCCATTGCAAGATCGTCGAGGCCAACGGCCAGCCTCGCTTGAATGCAGCCGGCAAACAGGCCGATTGCACGGCCTTGTTTCCCCGCGCGAAGGCGAAAGTCCGCGACGTCTGGGATGTCATGGGGCTGCGCGGCACCGGCAGCGACACCTATGAGGTCACCGATCTCGTCGTCCCGGCCGATGAGACCCTCGACCGCGAAGGCATGGACAAGGTCGTCGTCAAATCCACCTTGTTCCGCTTGCCCACAACGATCATCTACGCCGGGGGATTTGGCGGCGTCATGCTCGGCATCGTGCGCGGCACCTTGAGTGACCTGCGCGCGATCGCCATGACGAAGACCCAGCGCGGCGCTTCCTCGTCCATGCGCGAGAGCCAAGTCTTTCAATCCGACCTCGCGAAAATGGAAGCTCGCTTCCGCGCCGCCCGAGCCCTGCTGCACACAACAGTCAGCGACGTCTGGACCGATATGCACGCGGGCCGCGCCTTGACGCTTGATCATCGCATCAACGTCCGGCTCGCCTCGACACATGCCATCAACGAGGGCGTCGACATCGTTGCGGAGGCCTATCGGGCGGCCGGCTCCAATGCCATCTTCCGGCAGCTCCCGTTCGAGCAGCGTTTGCGGGACGCGCATTCGGTGTCGCAGCAGGTGCAAGGCCGTCCGACGCATTACATGACCGTCGGCCGGCATCTGCTCGACTTGGCCCCGGACACGATGATGTTTCTCTGACAGTCGCGCGTACTGCCCGTCGGCGGCTCAACCGCCGACGATGACGGGTTCGCAGGTGACGGGGAAATTGAGGGAGTTCGCGACATAGCATTTGGCGTGTGCCGCGGCGTGCGCGTCGCGTGCCGCTAAGGGATCGCTGCCCGGGGCGATCGTAACGGTCGGCTTCAGCACGACACTGGTAAAATGCCCACCCTTGACCGCGTCCTCCACCATCACACCTACGGGCTCGTCGCGATAGGCCGTGACGACGACACCGGCTTCCGCGGCCATGTGCAGATACCAGAGCATGTGGCAGGTGGAGACCGAGGCAACCAGCAGGTCTTCTGGATTGTAGCGTGCTGCATCGCCACGGAAGGCTGGGTCGGATGACCCTGGAATGACCGGCTTGCCCGCGGCATTGATGGTGTGGTCGCGGCTGTAGCCGGTATAGGTCGTAGTCCCCGATCCAGTGTTACCCGTCCAAGTCACCGCGCAGGTGTAGCGATGCTCGCGACCAGCCATCTCGAAACCTCGGGAATTCGCGCTTACAGGACCTTGTCGGGCTTCGGCTGAGCCGGTACCGGCCTTGCGTCATCGACCGCAAACAGGAACCGGACGGTCTCGCCTGAAACAGACGCATGCCCGCCTGATGCGTTGCCGTCCACGCGCGCTGTCACGACTTGTATCCGCGTCGCCTGAAGTCCCAAGGGCTCGCCGTCGATCTGCTCAAGGTTCACGACCTCGAAAACATCCGTCCGGCTGTTGTTGGCGACGGTGATGCGGTCGCCGATTGCGACGGCCTTCCGCATCGCAATGGGCTGGTCCCCCAATCCGCTGAGCCAGAGGTTGGCCGACGATTTTCCTGACGCCGCGCTGCTCCAGGACGTGTCGGCATCCGCCAATGCGCGGCCATAACCACTCGCCAGTACGTTCCCGGTGAAATCTGTGCCGCGGCCCGCCAACGCGAGGTAGCCGATCACCGCCGCCGTGGCGCACGCGACGATAACGCCGCCTCGGGATGCCACACCACCCAGGCTACCTTGAAAGCGGCTTATGCTGGGAAAGCGGGTTATGCTGGCAAAGCGGGTTATGCCGCCGCTGCTGTTCAATGCAGCGCTGCTCTTGAACGCATCCGTGCTGGTCTTGGCCATCGCGAGGCTCCCCGGCTCGATTCTGTACGATCGTGAACCCACATATAAGCATTCGGCCCGTCATTCGGAAGGCCTGGCGCAAGCCCCCTCGGCCCAAAGCGGCCCTGCTTGGCCAGCCTTAGGACTTGCCAACTTTACCGGGCCCGCCGCCACGTCCTCCGCGGAAGGGCATAGACCCGCCGCAAATGACGCCAGATGAAAAGATTGAATGAAAACATCAATGAAAACGTGAGCCCAAGGATCGCCAGCGCTGTCATCCGCCCGGCCGTTCCCGTCGAAGCGGGCGATTGGTACATCGCCGCAAAATAGACGGCCGAAGGCTGCACTGCGGACGGCGTTGCCATCTCGTGCGGCTGCGACCAGTCGGTGCCCGATGCGGCCGCCTTCGACGGTCCCCAGGTTTGGTGGTCGGCTGCAAGGCCGAGGGCCATCACCACGAACAGGCCGAGCCCGAGAAGCCAATCCCGAAAGACCGTCCGCAACGTCTTGATCCGGATATTCGTCATCATCATCCTCCGTGCCATCGATCTGGGCGCCATCACCGAATTGGCGCCCGAAACGAAATTAAAGTCCGCGAGCGCTGACCGCGCTGTGAACAAGCCTCGATCAGACAGACCCGAGCTTCGCCAGTTACTGCGGCAACGCTATGCTTCGAATGTGGCAACGGCCGTGGCTTCTTGTGGCGAAAATAGGCCGCGCGGCTACAGTGGCCTGCGCGCCACAGCCAGGTCCCGCTTCAGCATTTACCCGTGGGCAAACATCTGTTTCGCGTCGACGCCCCCTTTGCCTCATGCTGCATGGGGCTAAACGGGCCTATTCCGCCGTGACGGGCTTGCTCGGTTCAGGTCACGCCGCGTCTTTATTGGAGCCAAAGCATCATGTCCCCCACAGCAATCAGCGGCACAGGCCGCAAAATTCTCGTCATGACCGGCGGCACCAGCGGATTCGGTCGTCGCATGTTGGAAAGATTGCTGGCGGAGCAAGGAGACTGGCGCATTTATCTCCTGGCCCGCTCGCCGGAGCGCGCAGCCGCCCTCATGGGGATGCCCGGCACCGCCGGCCGCCTGCACATCATTTCCGCGGATCTGGCGAGCCTGCGAACAGTTGCATCAGCGGCCGAACAGATCCTGGCTGACTTGGCCGGTACACCGATCGATGCCATGGCCTTCAATGCCGGCATCCAAGCCATTTCGGGCGATCAGGCTTCAGCCGACGGCCTGGAAATCTCGTTCGCGGTCAACCATCTCGCGCACTACCTGCTGGCCGAGCGGCTTATCCCATCCGTGCGCGACGGCGGCCGGCTCGTTCTCACATCCAGCATCGTGCACAATCCGCAAGCTTTCTGCCTCGTTGGCATTACGCGGGCGGCCTGGGAAGATCCAGCCGTCATGGCCGACGTCCAGCGCGCGCAGAACCAGTTCACCGAGCGCGTCGACCGCGGCGAGGCCCGCTACAGCGCTTCGAAGCTGCTCAATCTGATGCACGCCCGGCATCTGGGAAAAGCCCATCCGCGCATCGCGACCTTCGCGTTCAATCCCAATATCGTGCCCGGCACGGATATCGCCCGCGAGCGCAATATCTTCCAGATCCTCGGCTGGAAGTACATCATGCCGCTGCTGGCGCCGGTCCTGCCGACGGTCCGATCACAGGCGCAATCGGCTGGCGATCTTCTCTGGCTGACGACCGTTGCCGATCCACGCCCGCTTTCGGGCCAGTATCTCGATGGACGCAAGGTCATGCCCGGCTCAGACGAATCCCGCGATGCCGCCAAAATTGCTAGGGTCGTCGAGGTCAGCCAGGATTTGCTCGGCAAAATGGCGCTGCTTCCGGCCAACGAGAACCGGTAACCCGACCAGCCATGGCCGACGGCCGGAACCAGTCCAAAGGCCGAGCCCTACTTCGGCGCAACGGCCCTCAACGCAACCGACGAAAGCGCGCCGCCAACGACACAGGGAACAGCCACTTCCGCATGCCCAAGCGCGCCGGCTGCAACACATCCCAGCGCCAGCACGGTCTGGCCGGCCTGCCCCCACCACGTGTATCGCCGAGTGCTCTCGGGGCCTTTGCGCTTTAACTCCTCGATGGCATTCAGCGCCTCCCGACGGATCTTCGTTGTTTCGAACGTTTCCGCGGCCTCGATGATCTCGCTGAGTTCCTTGGCGATCGGTTTTTTTTGCCTCGCGACCTGCGCTTTCAGGTGGTCGAGCAGATCCTTGTCCTGCTGCGCGTTGTTTGCGAGCGTCCACTTCGCCATGCTGCCGAGCGTCAGGCGTTCGACATTGTCGGCATCCTTGGACCAGCCGATCACCCCGATGATGCGATCAATGGTTTCGAAGCGGCCCGTGGCGAAATAGGTGCCCCAGAGCGTGTCGAGCGCCGCGGGCGACTGGTCCAGCGGCAACGTCAATAGCGTCGGCGCCTTGTCGGCCAGATGGCGTTGGATGAGCACGATCCGCGCGGGCATGCGCTCGACGAATTTTTCGAGCACGATTTTCCAATTCGGCAATCCCGAATAGGCGATCGCCCTGATAATGGCCACCTGATCCTCCGGCGGCATCGGGAACATCTTGGCGATCATTGCTTCGGCTTTGCCGGGGTTGTCGCCGAGGACCCCAGCAATGAAGCCGATGTAGACCCCGTTTGCGTCCAGATCCTTGAATAGGCCGATAGCGCTCATGCCGCGCACGGCATCGGCCAGTTTCTCAGGCTCGGGTTTGGCGCGGTAGCCATTGATCCATTTCAGAATGTCTTGCGACGTCAGCGGCCGTCCCTTTGGAGGCGCAGCGATTGCTGGCAGAATAGCCAGGCCGAGCAATGCGGCCGCCAGAAGGAACAGTCGTCGCATCTATCCTCCAACCCACATGCGGCTCAGCGTTGCTCTAATGTGCGCGAGCAAATAGTGCGCCTGATGGCAGCCCGTTGACGCGCCGGCTGTCGCCCGCTTCTTGCCGATCGCGTTGCCGATCGAGGCCGGCGGACAAGGAGCACGGATATCGGCCACCGCCACCCTGGCCGAAGCCGGCGGCGACTGGGGGGGGCTGCAGCACAAGACGACCACGATATGGCGACGCGACAACGCTCATGCCCGCGTGCATTCGCCTTCCATAGGCGCTGCGGCCCGTGGCCATATTGTGGCGATATCAGCGTCTTGGCTTCACTGTCGCCCGGAACAATCCGAACGTCGCATCAAATGCCGTCAATCTTGGGACACCGGCACCCCCGCATTTGTTGGAAATGGCTTAAAGGTTCCGCAACACGATAATGATTATATCCGCCGGGCACGTTGCGCGTCGGGGGAACACTTATGTCACTGCTTCTGATTGATGATCAGGGCGAAGTCTGGGACGGTCAATCAAGGAAGTTGCGTCAATCGTTCGACTCGCCCTATTCTGGCGGTGAGTTTTCCGACTACGCAGTAGCAAACCTTGGTTTTGTCGCACTGAATATCTATGGCGCGTCCTGCCAGATCCGTTTGCGGCCGTCAGTGGTATCGGAACGTGCGTATCGCACGCTCGTTGGATGGCTCGAACGGTCGCACAACGAGCGCGTCGTGCTCACGCATCTCGACTGCAACTGGTCGAACGAGTTGCTGCGCGCCGGCCAATCGATCCAGCGCCGCCTCGACGATCTCATGGCGGGTGCGCACCGGGCGAAGCCGAATGATTTCCTGTCCCGGCGCCTCACCGCGGAAGATCTGCCCGCCGGGCCCTTACGCGACATTCTCGAAAACTGGCCCTCGCTTGGCGTTCCCGCGGGCCAGCAGGCCCTCATGCACCTGGTCGGGCTGGCCCTTGGTCAACGGCATTTGATGGTCAAGCAGGGCACCGGCCATGAAAAGCTCGTCTTTCATTCCTTCGGAGCCGAACTCTTCTCGGATTACGATACCTGGCGCTCCTGCGCCGTCGGCGCCCCCATCGAGGAAATGCCCGACCGGTCCTATGGCCGCCAGGTTTCTCCGGGCTACTATGATGCGATGGCCGAGAATGCGCCGCGCGTTGAAGAGGTGGACGCGATCATCCGCTGGCCGCGCGACGGCCGCTCACGGCTGCGCTACAAGCGGTTGATCGTGCCGCTGGCTGGACCTGCCGATTCACCGCTGCTGATTGGCGGCTCGATCCTCGATAGCCGCATCGACCTCAGGTTTGGGCGCATCTAGGTAGCTCTGGAAGTAGGAGAGCTGCTCCTGCGCGCTGATCCAAAGCAACGCCATGCGGTACGTGCCGTATTGCGTGTTGTTGAAATCGACCGACCATTCGGTGTGCTGGAACCCGGCTCTCTTGGCGGTGCCCCGCGCATAGACGTCCTCGGACATCAGGGCGAAAACGTTGTCGGCGGCCCAGCGCGTCATGGCATAGGCTTTGACGATCCGCCCAAGGCTGTAGGTCACGCCTTTGCCGCGATAATCCGGCCGGAACCAGACCGCACCGGAATAAACGGCGCTGCCGACCATCTCGGCCGCATAGGGCGCCGATACCGGACATGACTCGCCGGGCCGGCGCATCGCTTCGGGATCGGAATACCAAAGCCTCAGGCTCTCGGCCTCGTCTTTGAAGTTGCTGCGGCCAAAATTATAGAGGCGCACGGCCTGAACGGCGACGATCTCGCCTTCGGCATTGCGGCCGAGCATGCAGAACCCATTGTCCGCATTGTACATGCCCAGGCGCGGATCGAGCGTTTGAACCAGCGGACGCCACGTTTTCGGGTCCACGCCGGCGTTCAGCTCGACGAGAGCATCAATCGGGGCAAAATGCAGGTCGATGCCGACGCGGCGCATTTCCGTATCGGCGGACAGAAACAGCCGGTTGAGCAAGTCGCGCGGACCGAAATCGATCGCGACCTCCGACAGGAAATTCCGGCGCCGCTCAAGGGCCGATGCTTTGCCCAGGATGGCAGGCTTCGCAACCGGTTGTACTGCTCCCCTCGACGCCGCCGCTATCGATACTGGCTGCGTCGATGCTGGCTGCGTCAATGCGCTCTCGATCGGTTGTACGGTGCCCCGCGCGCTCATCCCTAACTCCCCCAGGTGACTGTCTCTGGACGGCACAATCCGATACTTTCCGTTAAAGAACAAGCGTGTTTCCCCAGGTAACGTCAATGCACGCGTGTCACCGGCGGACAGCTGTTTCAAATCGAGACAATAAGCCACGCCATCTATCCGGAAATGCCCGCGGCACCAGTCGACTTGACCTTGGCGGATTGCGCGGACAAGACATCAGGCATGCCCGAGAACCGACCAAACCCGGCCCCCACCGAAACACCACCGGTTCCCGCCGGTGCCGCAGCCCTCGATCCGGCAACACCGCCACGAGGCCGGGCCGGCGCCGAGGTCATCGCGGGCTATCTCAAGACGCTGCCCAGCGCGCCCGGCGTCTACCGCATGATCGACGCCGATGGCACGGTCATCTATGTCGGCAAGGCGCGCAGCCTCAAGGCCCGGGTCTCAAACTACGCGCGCCTCGGCGGGCACACCAACCGCATCGCCCGCATGATCTCGATCACGGTCGCCATGGAGTTCGTGACCGTTCGCACCGAGGCCGAGGCGCTGCTGCTCGAAGCCAACCTGATCAAGCGCTTTCGCCCGCGCTTCAACGTGCTGATGCGCGACGACAAGTCGTTTCCTTATATCCTGATCCGGCGGGACCATGCCGCGCCGCAAATTCTCAAGCACCGCGGCGCCCGCAACGTGAAAGGCGATTATTTCGGCCCCTTCGCCTCGGCCGGCGCCGTCACCCGCGCCGTAAACACTCTGCAGCGTGCGTTCCTGTTGCGCACCTGCTCCGACAGCATCTACGAAAGCCGCACGCGGCCCTGCCTGCTGCATCAGATCAAGCGCTGTTCGGCGCCCTGCACGGGGGAAATCGCGCTTGCCGATTACGCCCGCCTTGCCGACGAGGCCTCGACGTTCCTGCGTGGCGAAAGCCAGGAGATGCGGCAGCGGCTGCAGGCGCAGATGACGGAGGCCGCCGACCAACTCGAATACGAGCGCGCCGCCGGTTACCGCAACCGCTTGCAGGCCATCGCCCACGTCACAGCCGACACGACCATCAATCCCGACGGCATCGAGGAAGCCGACATCTTCGCGGCCTATCAGGACGGCGGCCAGACCTGCATCCAAGTGTTCTTCTTTCGCACCGGACAGAACTGGGGCAACCGCGCCTATTTCCCGAAAGCCGACCGGTCGCTCCCCGTCGAAGAGGTGCTGGAAAGCTTCATCGCCCAGTTCTACGACGACAAGCCGGTGCCGCGATTGATCCTTGCCAGCCACGAATTTCCAACGCGCGAGCTGATGGCCGAAGCCTTGGGTATCCGCGCCGAGCGCCGCATCGAGATCCGCGTGCCGCAGCGCGGCAACAAAACCGGGCTGGTCGAGCATGCGCTGGATAATGCCCGCGAGGCCCTCGGCCGCCGCTTGGCGGAGAGTTCCACCCAACGCCGGTTGCTGGAAGGCCTCGCCGAGCGTTTCGGTTTGCAGCGGCCGCCGCGCCGCATCGAGGTGTTCGACAACAGCCACATCATGGGCACCAACGCCGTCGGCGGCATGATCGTCGCGGGTGCGCAGGGCTTCGTCAAAGGCCAGTACCGCAAGTTCAACATCAAGTCTGAGAGCCTGACGCCCGGCGACGACTACGCGATGATGCAGGAGGTACTGACCCGGCGCTTTAAGCGGCTGGTGGCTGAGGCGGAGGTTGCCTCGGATGCTATGGAGCCTGGGACAAGTAACGAGGGGCGCGGCCCCTCGAGCTCCCCGCCAGGGACATCGTCCCTGGACCCGGATTTGAAGGGGAGCCGTGTCCAACACCCGTCGCTACCGCCGCGAAATGAGCGCGGCGCCGATGCCATCGCCTTCGGCGTTTTGCGTGCGGACAATGCGCTGACGCATGGGGATGAGACTGGGCCGGACAGTACGGCCAACACCGTGACTGAGCCCGCAGATACCGAGGACGACGACGACACCGCCGAAACGTCAGCCGACGACTTCCCCGATCGCCCCGATCTCGTCTTGGTCGACGGTGGGCTGGGCCAGCTCAGCGTCGCCCGCGAAGTCCTGGCCAATCTTGGCATAACCGACATCACGCTGATCGGCGTCGCCAAAGGCCCCGACCGCGATGCCGGCCGCGAGCACTTCCACATCCCCGGCCGTGAGCGCCCCATGATGCTGGAACCGCGCGATCCCGTGCTCTATTTCGTGCAACGCCTGCGCGACGAGGCGCACCGCTTCGCCATCGGCACGCACCGCGCCAAACGCGCGAAAGCCATGGGTGTTAACCCGCTCGACGAGATCGCCGGCGTCGGCCCGACGCGGAAAAGCGCGCTGATGAAGCACTTTGGCTCGGCCAAAGCGGTCTCCCGCGCCTCCATCGAGGACATGCTGTCAGTCCCCGGCATCTCAGCCGACATGGCCCGCAAGGTCTACGACTTCTTCAACGACAAGGGGTGACATGGGGCGGCGTATGCCGGACGTCACGCGCCGAAGCCACCGCGCCACGCACCACGGCACACTGATATCGCCGATGGGGATGGAATGGCTCGCACACCATCGCCTGGCTTGTCGCCGGCCCACCTCCCTCGCCCCCGACGCCGCCCGGCTTACGCAGCACCACGCGATCGTGCGAATTAGCGATAGCACGAATTAGATTCATCCCTGCGCACTTAGTTCCGGCGCAATTGTAAGTCATTGAGATGCCACAACAAGTGGGGCACTGATCATGACCAAGCAGGACGACGACGCGCTGTGGCGCGATTTTCCGAAGACGGCGATCGAGTTCGAGACGAAGTTCGCGACCGAA
>JANXRM010000121.1 GCA_025353015.1 Hyphomicrobiales bacterium
GCCAGCACCGCAAGCCCACGCCGGCCATCCACGAACCAATCCGGCAAGCGTTGCAGCATCAGCGGCGCCGTCAGCAGGGCAAGGCCTGCAGCGATCACCGCCACGGGGATCGGCAGCCGACGGTTCGCGAAAGCAACCGCCAACACGATTGAGCCGGCACAACTCAGCGCGCTCGCCGCCAGCAGCAGGCGACCCGACAGCGCCGTGAACTTCGAATGCTGTTCGGCAATCGGGAAATGGCCGCAAAGGCAGAGGACCAACAGCGCCACCACCAGCACCTGTAGCGTGAACACACCGAGCCCTGGCCAGTTTAAAATGGCGAAATACGACATCGCGTCCTGCTTGGTGGCACCCGCGCTTGACCGGGCTGTCACTCCCTATCATGGTCGAGATATATCAGCCAGATCGAACGCCGCCATCCGCCAGAGAGCCGTCGCCGGAGACCTCTTATGTCCGACCCCAAGACCCCAGAAAACAAGACCCCAGACAAGAAACGTGAAAAGCGAACCATCACGGAGATTCGCGACAGCAAGAAAACGGCTGAGAAGTTCGTCTACATGTCGGTGCCCGATTATACGGCCGCCCAGTGGGCCGACATGGCCGGCGTCGATGTGGCGGTCGTCGGTGACAGCCTTGCGATGATTGCCCACGGCCATAAATCCACGGTTCCCGCCACCATGGATATGATGGTGATGCATGCGCAGGCCATCCGCCGCGGCGCTCCGAACACGTTCGTTCTCGGGTGCATGCCCTACCAGAGCTACAACACGGTGGACCGCGCGTTGACCAACGCCACGCGCTTCATGCAGGAGGCGCTGAGCGATGCGGTGAAGCCGCAAGGCGGCAAGTCGCAAGCGCACATTCTGAAAGCGCTCGTCGATGCCGGCATCCCGACGGCGTCGCATATCGGCCTGACGCCGCATACGATCGCCATGTTCGGCGGCTTCAAGATCCAGGGGCGCACGGCAGACGCGGCCATGAAGATCCTGGAGGATGCGCTCGCTATCGAGGATGCCGGCTGTTTCATGCTCGAATTCGAAGCCGTGCCCGCTAGAATCGCAAAGCTCATCTCGGAGCAATTGACGATCCCAACGATTGGCATCGGGGCCGGCGTCGGTTGCGACGGGCAGATCCTGCTCTGCCACGACCTGCTCGGCGTCTTCACCGACTTCAAGCCAAAATTTACCAAGCGCTACGCCAAGCTCACCGAAGTCGCGGTGTCGGGCATCAAGCAATACATCAAGGAAGTGAAAGAGGGCTCGTTCCCCGATGACGATCATTCCTACACCGTGAAAGAAGAGGAATACGAGAAGTTCGCAAAGCTGGTTCAGAAGCGCAAACAGATATGATAGGTTTGCATAGCAGCTAAGCGCCCAGATCAGACGCCGAACAGGCGAACGCACCGGAGTGGAAACCAATGGAACAGGTTGTCAGAGCCGCTGTCTGGAAACGTGGCATTGCAGTTGCCTTGGATTTCTTCACGGCATTCTTGGGGCTCGGCTACGTCATCGGCAAAGTGACGGGCAACATCACGCCGACCGGCGGCTTTACGCTCAGTGGTGGTCCGGCGCTGCTCCTGTTCGGACTGGTCGCTGCCTATTTCATCATCGGCCGCAAGTTTGCCGGCGGCACGCCGTGGGACCGGGTTTTCGGCATCAAGCGCCCACAACCGAAATGAGGCTGGCGGAATGAGGCTGGCGCCGCGACGAAGCGGCGCTTCATCAGCCGGATGGCAAACCATGATTGAGAAATACCGATCTTCGGCCTTGAAGCGGGCACTGGCAGCGACGTTGGACTTCATCACCATCATGATCGTCGCAGGGGCACCAATCCTGTGGTTTGGAGGTGAGTTTACCGACCGCAGCATCGGGCTGCATGGTTGGCCGGCCGTGCTGCTCGTGGCGATCATGGTGGGATATTTCATCATCGGTCAAAGGTTTGTCGGAGGCACGCTTTGGGACCGCATCCTGGGCATCGGCCGCCCGCAACTGAACTAGCGCGCAACTGAACTGGCCCACAACTGAACTGGCCCATAACTCAACGAGACGGTATCCGTGCGCGAACGAGCCATCGAACCAATTTCGGCAATGGCACCCGCCCTGGCGGAGCAGGCCTACGCCGAGCTCGAAGAGCGGATCGTCACGCTCAAATTGACCCCAGGTGAGTTCGTTTCGGAGCATGCGCTGGCGACCCAATTGGGGCTTGGCCGCACACCCATTCGTGAGGCGTTGCAGCGGCTGGTCCGCGAAGGGCTGGTTTCAGTGCTGCCTCGCCGCGGCATCCTGGTGTCGACCACCGATCCGACGCAACAAATGCTCGTCCTCGAAGTGCGACGCGAACTCGAGCGGCTCTTGAGCCGAACGGCCGCCGAGCGCGCCTCCGACGAGCAACGTCAGGGCTTCCGTGCCATCGCCGAGGGCATGACGGTCGCATCCGGCAAGAACGACGAGTTGGCGTTCATGCGTCTTGATCGCGCCCTCAACCTGTTGGTCACCGCGGCGGCCCACAACGAATATGCTGCCAGTGCGATGCGGCTGATCAACGGCCATTCCCGGCGGTTTTGGTACCAGCACTACAAGCAGGCGGCCGACCTGCCCTTGTGCGCCCAATTGCATGCCGAACAGGCGCGCGCGATTGCTGGCGGAAATGGCGCCGCTGCGGCCTTAGCCTCGGACCGCCTGATCGACTACACGGAAATGTTCACGCGCACCGCTGCCAGCACGTCGTAAGAGCCCCTGCGTTCAGCTTTTTGCTGAGCCCGAACCGCGTGAGAGCCGCCACATTTCTTCCTGCACGCGAATATCGGCCAACATGCGATCGAGCAGCAGACACGTCCGCTTGAAAAGGTCGGACCCACGGCGATAATCGGCGGGCGCGAAGAAATCGCAGCGGCCGGCGTTGAAGAGATCGGTGCATTTCGTGCGGTTTTTGCCGGGCGGATGCACCGCGACCGCATAACCGCCGTTCTTGCGCATGACGGCCATGGACGGCACGTCGGTATCGCCGTCGCCGAAGTAGATCATGTTCGAAAACGGGATCGGCCGCGTCTTCTCGGGCATGTGATCGTTGATGCTGAGGCCCAGATCCTCGACGCCCTTGTTGATGCGGAACAGATACTGGGTCTTGCCGGTGTCCGTGATGACGCGCTTCGGATAGGGCAGGTCATAGGCGTCGAACCAATACTCCGACGCGAAGACGTTGTGGAAGCGCGGGCGGATGCTCGTGCCCTCGATGATCTCGGTGAGGCCGGACGAAATGAGATAGTGCCGGAGCGTCACGCCGTGGCTCTCGGCGCGCATGGCCACATACTGGCTGATCTCGTCGAACCAGGTCTCGACGCCTGGAAACAGCTCGACGTCGCGGCCCAGCGCCACCAGCTCTTCGCGATCGATGCGGACACCGCGGGCCTTGGCCTTCTTGTACATCAGGTGCATGTAGGTGATCAGCGGATCGGCGCCGTGCTCACGCGCGATCTTGTTGGATTCGGTCCAAAACGCCTTTGGGTCTTCGCCGATTTTTGGCAGGAACGTGTATTCCTGCATGGGCTTGGGGCTGAGCGTGCCGTCGAAATCGTAGACGAGCGCAATCGTCTTCTTCTCGAAGGCGGCTTTCTTGTCCGGTACCGTCTTTTTGTCGACCGCGGGCGTCGACGCTGCCTTGGCCGTTTTCGACGCCGGCTTCAGCGCGGATTTGGCGACCGCACGTGCTTTCGGGGAAGCTATTTCGTCGTCGTTGCCGATCTTGCCTTCGGTGCCAGCCTTGCCGCGCCGTGCCGATACCCGCTCGGTCATGAAATCCCCGCTTCGCCTGCCCACCCGATGCAATGATGACTTGCATCGGCACCATCGACTGATTCGGGAGGCAAGAGGAAGGCAGGGAGGCAGCGCAACCCCAGATCATTCAGCCCCGGTAATGCGAATACTGGCCTTTCGCCTTGTACTGCTCGAGGTAGGCCGGAACGATGGTATCAATGGCGTGCAGACCCAGGATGCCGAGGCCTTGCAGCGTGCGGCCTTCGTTTTGCGCCGCCTCGCTGACGACGTTGTCGGCCTGCAACATGCGCACTTGATCGACCGTCAACGGGCGTAGCGCGTTCGGCAATGGCACGGTCAGAAATGCGCCGAGCTTCGCCGCCCAGAACGGCAGCCGCAGGTAGCCGCGATGGCGCCCCGCCATCTCCTGCGTGCGATCGAGCAACTGGCGGAAGGTGAGAACCTCGGGCCCGCCGAGTTCGTAGACGAGGCCGGGCTTTGCCGTGCCTTGCGCCGCAGCCGCGACGGCCAGCGCCACATCGCCGGCATAAACCGGCTGGAAGCGCGTCCGGCCGCCGCCAACCAGTGGCAGCAACGGTGCCTTGCGCGCCATGTCGGCGAAACGATTGAAGAACTCGTCCTCGGGCCCGAACACGATCGAGGGCCTGACAATGACCGCATCCGGGAATTCCTTGCGCACGGCAGCTTCGCCGGCGGCCTTCGTGCGCCCGTAATTGCCAGGGGAATTAGCGCTGGCACCGATGGCAGAAACGTGGATCAGGCGCGCAACACCGGCCGCCCGCGCCGCGTGCGCAATGGCGCGTGCGCCGTCGACGTGCACGGCGTCGAACGTCTGGCGGCCGGACTTGAACAAGAGCCCGACCATATTGATCACCACGTCGGCGCCAGCAACGGCTGCTGCAACGCTGTCGGGATAGCGGAGATTGGCTTGCACCGGCTGGATCTGGCCGACGCCGCCCATGGGCTGCAGATGGCCCGCGAGGTCCGGCCGCCGCGTCGCTGAACGCACCCGGAAGCCCTGCCGGGCGAGTTCGCGCACCACATGCCGGCCGACGAAGCCCGAGCCGCCGAAAACCGTGACCAGCGCGCCGTTTTGAGCCTGAAGCTCCATCCGTTCCATCCCCGATTCGAGCCGCGTCGATCCGACTATCCGTTTGTACCGCAGCATTACAGGCCCTCGCGCGGCGTCTCAAGCGGGCAGATCGGCTCAAGGCCGCGTTTGTTGGTCAACTGTCGGCGGCAGCAATGGCTCCACTGCAATGCGCACGCGAACTTTGTCATAGGCCGGATCGAGCGCAATCCGGACCTGCCGCAATACCGCGACCAGCGACAGCGCGGGACGTCGGCGCCCGTCCACCGTAACCATGTAGCGGTAAGGCTCGCCAACCGCCGCCCGCTCGACCCGGATCAGCCGTCCAAGGCCTGCGACCTCGATGGCACTCTCATTGGCATTGGTATCGACCCGCCGCGCCCGCGCCAAAAGGCGCCAGGCGATCAGGCTTTGCTCGATCAGCCGGAAGAGGCTCGCAGGCGGTGTCAGCGGCGAACTCAAACGCCTGTTCCCCCCAGGATGTCCTGTGCGATTTTGCGCTTGAGGTATTTGCCGTCCTTCGGGCTCGCGAAATATTGGCCGTTCTCGACCATGACCTTGCCGCGCAGGATAGTGACGACGGGCCACGCAAAGATGTCGTGGCCCTCCCACGGCGTGTAATCGGTCTCGTGCAGCTCCGCGGCCGTGATCTTGCCGCGCTTGGCGGGATCGAGGATCGTGATGTCGGCATCGCTGCCGGTCGCGATCGCGCCCTTCCTGGGATAAAGCCCCATGATCTTGGCGGCATTCGAGGAGACGAGATCGACGTAGCGGTTCAGCGAATAGCCGCGCCGCGCCACCATTTCCGTGTACATGACGGCCAACCGCGGCTCGACGCCGGAATTGCCGCCCGTCGTATTGTCGATGCGGTCGCCGGCAATCTTTTCCTTCAGCGAGCAACACAACTCGTCCGTTGCCACGCAGTTGATGGAGCCGTCGAGCGTGCCAGCCCACAGCGCCCTCTGGTCCTCACGCGACTTGAGCGAGGGATACGTATGGTACATCTGGCCATTGGGACGCTTATAATCCTCGGCTGAGAACATCATGTACTGATGCAGCGTCTCGCCATAGACCGGCAGGCCCTTGGCGCGCGCCTCCTTGATGGCCGCGACACCGGTTCCGGCCGACACGTGCATCATATAAAGTGCTGTACCCGGCACGCTTTCGGCAAGCCGCAACACGCGGCGGAAGCTCAAGTCCTCGGACAGCTGGTTGTGTGCCTCCGCCAAATGCTCGAAGCCGACGCGGCCCTCGCGGATCAGCTTGGCGTACATGTGCATGACGATGTCATTGTCTTCGGCATGGATGACGCCAAGGCCGCCGTTCTTCGCCAGCGCCTGGAACGCCTCCCAGATGTCGCCGAAGTCGATCATGCGGCCGTGCCGCGTCGGCAGGATGTTGGTGGTGAAGATCTTGAGCGTTGGATAGCCGGCCTGGATCGCTTCGGCGAGCTGGCCCGGAAATTCCGGCGGCGGCTCGGAATGCAGCATGATGTGATAGGCCCAGTCGCACGGGCTTTTGCCGACGAAATCCTTGTCGCGGGCTTCAATGCCCTGCAACGCCGTCTGGTTCTCGCGCCAGTAGGCGAAATCGATATAGGTCGTCGTGCCGCCGTAGAGCGCTGCCTTGCCCACCTGCTCGGGGCCAGCCGTGGTCATGGGCTTGCCGTCCGGCATTGTCCATTGGTGATGCAAGTGCACGTGCGGATCGATACCGCCGGGCATCACGATCTT
>JANXRM010000124.1 GCA_025353015.1 Hyphomicrobiales bacterium
TGCGCATCCTTTTCTACGGTGGCGGCGCCTACATCGGTGGCATGGAGCGCGTTTTGTTGACGCTCATGTCTGGCCTGCAGGCGCAGGGGCATGCCGTCAAAATGATCTGCAGCGGCTGGAACGATGGCGTGTTTCCCGGGATGTTGCGGGAGGCTGGTGTCCCGTTCGCGGCCGTGAAGCTCGGCCGTTTGACGCGGGTCGTTCCCCATCTCGTCGATGGACTGCGCAATCTGCCGCGCGCGGCCATGGAGCTTCGGCGTGAAGCGGCTGAGTTCGCGCCGGATGTCGTCGTCCACATCGACATCAGGGCGTCGCTGTCGGCGTTGCCCTTCTTGCCGGGCGGCGTTTGTCATATCATGCACGCGCACAATATGCCGGGCACCGACTTCGAACGCCCGTTTGCCAAGTATTACCTTAAGCATATGGATGGTTTCATCGGTGTGTCGGGGTTTGTCGCGAAACGGTTGGTCGAGAAAGTTGGCGCCGATCGCGTTTGTTTTGTGCATAATGGGATCGAAAAAGACACTCGGTGGGCTACAGCGCCGAACGACACGGGAAGGCTTCGGTTCGGCATTGTCGGACAAATACTTCCGAGTAAACGACATATGACGTATTTTGACGCGATAAGTCGCTTGGATGCGGAGTATCGGCGTCGTGCCGAATTTATAGTCGTCGGCCGCGATGATGGGGCTGAAGTGCAACATCTCAGATCAGAGTGCAAAAGACTTGGCATTGATCATGACGTGGCTTGGCTCGGGTGGAAGAGTGGGAAGACAGATATCTACGGTGATCTGGATGTCATTGTTGCGCCGTCGCTAAATGATGCATTCGGCATGGTGGTTCTCGAGGCCGCATTGTTTGGAATACCGTCCGTGTTGGCGAATTCAGGCGGGTTTCCGGAGGTCGTCAAGCCCGGTGAGACGGGTCTCTTGTTCGAGCCGGACGATGCAGCCGGCTTGGCATCGATCATGCGGGACTTGATCGACGATCGGGCCAAAGTCACTGCGATGGGTGCAGCTGCGAGAAAATTCGTCAGTGAAACGTTCGACGCAGAGACGATCTGCCGCCGGTTCGCCGCTGAAGTGCAACGGATTGTTTCGGCCAAGCAATTGCTGCAGGCCCGGGCTTGAGCGCGCCGATGCGGGGTTCATTCTTGCGCATAGCGCTCACGGTCGACCCGGAGTTGCCGGTTCCGCCTGTGCACTATGGCGGCATCGAGCGCATCGTCGACATGCTGGCGCGAGAGCTTACAAAACGCGGCCATGAGGTTGTTCTTTTTTCGCACCCCCATTCAAAATGCCCTGTCGAGCGTGTGGCCTGGCCGGGCGCGTCCAGTCGCGCCGGGCGCGATACCATGCGAAATGCGTTGACCCTCGCGCGGCATGTGGCGACCGGAAAATTCGACCTCGTGCATAGTTTTTCGCGCATTGCCTATATGGCGCCGCTGTTGGCTTGGCCGATCCCAAAGCTCATGAGTTATCAGCGTGAAATCAGTCCGCGAACCACGGGGCTCGCTCATCAGTTGTCGCGGGGCTCGCTGCAGTTCTCGGCCATCAGCCGGCAGATGCTCCAGGTGGTGCCGCTCGCGGGGACGTGGCATCTCGTGCCGAACGGGGTGCCGCTGCAGACCTACGCCTTCCGGGCCGACGTTGCCCCCGACGCGCCGCTGGTGTTTCTCGGTCGTATTGAAGAGATCAAAGGGCCGCATCTAGCCATCGAAGCGGCGCGACGCACCGGGCGGCGGCTCGTGCTGGCGGGCAATATTCCGGCGGAGCATCGGGACTGGTTCGATACGCGTATCGCGCCCGAAATCGACGGCGAGCGCATCACCTATATGGGGCCGGTCGATGACGCCCAGAAAAACGCTTTGCTGGGATCGGCCAGCGCCTTGCTGATGCCCATTCTGTGGGAAGAACCGTTCGGCATCGTCATGGCGGAGGCGATGGCCTGCGGTACGCCCGTCATCGGCTTTGCGCGCGGTGCCGTGCCCGAGGTTGTCGCGGATGGCGTGACAGGCTTCGTCGTCGCTGGCTTGGACGAGATGATCGCCGCAATCGGCAAGACGGGATCGATCGAACGAGCGGCGTGCAGGGCCCGGGTCGAGCGGCTCTTTAGCGCTGAAGCCGTGACGGACGCCTATCTGCACATTTACGAAAAGCTATTGGCGCGGCGTGCCGGCCGGCCGAGTAGCGCTGTCGCGGGCGAGGGGCATAGGTAATGCGCACGGTCCTCGCCTATCCCGGCAATATGGCGCATGCCCAGCACAGCGCCCTGGCGTTGGCCGAGTGCGACGCGTTGGTTGCCTATGTCACGACATTCGTGTTCCGTGACGATGGCAAATTGGCCCGCGCGCTATCGCGGTTTCCGGCGCTGAAACGGCGCCTTGAGCCTGAGCTGCGGCGTCGCGCGATCACGTGCATCGCCCCGTCGGATGTTCATAGCTATCCGTTCTGGGAAGTTATTCGTTCCCTCACGGAGAAGGCGGGAGCCGGCCCAGTTCCGGCGGATATGGCGTGGTCTCGCATGAGTGACCGCTTCGACAGGCTTGTGGCTGAGACGTACGTCCCGAAGGCCGAAGCAGTGCAGTGTTTCGAGTATACGGCGCTGGCGGCGTTCACGCGGGCAAAGGACATGGGCGTGGCGCGGATCCTGCATTTGCCATCGCTGGATAGCCGCCAATTCGAGGACATCCAGCGCCGCGAGCGCGCCCAGTGGCCGGAGCTTGCGTCGCGCCACGATGCCTACTTCGAGGCAAAGTTCGAAGGCCGTTACGCGCGCCGGTGTGCCGAGATAGCGCTTGCCGATGTCATCATCACGAACTCGACGCTGACGGCCAAGTCGCACATCAGGGCTGGCGCTGATCCGGAAAAGACGTTCGTCGCTTCGTTGGGCGCGCCCGCGCCGTTGGATTACGTGGAGCGCCGGCCGGACGATCGGCAGCGCCCGCTCAGAGCCGTCTGGGCTGGACCGTTCAGTCTGCGCAAAGGTGCGCATTACCTGCTGAAAGCCTGGCAGATCTTCAAGCCGGGCACGGCCGCGACACTCGATATCTACGGCGCGATGGCGCTGCCGGAGCGTCTTCTCCGGGATCAGCCAGACGGTGTCGTCGTGCACGGGTCGGTGCCTCAGTCGCAACTGTTCCAAGCTTTTCAAGCCGCCGACGTGCTCGTTTTCCCGACGTTGTCGGATGGGTACGGCATGGTGATCGCGGAGGCGCTGGCGCACGGACTACCCGTCATCACCACGGATCAGGCTGGTGCTGCCGACCTCATAACACCTGCGAACGGCCTGGTCGTTCCAGCCGC
The DNA here is from genome assembly GCA_025353015.1 of Hyphomicrobiales bacterium. GTDB lineage: Bacteria > Pseudomonadota > Alphaproteobacteria > Rhizobiales > Hyphomicrobiaceae. The sequence continues at coordinate 3,306 of JANXRM010000124.1, forward strand.
CGACCCCGATGCGCTCGCCGACGCGCTCAGATGGTGTCTCGATCACCGGCGCGCTTTGGATGACATGCGTTTCCAGGCCCTCGAAACGGCGCGCCAGCGGCAATGGGCCGATTTCCGCCACGATCTGATCTCGGCGTTGCAAGTCGGGCTTCGGCGCGCTGGATATCAACCAAAATTTGCGCTGTTGGCCGCATGAACGTGGTCGCGAGTTCGTCGCTTGCGCGCGCGGGGCCAAGCCGGGCGCGGAGGGTCTGCATCGTCACACCCGGCCAGATCGGCTCCAACCCGCGTGTCGTCAAGGAGGCGCAAGCGCTGCATGACGCGGGCTTCGATACCACAGTGATTGCGATGCGGATGCTCGATCGGGTCGAGCCGCGCGATCAGTCATTGATGCGGCGCATTCCCTGGCGGCTCAAGCGCATCGATTTGCGTTCGCGTTGGCGTTGGCGTGGTCTGCGCGTGGTGCAGATGGCGATGCGCGCGGCCTTTGCCGTGAGCCCGTTCGGCCGTGCCGCCGAGGTCGGGTTTCATGCAAGCACGCTGGCGTTGCTGGCGGAAGCGCTGCGGACGCCTGCCGATCTTTATATCG
>JANXRM010000134.1 GCA_025353015.1 Hyphomicrobiales bacterium
GCCGCGTCGGGCGCGAGCGCGACGCGAAAGGGCTCCGGCGGGTGCAGGAGCGTGTGGCGCAGGCCGACCAGCGCGCCGCCGCCGGGCAGCACGCCAAGCAAGGTGCCGAGAACGGTGCCGCGCAAGGCTGCCGGCCACGAGCGCTGGAAATCGTCGCGCGTCGGCCACAACCTGTTGATCTTCCCCGACGGCAACTCCCGTTGATTGCGGTCGGCAAGGTTGGCGATGATCTCGGCGATGCCGAACAATCCCATGGCGACCACGACGAAATCGATGCCGTCATAAAACTGCCGGATGCCAAACGTAAAACGTTGTTCGCCTGTCGTGGTATCGGTACCGACGAGGCCGAGCAACATGCCGACCATGACCATACCCAGCGACGCCACCACGGAACTCGACGCCAGCACGACCGCGGCGACGAGCCCGAGCGCCATGAGTGCGGTGAATTCCGCCGGCCCGAATAGCAACGCCATACGGCTCAGCGGCGGAGCCGCCACCGCGATCACCAGTGTCGACACGCAGCCGGCGAAAAACGAGGCCAAGGCTGCGACGGCCAGCGCCGCCCCCGCCCGGCCCTGGCGCGCCATCTTGTAGCCGTCGATGGCGGTGACGACGCTTGATGCTTCGCCCGGCAGATTGACCAGGATTGCCGTGGTCGAGCCGCCGTATTGGGCGCCATAGAAGATGCCAGCCAGCATGATCAGCGCGCCGGTCGGCTCAAGCTTGAACGTGATCGGTAGCAGCATCGCGATCGTCGCCAGCGGGCCGATGCCGGGCAGCACGCCGATCAGCGTGCCAAATAGCGCGCCGAGAAAACAGTAGAAGAGGTTCGGTCCCGTCATCGCGACGGCAAAGCCATTGGCAAGGTTGGCGAAGATGTCCATCAGCGTGCCCGCGGTGAAAGGCGTCTTGTGATGACGGGAAACGGGCTCACAGGAAAGCCGGCCAGATCGGGATTTGCAGTTTCAAACCCCAGGCAAAGAGCGCCGTCGTCATGCCGGCGAGCCCCACCGCGATCGCGAGCAGCACCGGCCATCGGAACACTTCGCCCGACAACGCCGCCGGCAGGATGCAAACGACAACGGCGAGCGGGAGCCCAAGCACCGGCAGCAGGGCGGCAAAGCCCGCCACCATGACCGTCACCAGCGCCAGCGGACGCCACGCCAGCGTCACCGGCTCGCTCGCCTCATTGCCGATGAACGCGCCCGCGGCTCTGATAACGCCGACAACAAGGCATCCGATCGCCAGCAACCGGGGCGTATAGCCGGAGCCCATGTCGGCGGCGGTACCCATCGGCAATTCGGTCGCAAGCAAGAACGCGAGCCCGCCGAAGCCAAGAAAGAAAAGCCCCGATGCCAATTGCTGATTGATCTGCATCTTCGGTTACTCCAACGCCCGCCAGCCGACCACTCGTCAATTCGTCTTGAGGCCCGCCGCTTCCATGATCTGGCGCGTACGCTCGTAATCGTCGGTAACGAACTTGGCGAAGGCGGCCGATCCGAGCGGCGTCAACGGCTGCTTTTGCTTGTCGAAGTGATCGGCCGTCTCCTTGTCGGCGAGAGCTGCCTGACAGGCGGCATCGAGCTTGCCTGCAAGGTCGGGCGGCGTCCCGGCTGGCGCAAACACGCCGGTCCAGATGGACGCGATCACCTCGGTGCCCGTAACCTCGCCGACAGTCGGGATGCTCTCGAAGCCCTTGATGCGCGTCGACGACAGCGTCGCCAGCGGCAGCAGGTCGTACTGCTCGATCGTGTTCGGCTGGCCGGTGGTCACATCGAGCGTGCCCGACATCAGGGCTTGCACGACATCAGACGTCCCCTTGAACGGCACGTGCTTCATCTTCAGCGCGAGCCGGTAATCCAGCGCCGCCATGCCGAGATGCAAGGCACTGCCGGCTCCCGGTGAAGCATAGGGGACCTTGCCGGGATCGGCCTTGGCCGCCGTGACGATATCGCCCAGCGATTTGAACTTCGAGGTCTTGGTCGTGAACACGATCAGCGGCGTGTCGACGACGAGACAGACCGGCACGAAGGCCTTCGCGTCGTAGTTGACCTTCATGCGGTGCGGCTGGATGACCAGGGCGTTGGAGATCGCGAGCAACGTGTAGCCGTCAGGTGCTGCACCTGCGGCTTCGGTGGCGGCGATCGTGGCCGCGGCGCCCGGCACGTTCTTGATGATCACCTGGGTGCCGATCGCGCGCTCGAACGCGCGCTGCATGCCCCGCGCGATGAGATCTGTGCCGCCACCGGCCGGAAAACCGACGATCATCGTGATCGGGCGATCGGGGTAAGCAGCGCGCGCATCCTCACCTGTGATCGCGGTGATCAACCCCAGGCAGACCAACACACGCAGGCCGCGCGACAGAGGACGTTGTTCGATCAGCCGTTGTTCGATCACAATTCCTCCACCGGACGCACCATCTGCTGCAATGTGCGCCCGCATCACCGCCTGATGGTTATTTCTGGACGAGCCCGGCCGCTTCCATGGCTTGCCGGGTGCGTTCCAATTCGTCGACGACATATTTGCGGAAGGGCTCGGTTCCCAGGTAGGTCACCGGCTGCTTCTGCTTGGCGAAATAGTCGATCGTGTCCTTGTCCGCGAGCGATGTTTTGCAGGCCTGATCGAGCTTGGCGAGCGCTGGCTTCGGCGTCTCAGGCGGCGCCAGTATTCCCATCCAGAGGAACGTCGTGACCTCGATTCCCGTCAACTCCTTGACGGTCGGTATGGTCTCGAAGCCCGCGATCCGCTTGTCCGAGAGGGCTGCCAGCGCATTGAGATCGTATTGTTCGACGAGGTTGGGCAACGAGGCTGCGATATCCAGCGTGCCCGACAGCATCGCCTGGTTGACTTCGCTGGCGCCTTTGAACGGCACGTGCTTCATCTTCAGGCCAAGCGTCGCCTCGAATGCTGCCATCCCGAGATGCAGCGACGTGCCCGCGCCTGGCGAGCCATAGGGGATCTTGCCCGGCTCGGCCCTTGCTGCCGCGATCACGTCGGCGAGCGTTTTGTATTTCGACGTCTTCGGCGTGACCACGAACAGCGGCGTTTCCGTGACGAGGCAAACGGGCGTCAACGCCTTGACGTCATAGGTGAGCTTCATGCGGTGCGGCTGGATCACCAGCGCGTTGGACGCCAGATGCAGCGTGTATCCGTCGGCTGCTGCTGTTGCCATTTCGGCCGTTGCGATCGTCGCGCCGGCGCCGGGCACATTCTTGACGATGACTTGCGTTCCGAGCGCCGTCTCGAAGGCTCGCTGCATGCCACGAGCAACAAGATCTGTCCCGCCACCCGCAGAAAAACCGACGATTAACGTGATGGGCCGGTCTGGAAACTCCGCCCGAGCGGCGGAACTCCCGAGCACGCCAAACATCACGGGAGCAGCCAGAACCGACACCAGCACACGCACCGGCCAATACGCTGACATAGCCATATTCCCCCTCAGCCCGGTTGCCCATGCTGGGGCTGACGCTACAGCCTTGTCGGCCTCCCGACAACCAGCGTCACATCAGCGCCCGGACCGGCCGCTTCAAGGCTCGAGCTCGGTATCCCAATAGAGATAATCAAGCCAGCTTTCGTGCAGGTAGTTGGGCGGGAAGAGGCGTCCATTGCGATGCAGTTCAAACACCGTCGGCCGGTAGGGCCATTGCGCCGGCCGCATCCCCGCGCGCTCCGGCATCATTCCGCCCTTGGCCAGATTACATGGGGCACAGGCGGTGACGACGTTGTCCCAGCGCGTCTGCCCACCCCGCGAGCGCGGAATGAGATGATCGAACGTCAGATCGTCGCGGTCGCCACAGTATTGGCAGGTGAACCGGTCGCGCAGGAACACGTTGAAGCGCGTGAAGGCCGGGTACATCGCCGGTTTCACGTAGGTTTTCAGCGACACCACGCTCGGGATGCGCATCTCGAAGGAGGGGCTGCGCACGAACCTGTCGTATTCCGATACGATGTTCACCCGCTCGAGGAAGACCGCCTTGATAGATTCCTGCCAGTTCCAGAGCGACAATGGATAGTAGCTGAGCGGCCGAAAGTCCGCATTGAGAACCAATGCCGGAAAATTCTGCGGATGTGCGGCGTGTGCGTTCACGCTGGATCGGTCCTGATTATGGCCTGCCCGAATCGCACTCGGAGCCTACGACATGGCTACAATACTAGCCCTATGCGTCAAAGTTGTGAAGCGCGCAATCTGTAGCACCTTCGGTCCCTATGCGGCCGCCTGTTGAACAGCGGAAACTGCCGGCTGGCGATCGCCACCGCCGGGCAGATCGAAGGCGTGCCGCGGCCAAACCACGCGCACGATGGCGCCTGAAAGCGGTGCCTGTCGATTGGTGAAAACCAGCCGTGCTCCCGACCTCTCGAGCAGCGTTTTCGCGATAAAGAAGCCGAGCCCAAGCCCCGACGCTTCCTTGCCCGTGATGGCCGACCGCTGCCCTGACGCCCGGGTCGTAACATAGGGTTCGCCGAGTGTGTCGATGATCTCGGGCGCAAATCCGGGGCCGTCGTCGGCGATGGTCACGACGACCTCGCGCTGATCCCATCGGGCCTGAACCTCGACCCGTTCACGGGCGAAATCAGCCGCGTTCTCGATGATATTGCCAAGGCCATAGATCACGCCTGGCCGGCGTTCGCCGATCGGCTCGCGCTGTGACGCGCTGGCCGCGGTCGCTTCCGCTTTGGCGGCAATGTCGATGTGCGGGCCGAGCATCCTGTAGGGGGCCGCCGCCTCCTGCAGCAGCTGCGTTACCGGCAGACTGACGTGATGCGGGTCGGGCTCCGCCGGGCGGCTGGTCAGCTTGCGCAGGATTTCCCGGCAGCGATCAGCCTGCGACTGCAGCAGCGCGATGTCGTCCCGGATCGCGGGCAGGCCGGCCGTATCGCGCTGCAGTTCCTTCGTGACCAGTGAAATCGTGGCCAGCGGCGTGCCAAGCTCGTGGGCCGCCGCCGCGGCAAGCCCATCGAGCGCGTGCAGCTTCTGCTCGCGCGCCAGAATATGTTCGGTCGCGGTGAGAGCCGCCGACATCTGCCGCGATTCCTTCGAGAGCCTCGCGGCATAAAGAACGAGAAAGATCATGCCCGCCGCAATCGAGGCCAACAATCCGAACTTGTAGAGCCGGGGCAGCGCGAATTTTTCAACCGCAGTCCACGGCAGCGGCAGATGAAAAAAGATCAGGAAGAGCGCCGCTGTCAGCGCCAAACAGCCAAGCATGACAGTCGTCCTGAGGTCGAGCGTCGCGGCCGAGACCGTGACCGGAGCGACGATCAGGAACATGAACGGGTTCTCGATGCCCCCCGTCAGATAGAGGAGGGCCGCCAGCTCGAGAATGTCGTAGGCCAGCAGCGACGTCGCGAAGTTCGAGCTGAGGCGATGGCGGGCTGAATACCGCACGCGCAGAAAAACGTTGACCCAGGCGGAAAAGGCAATCAGCGCCAGGCAATAGCCGACGGGCAAATCGAAGCCCAGGCCCCAGTAAACCCCGATCACCGTGATCAGCTGGCCGCCCACGCCGAACCATCGGAGCCGGATGATCGTCTGCATCCGAAGCCGGCTATCACCGGGTCCATGTCCAAACCGATCGACACTATTCATGCCCGGGAACTCACGCTGCAACTCACGCTCTGCCATAACGCACTGCTGACTGCCAATAGGCTCTGCTGATCGGCAATGGACAATCGACATGCGACACGCCGACCAAGACCTGTAGCAGCGCAAATATGCCTTGCCGGTCGAGTTCTACTCCAGAATGCCGCCCATAAGAAGCAACGCTGTTTCCATGCCGGGAATAGTCTTGTGCGCGGCCGGATTTCGCGGCATGCAAGAAGCCCAGTTGGTCCAGAACGGTCGATGCCCAACGATGATGTTGAACACGAGCGCGAGAGGCACCCCATGGCATTATCCGGAAAGATGACATTATCTAGCAAAATGACATTGTCCGGCAAAATACTAGTCTCTCGCCGACGGGTTTTGCAATGGGCGGCAGCAGCGCCAGCCCTGCTGTCCGCCGTTCGTCCGGCGCGCGCTGAAGTCTATCCATCGCGGCCGATCAAACTGATTGCCCCCTGGCCGGTGGGCGGCGCCGTCGATGCCTTGTCGCGGGCTCTGGGCGCTCGCCTCGGCGACCGGCTTGGCCAACCCGTGGTCACCGAAAACCGTCCGGGAGCGGGATCGACGTTGGGCGTCCTGGCCGGCGCTCGCTCGACACCGGACGGCTATTCGCTGGTCCTGGCTGGCAACAGTTCGCTCTGCATCAGCCCGGCCATGTACAAGAAGTTGCAGTACGACCCCGTGAAAGATCTCATTCCGGTCGCGCTTGTTGCGCGGATTCCGATGGTGCTGGTCGTGCATCCGTCAATGCCGTTCAAAACGGTGGCCGAACTGTTGGCATATGCGAAAGAAAAACCAGGGCAGTTGAACTATGGCTCGGGCGGCCCGGGATCGTCGCACCACCTCGTCACCGAGATGTTCCGCAGCATGACCGGCATCGGGATCACTCACGTTCCCTACGGTGGTACCGCGCCGGCGATGAACGACCTGATGGCGGGTCATATCCAGATGCTGTTTTCCGATCCCTTACCGGCACCCGCACACATCAAGGCCGGCACCGTGCGCGCGCTCGGCGTGTCGTCGCCCGGGCGTTGGCAGATCATGCCTGAGATCCCAACGATCGCAGAAAGTGGCGTAACAGGCTTCGACGCCGTCAACTGGACGTTGATGGCCGCCCCAGCTGGAACGCCGAAGGAGATCGTCGACAAACTCGCGGCCGAAGCCAAGGCCGTCGCCAGCACGCCTGAGGCCCGCGACCAGATTGCGAATCTCGGCATGATCCCGGTCGACAGCCCGTCGCCGGAAGAGCTGAAGGCTTTTGTCCTGGCTGAAAGCGAGCGTTGGGGCAACGCCGTGCGCCAAGCCGGCCTCGCGGGAACTTTGTGACGTCAGTACCCATGAAACGTCCGTTACGCGGAGACGCCAGATGCTCATGCCTAAAATCGCCGGCGCCATCATTGCGGGACTACCTGCTGTGCTCCTGGCCTGGGTCTTGCTCTGGTGGCGAAACCGCGCTGTGTTCTGGTTTGCTTTGGCGCTAATCGTGGTGGGCCTCGGCTATCTCATGGCAACCGGGGCCACCGACGATCTGGCGAACCGCCTCGTTCCCAGGCTTGTTGGCCCACAACCGATCCGCGCCAACTGATGCCCCTTGGCCATCGAGCCGCTTCACGCCCGGCCCCATAGGCGACGTGAGGCAAGCGACGCCCCTTGGACAAGACTGCCAAGCTTCAGGAATGCCACCTTCGGATCGACCATCTGGTCGCCGGCGAAGGCGGCGAACCCTGAGTCCGTCGAGGCGATCACGCGCTCGCGGCCGACGACGCCGGCAAAACGCTCGATGCGGCCCGCGACCACCTCGGGGTGCTCCACATAGTTGTTCGTCACATCGATGACGCCGGGCACAAGAACCTTGTCGGCGGGCAGCTTGATCCGCTCGAAAACACGCCAATCGTGCTGGTGCGTCGGGGTCGCGGCCTCGAGCATCAACTGACGAGGACGGCCCTTCAATATCACCGGCAAAATCTTGTCCAGCGGAATGTCGTGCGTGTGCGGTCCTTCGTAGTTTCCCCACGAGACGTACATGCGCAACCGCTCGGCCGGCAATCCGGCGAGCGCGTCGTTCAAGGCCTCGACCTGCTCCTCGGCATGGCGCAAGAACGCGGAATCGCTAGCCTGTTTGAAAATGGTGTGGCGTCCCATCGCGAGGTCCGGGCAGTCGATCTGCAGATCGAATCCGGCGTCGACAATGGCCCGATACTCGGCACGCATCGCCTTCGCCAGGGCGCCGAGATAGGCCGCATGGGTCGGGTAGTGCCGGTTCGGATGAAAGATGGCGATCAGTCCCGGCGAGGCAGCCGTCAGGAACGCCCCCGTCGGCTTATGCTTGGCAACGGCTGCCTGCATGCGCCGGATATCCCCTTCGAGCGGCACAGTCGTGCGGACTCCGACAGGGCCGGTACAGGCCGGCCGCTGAAATTTCAGGGGCGATGTCCGCCGGCTCCGCGCCAACTCGGCTGCAATCGGGAACTCGTCGAGATCGGCCGGCGTCACCAAGGCGCTATTGCCCGAAAATCCGGTCAAGCGGTGCTGGATATAGCTGGCGTACGTGATCTTGGAGAACTCGCCATCCGAAACGATGTCTATGCCGATGGCTTTCTGGCGCTCTACCTCGGTGTCGATGGCCTCGCTGAGGACGGCATCGAAAAGTTCGTCCGATACGGGCTCCCCCTGTTCAGCCGCCAGGACCACATCGGACACTAGCTCGCCGCGCGGCAGGCTGCCGACATGGGTCGTCAGAATTCGATCAGAGGTGGGTGGTGTCCTGGGCATTGCGGGGCTCTCCACGGCGCCATCAGCGGTCGCAACAGCGTAGCATTTTCCCGGTTGCTGGCAGCACTATCTTGCTGAGAATAATTCACCCAGGAATTGGCCGTCGATACCCGCTATAAGTCGCCGCAACTGATCCTTTGCGAAAAATCGAGGTTCTGGAAGGGCATGATCACGGTCATCATACCAACGCTGAATGCGGAGTCAGGGCTTGCCGCCGCGCTCACGGCGCTGGTCTCCGCGTCCGTCGAAGGATTGATCCGCGAAGTCATCGTCGTAGATGGCGGCTCGAGCGACCGGACGCTCGAGATCGCCGATCAGGCCGGGGCCATGCTCATACAGTCGGCGCCAGGCCGCGGCCAGCAACTGGCCGCCGGCGCCAAGGCGGCCCGCATGCCCTGGCTGATGTTTCTCCATGCCGATACCGTGCTCGAACAGGGCTGGGAACGGGAGGCTGCTGCGTTCATTGAACGGGTTGAGATCGGCCAGAGACCGGAGGCCGCAGCAGCATTCGGCTTTGCGCTGGACGACCTGGGCTTCAAGCCGCGCGTCATCGAATGGGGCGTGGCGATCCGTTGCACGCTGGCCCGATTGCCCTACGGCGACCAGGGGCTGCTGATCCCCCGCCGCCTCTATCAGGCGGTCGGCGGCTTTCAACCCCTGCCGGTCATGGAAGACGTTGACTTGATCCGCCGCCTCGGCCGTTCGCGCACGATCATCCTGCGCGCCAGGGCTGTGACAAGTGCGATCCGCTACCGCCGCGATGGCTATATCAGCCGCGTATTGCGGAACAGCGCGTGCCTGGCGCTCTACTACTGCCGCGTCCCCGCGCGCGTCATTGCCCGCATCTACGGCTAGTGAACCTGCCTTGGCATTGCCGTGCTCTAACCGGTTCCACATCAAAATAATTTCGGATTTGGGCCTTTAACCATCTTGGCAACCTCGGAATCCGCCGCCTACACTGCTGGGATTAGGATTTGTGTTGCGTTTATCGGGGGACAACGTGGATACTTGGGTTGCCGTATTGGAACAATTCTCACGGCAGTTGATCGGCGTTTTGCCGACCGAAAGATCACTGGCCGCGATCACGGTCTGCGCTGTGCTTTACGGCGCCATCTGCTGGGGCATGAGCAAAACGCTTTTGACGGCCGCCAGCCTTGGCCGCGACGCCATGCAACGGGTATTCCGCCGAAAGCACGGTAGGGCCGTCGGTTGATTGCCTGTCGAACGCCGTGATCGGCAGATTGTCAGCGCGTCCTGGCGCAGCAGATCCGGGCCATCGCTGTCAAGACTTGATGTCGCTGAACGAACCGATGTCAAAAAGTTGTGATCGGGCCGTTTCCGTCTTATTGGCGTGGCTACCACCCGATAGGTTGGCCCCGCTTCGACGATATCAGTCCGATGACCTCCCAGGGAGCAACACATGCAAAGCATTTCACGGCGCAGCCTTGTCGTGTCGGCAGCCGCAGCCGGCGCAGCGTTCGGCCTCAACAGGCCGCTCGAGTTCGTTTCGATGGCCAATGCCCAGTCCGCGGCCCATGCCAATGGCTCGCCGCAAGCCCTTATCGAGAAAGGCTTTACCAAGTTCAAGGTCGGCGATGCCGAAGTCACGATGCTTTATGATGGCACCTGGGAAAAGGCGCACGATCCGGGCTTCATCAAGAATGCCTCGGTCGACGATACGAAAGCGGCACTCAAGGCCGCCAACATGACCGACGCCTACGTGCCGATCCCGTTCACGGTTCCCGTCGTCAAGATCGCCGGCAAGATGATCATGTTCGACGCGGGCACGGGCGGCCAGGCGGCGCCGACGGCTGGCCTGATCCAGAAGAACGGCATGCTCAAGGCCGCCGGCATCGATCCGGCCAGCATCACGACGATCGTCGTCACGCATTTCCATCCCGATCATATTTTCGGCTTGATGGCGAAAGACACGAACGAGCAGATTTTCCCGAACGCGGAGATCGTTGTCCCGGCGGCGGAGTACAAGTTCTGGACCGATCCGGGC
>JANXRM010000194.1 GCA_025353015.1 Hyphomicrobiales bacterium
TTCACCCGGTCACGTGCGGCAGGGCGGCCTTGCCGCAGCCAAGTCACAAGAGGTTCCCGGCGGTTACGCCGCCCTGCGCCTGGATTTGATGTGAGAACTCCGAGCGGAAACGCTGCGGGGATGGAGGGCGTGAGTGGTGAGTGGTCAAGTGGTCAGTGGAGAATATTTGACTTGTGTCTGGACACGTTGTCGCCCCTCACCCTTACCCTCTCCCCGTTCGAGGGCAGAGAACGGGGAGAGGGGAGATTCCCCCTCACCGTTCCACCACCGGCCGCGGCAGGCCGAGGTTTTCGCGCAGCGTGGCGCCCTTGTAATCTTTCTGGAAGAGGCCGCGTCGCTGCAGTTCCGGCACGACGAGCGTGACGAAATCCTCGTAACTGCCGGGCACGCACGCAGCGCCGACGACGAAGCCGTCGCAGGCCTTTGCCGTGAACCACTCCTCGAACTTGTCCGCCACGTCCTTGGGGCTGCCGACCCAGGGCGGCGGCAGCTTGCCGCGCCGTGTGATGGTGATGAAATCGCGTGGGCTGGGCATCCGGTCTTTGATTGCGGCCACGACGCGGTCCTTGCCGCCCTGGCTGCCCGACATGCTGTCGAGTTCGGCCGCCGTGAACGGCTCGTCGATGCCCTTCGATCCGAAGTCGAAGTTGTTGTTCTCCGACAGCAGCATCAAGCTGTCCTCGAGCGTCGGCAGCGTCTCGACGAAGGCGAACTTGTCCTCGGCTTCCGCCCGCGTCGGCGCGACGACGGGATGGCAGAGCTGGCAGATCAGCATGTGGTCGGGATTTCGGCCGAGGTTGACCGCATCGGCCTTCAAGTCGGTGTAGTTCTGGATCGCCGGCTCGAGATTGGGATTGGACGTGAAGATCGCTTCGCCCCACTGGGCTGCAAACTTGCGGCCGCGGCCGGATTGCCCGGCCTGGATGATCAGCGGATGGCCCTGCGACGAGCGTGGTACCGTGAAGGGTCCGCGCGAGCGGAAATGCTCGCCGACATGATCGATGCGGCGCACCTTGCTCGCATCGCCGAAGCGGCGGGTCTCGCGATTATAAATGACGCTGCCATCGGCCCAGGTGCCCCAATGGCCGAGCACGACATCCATGAACTCGTCGGCGCGGTCGTAACGCAAATCATGGGCGACAGAACGTTCCATGCCCATGTTCTGCGCCTCGATGTCGTTCATGGACGTGACGACGTTCCAGGCAGCGCGGCCCTTGGTCATGTGATCGAGCGTCATGAACAGGCGGGCGACGTGGTAGGGCTGGTAGTAGCTGACCGAATACGTGGCGCCGAGGCCCAGCCGCGTCGTCGCCATGGCCATCGGCATCATGCAGGCAATCGGGTCCATCTTGACGCTGCGGATGCCGTGCTCGATGGCCTCGGCAAAACGGCCGCCGTGGAATTCGGGCATCCCCAAGCGGTCGTCAAAGAAGGCCAGCTGGAATTTGCCGGCCTCCAGAACCTTGCCGATGTGGGCGTAATACTCCGGGCTTGCGAAATCGCTGCGGCTGTCGGGATGTCGCCAGGAGCCTGCGAAATTCGAACAGTTCTGCGCTTGCAGAAAACCAACCAAGATCATGTCGCGCATGTATGCCTCCCGCAGAGTTTCCCGAGCACTCTCGCTTCAGTTTCGAACGTGACGCGCGCGGGAGCAAGTGGGTTGATCGCTTCGGACTTGGGTCGATCGCAGTTTGCTTTCAGCGCGTCATGAACCCGGTCGCGACACGGTGATGTCAGGCGGGTGACGTCTGGCACCTGGACAACGCCCGATCCAGGTCGTTCAATGGCGACGATACGAAATTTGGGGGTGGCGAATGCGACGACAATCGAAGATCCTGGCGGCCTTGGCGATGCTGGTGCTCGCAAGTGGCCTGACGGCCGAACGGTCTAATGCCCAGTCTGGGGCAGCAACGGATTGGCCGACGCGACCGGTTCGCCTGATCCTGCCGGTGGTTCCCGGCGGCGGCATCGACGCGCTGTCGCGGACCCTGCAGAACGGCGTCTCGGAGCGGCTTGGCAAGACCATGCTGATCGAGAACCGGCCGAGCAACGCCTACATCGTCAGCACCGAACTGGTGGCACGGGCAACCGACGACCACACCATCGGCATGATCCTGGTCGGTACACACGCCGCCAATCCCACCGTGCACGGCCAGCTTCCCTACGACACGTTCAAGGACTTCGCGCCGATCATCAATCTGACGAGCTCGCCGAATGTCATTTCGGTGCACCCCTCGTCGGCCGCAAAGTCGCTCGCCGAGCTCGTTGCCGAAGCGAAAGCGGCGCCAGGACAACTATTTTATGCGAGTTCCGGCATCGGCGGTGGCCAGCACTTCGCCGGTGAGATGTTGAAGCAGATGGCCGGCATCGACATGGTGCACGTGCCCTACAAAGGCTCTGGCGCCTCGCTCAAGGATGCCATCTCGGGCCAGATCAAGATTATCTTCGGCAACGTCATTTCGTCGGGGCCCTATATCACCCAAGGGAGCCTCAGGGCGCTTGCGGTAACGAGCCTCAAACGCTCGCCGATCCTGCCCGACGTGCCGACGCTCGACGAACTCGGCTACAAGGGCTTCGAGGTCGATGACGCCTATGGCATCATCGGGCCGGCCAGCCTGAAGCCGGAGATCGTCAAGAAAATCCATGATGCCTTCCGCGACACCATGCTAGATCCGAAGATGCAGCCGGTGCTGCGGCAACAAGGGCTCTTCGCCAACCTCCTCGGGCCGGCAGAGTTCCGCTCATTCATCGAGAGCGAATCGAAAAAGCTCGGCGATATCGCCCGCTCCGCCAACATCAAAGCGGAGTAGGCCCGCATCTCGATCATCGCAGCCTATTGCATGAGGCGGGCCGCGATTACGTCATGCACGGCGCAGCGATTGCTGCGCTGCAAGCTCGCAAAAGCTGCATCGCGCAGCAGCGCATGTTTGAAGACGTCGGTGGCCTCGGGTGGCAGCCCAGGCCGGGAAACAAGTCCAGCCGCAACCAACCGGTCCGGAGCTGCCTGCAGGACCAATCGGGATCGACAGTAACGGCGCCAGCAAAGGCAGGACCTCGCAGAGATCCTTACCCGAGCTTCGCAACACGTCTTCGAGCTTCGCCAGTTTCGTCTCCGGCGCATCGTTACGATCGATGCCGGCCGCCGCCGCCAACTGACTGATGATCGGATGCTGCGCGCTGTCAGGCCGGCAATCCGCTCATCGCACCGTCCGAAACTGTGGAGCCACTTCTGAGACACGACCGTAACGTTCCGACGCTTGACGGTGTGCGGAGAAAACCGCTAACGAACACTCTGAGCGAGAGTGTAAGCGTGGAGACGTTTCATGCCCCAAGCAACGCCCCAGCCATTTCGCATCCATGTCCCGGACGAAACTTTGAAGGATCTCCGCGAGCGCCTCGCGCGCGTGCGCTGGCCGGAAACCCCGCCGCAAGCCCCGTGGTCGACCGGCGCCAGCATCCCATACATGCAGGAGCTGGTGCCTTACTGGCGCGATAAATTCGACTGGCGCGCGCAAGAAGCCACGCTCAATCAGTTCCGCCAGTTCATGGTGCCGATCTCCGGCATCGACCTGCATTACATCCACGAGGAGGGCAAAGGCCCAAAGCCCATGCCGCTGCTGCTCTCGCACGGCTGGCCAGGCTCGATCGTCGAGTTCCACAAGATCATCCCGATGCTGACCGATCCCGCGCGCTTTGGCGGCGATCCGGCGGACAGCTTCACTGTGATCGCGCCCTCGCTGCCAGGTTACGCGTTCTCGTTCAAGCCGGGCCAGCCGCGCTTCGGCATCGTCGAGATGGCAGACACGTTCGCGTCACTGATGACCGAAGTGCTGGGGTACAAGCGCTTCGCCGCGCAAGGCGGCGACTGGGGCGGCTTCATCACCTCGCGGCTCGGCTACGCCTATGCCGATCGCATGATCGGCATTCATTTGAATTTACTGGCCGTCCGCCGTGATCCCGCGCTGCTCAAGAACGCGAGCGGCGAGGAGAAGGTCTTCCTCGACGAACTCAATCACTTCCTGAAGGAGGACACCGGCTACCAGTGGATCCAGGGCACCAAGCCGACGACGCTGTCGGTAGGCTTGACGGATTCGCCTGCGGGCCTTGCCGCCTGGATCGCCGAGAAGTTCCACAAGTGGACGCAAAATCATGGGCAGATCGAGGATGCGGTCACCCGCGATGAATTACTGACCAACATCACGCTCTACTGGGCGACGGGCGCCATCGGTTCCTCGTTCTGGCCCTACTACGCGCGCATGCATACACCCTGGCCAATCCCAGATGATGCCAAAATCATGGTACCAACCGGCTACGCCGAGTTCCCGAACGAGATCATCCACCCGCCGCGCTCGCTCGCCGAACGCACATCCTATGGCAATATCCAGCGTTGGACGAAAATGCCGAAGGGCGGCCACTTCGCCGCGCTCGAGCAACCCGAGTTGCTGGCAAACGACATCCGCGCGTTCTTCCGCCCGCGGCGGTAGGCGCAAGTGGTGTCCAAACGACCAGACAGACGGGTCGTCTGTCGGCTTGAATGTCCGTCCCTGCTCCGCCGCTCAAAAGCATGACGGTCGCTATCCGTGCGCACCGGCATCAAGGCAAGCCGTCACAACGTGGGTGGGATGTTGTTCCGGTTCGTGCCGGCCCCATGACCAGGAGGAGGTCCGGTCAAGTGACGTGGGCCGGCTCGGCCGATCGACGAGATGGGGCAAAACCGTCCACGGAGCCGTTGCGGGTTGATCGAGCGTTTGATCACGCGACAAGCCGCTTGATGCTCGACGACCGTCAATTCCTCGGAACGACACCGTCGCGGGCAACGCGCTCGGCCATGGTCGCGAATACCGGAATGGCGGCGGTCAGTTCCGCAATCTCGAGATATTCACCGGGACGGTGCGCCTGGGCGACATCGCCCGGCCCCAGGATCACGCACGGCGCGATGGCCTGCAGCTCGGATGCGTCGGTACCAAACGGGACGGTGATCGCGGCGTGACCGGTTACGGCGCTGGCGAGGCGGATCAATGGGTGGTTGCTCGGTGTGTCCGGCGGCAGTCCTTCGCGTGCTTCCGTAAGCGCCAGTCCGGCGCGGGTCGCGGAGGCGTGCACGGCTGCAACCACTTCGCTCGGATTGATGCTGGCGCTGTAGCGGAACTTGATGCGGACGGTGGCGGTCGGCACGGTTATGTTCACGGGTGCGCCGTGGTTGTCGATCGTGCAGTTGAAGTCGCTGAAAACGGGATCGTAGCCGGGATCGTGAAAGGCCGGATCGTCGCGCAACCGCTCCTGCAGGACTTTCATGTCGGCGAGGAACGGGACCAGATCCCAATTGGCGTTGCGTCCCTTGCCGGTGCTGCTGTGGGCCTGAATGCCGGTCGCGACGGCGACAAAGTTGATGCTGCTGCGATGTCCGCGAACCGGGATCATGCCGGTCGGCTCCGCCACCAAAATGGCGGCCGGTTTGGCATGCCTGGCGAGCTTGGAGTCCGTGCAGATCAGGCGCGCGCCCGCTTTGGTGGTCTCTTCGTCGGTGGTGATCAGCAGCGTGATTGGTACGCTGTCGGGCAGCAGCAGCGCGGCTGCGATGCACGCCGCACCCGGTCCCTTCATGTCGGTGCTGCCGAGGCCATAGAGACGTCCGCCGTCGATCCGTCCCGACCACGGATCGTCCTGCCAGCCGGTGGCGGGCACCGTGTCCATATGGCCCGACAAGGCGAGACCGCCACCGATCGGCCCTTTGTGCGCGACAAGCACGCGTTTCAGCACGCCAGCAGGATCCGTGTAGTCCAGCCGCTCGATCTCGAATTGCGAAAGCACCGCCTCGATTTTGTCGGCCACGGCGACGTTCGAGACGAAGCTGCGGCTGTCCGTAGCAATCAGCGACGCAGCCAGCTTGACGGGATCGAGCATTGGTCTGTCTCCACGAATGAACGGCACGCGCGCGTCCGGTTTTAAACCATCTCTGGAACGATAATCGGCTCGAGCGCGGGCTTGCCAAGCACGAGGTCGGAGCCCTTCTCCGCAATCATCATGGTCGCCGCGTTGAGATTGGCTGACAGCATCGCCGGCATGATCGAGGCATCGATCACCCGCAGACGTTCCATGCCCCGCACGCGGAGTTGTTCATCGACGACAGCGGTCGGATCAGAGGCCGGTCCCATGCGGCACGTGCCCATCAAATGATAGGTGGTGTTGCCCCATTTCTTTGCTGCATCGAGCAGGTCATCGTCGGTCTGCACATGTGCGCCGGGATAATCCTCTCCAGCAAGGTAGGGCTGCATCGCAGGCGTCGTCATCAGGCGCCGCGCGAGCTTCATGGCTTTGATCGTGACTTGCCGGTCTAACTCCTCCGTCAGGTAATTGGGTTGGATCGCTGGCTTCTGAAACGGGTCGGACGATTTCGCGCGCACATAGCCTTTGCTGGTCGGCCGATGCTGCCAGCAGGCAACCGTGAAGCCGGGGTGATCGTCGAACACGCCGTGCTGGCCATGCTTGAAACTTGCCGGTGTGAAGATGAATTGCAGATCGAGCGCGCGCACAGCCTCATCCGAATGCCAGAAGCCATAGACCATGGACGGGCTCAGATTGACGATACTTTTCGCACCAGCCAGATATTTCACGATCTCGCCCATGCGTCGGAGCCCCCTTGCCCGCTCGTTCAAGGTCTCGATGCCCTTCACGCGCATGCTGAAACGCGGTGCGTAGTGGTCACGCAGGTTCTCGCCAACGCCCGCAAGATTGTGGCGCACCTCCACACCGAGCGACTTGAGCAGTGCTGCCGGACCGATGCCCGAGAGTTGCAAGAGCTGCGGCGAATTCACAGCGCCGCCGCTGATGATCACCTCCTTATTGGCTCGGATCTCGATCGTCGGGCCGCCGCGTCCGCCCTTTGCATATGCGACGCCGATCGCACGCTTGCCTTCAAGCAGAATGCGCTGCGCATGTGCATTGGTGCGAACAGTCAGGTTGGAGCGTGACTTGGCCGGGTTCAGGAAGGCGCGTGCCGTACTCACGCGCCGGCGCTTATGCACCGTTCGCTGTACGTAATTCAGCCCTTCCTGGGTGACCCCATTGTAATCGGGGTTGCGCGGGATGCCGATCTGGCCGGCGCCTTCGATGAATTTCTCGCAGAACGGATGCGTGTAATCGAGGTCGGTGACGGCGAGATTGCCATCGCGGCCACGGAATGTTTCATCCCCCCCGCCAATCCGTTGTTCGCTGCGCCGGAAGTACGGCAGCACGTCGAAATAGCCCCAGCCGCGGTTGCCGTTCTGCGCCCAGCCGTCGAAATCCATACGCTGGCCGCGATTGTAGATGTGACCGTTGATGGAACTCGAGCCGCCGAGCGTCTTGCCGCGCGGGACCGGGATTGCGCGACCGCCCGTCCACTCCGAGGGCTCCGCCTCATACATCCAGTTTATGCTCGGATTGTTGAGCGTCTTGATGAAGCCTGCCGGGATGTGGATGTAGGGGTTCCAATCGGACGGCCCGGCTTCGAGCAAGCAGACGGTCGTTTGCCCATCGCGGGTCAGTCGATTGGCGAGAATGCAACCGGCCGAGCCGGCGCCCACGATCACATAGTCAAATGTATCAGTCATCGGCCCATGCCCTGCCCAGTTGACGCATCCCAACGTCGAGTATTGCCCCAAAGCGCAATGCCAGGGAAGCAGGCTTCAACCTCCGGGCCTATCGAACGCGTATCGCCGATATTCCCGCCTATTGATCGGCGGATGCCCTCAAGATCGGTGAAAAGGCCGCAGCCATGATCCTCGAGGATATTGCGCGTGCGCTCGCAGAAAGGTGCGGGAGTATCGCGATCACCGGTTGGAATCGATGATCAAGTCCGATGGGATCGAGGTGGTGCTGGCGGGGTGGCGTGACAGCAATATCCGTTTCCCCTGGTCGAACCCAAAGTCGCTCGGCCCAACCGAACGAACCCCCTCGCGGCGACAAGCGCACATTTCGTACGCGTTCGTCGTGCATCGCCGTTCCGCAGGGCTCCGCGCCATTGTAACTAAGCGTGCAGGGCGACGCCGAGCGCCCTCAGCGCGGCTTCCTGGAATGCTTCGCTCTGTGTTGGATGAGCATGTACGGTGGCGGCGACATCCTCAAGTCTTGCCCCCATCTCAAGTTCCAGTGCAAAGCCCGCCGACAACTCGGACACCCCGCGACCGACCGCCTGAATGCCGAGCACGACGTGATCGGCGCGCCGGGCAACGACGCGAACGAAACCGACGCTATCGGATATCGTCAGCGAACGGCCATTAGCTGCGAACGGACAGACGCTGGTGATGATGTCCGCGCCTGTCGCTTTGGCTTCGTCCGGCGACGCTTGCGTTGTCATGTCGGCTCTCTCTTATGGCAGGGGTTTCTTGGTCCATCCGTGATGACCGAGCGACGAGTGTCGGCGCTGCGGATTGTAGAAGCCTTCGATGTAATCGAACACGGCGTTGCGCGTGTCGGCATGCGTCTTGAAGCTGCTGCGATCCAGCAGCTCGCATTCTAGCGTGGCGAAGAAACTCTCAGCCATCGCATTGTCGTAAGCGTCGCCGACCGAACCCATCGACGGGCGCACACCCGCCTTGCGGCAGCGGTTGCCGAACTCGATCGAGGTGTACTGCGAGCCTTGGTCCGAGTGATGGATGACGCCCCTCGGGCGCCGCGTCGTCAGGGCCATGTTCAACGCATCCAGCACGACCGACACGTGCAGGGTGCTCGACATCGACCAGCCGACGATCCGGCGGCTGAAGACGTCCAGAACGACCGCCAGATACAGGAAGCCCATCCACGTCGAAATGTACGTGATGTCAACCACCCACAGCGTGTTCGGCGCATGCGCCGTGAACGTACGGTCAACCAGATCAGGCGCTTGCCGAGAGCCGTCCCGCACCGTCTTCACCACGAACTTGCGCCGGCTGATACCGACGATGGCGGCAGCCCGCATCACCCGCGCGACGCGGTTCAGGCTGGCTTGAATATCGTTCGCTGCAAGCTCGGCATGAACGCGCGGTGCACCATAAGTTCCACGTGAGCCCGCGTGAACCGTGCGCACCGTTCTGGTCAGTGCGATGTTGTCGCGCGAACGCCGGGACGGCGCGCGCTTGCGCCACGCATAGTAGCCGCTTGCAGAGATGCCCAGCACGCGGCACATCGTGGCGATCTTGAATGTGACCTGATGCGCTGTCACGAATCTGAACCCTTCGGTGGGATCACATCCGTCTCCCGAGCGAACCAGGCCGCGGCTTTTGAGAGGATGTCACGCTCCACTTTGAGCTGACGCACCTCACGCCGCAGACGGTTGATCTCGTCGCGATCTTCCGTCGTCGCTCCGTCGTCGCGCTCGCCAGCATCCCGGCCCGCTTGCGCAACCCAGTTGCGAATGGTCTGCGCCGTCGGCTCGAACTCCTTGGCGAGGCTCTCCGGACTGCGACCGGATCGAACCAACTCGATCATCTGACGCCGGAACTCCGGCGTGAACGGTTTGGACTTTCTGGCCATCGTAGACTCCTGGAACACAAATGTTCGAGTGTCCACGAAACCGGGGGAACTTCAAATTCCTGCGGAACGAAATCGTTTCCCACTTATCATTAACCCCTTGATTCAGGAAAATTCTGGCACGCCGGGCGTGGCCTCCAATACTTGGGTAGAAACACCAGGGTGGCAACACCAGGGTAATTCCGCATAGCCCGATGCAGCGTCAGAGAAAATGTAAGCGGTGCAACGTCGCGCCGTGATGCAGATGGCAAGCGTTCTGCATCCACAATGGCGAAAGTGACGCCGTTGCCTGGAGCCGATATGTGCCGCAGCCGGCCGTTTCGGGGCCCACGTGCAATCCGGGCTGGCCGGCGCTGACTATTGGCAATACGCGTTCCGGCCAGCGATCAGGATCTCGGGCAGCCGACCTGACATCTCGCAGTTTATGCGGCCGCGCGTTCCGGCTTCAGCGATTCCGCCCTGTAGCTCAGTGCCTCGGCGATATGCGGGCGTCCGACCTCGGCGGCACCATCGAGGTCGGCGATCGTTCGTGCGACCTTCAAAGTGCGATGAAACCCACGGGCCGAAAGTCCGAGTTGATCGGCGGCCTGGCGCAAGAGGGCCATGCCTTCGGCACTGGGGCTTGCAATGTCCTCCAACAATTGCCCGGCGCATTCGGCGTTGGTTCGGCAACGCTGCGCCCGGGCGCCCATAGCTGCAAATCGGGCAGTTTGAATCTGCCGTGCAGCCCGGACCCTTGCCCCTATTTCGGCACTTCCTTCGGTGGGAGCGGGCAGCACGAGATCGGCGGCTGAAACCTGCGGAACTTCAATCTGGAGATCGATGCGATCGAGAAACGGGCCGGACAGCCGGGATTGATAGTCAGCGGCACATCGGGGTCCGCGTTTGCAGGATTGGCCGAGACTACCGCCGCCGCATTTGCAGGGGTTCATGGCCGCGATCAGCTGAAACCGTGATGGATAGGCGATGCGATGATTGGCCCGCGCGATAACAACCTCGCCCGTTTCCATCGGCTGGCGCAGGGAGTCGAGTACGTTGGGGTGGAACTCCGGCAATTCATCCAGGAACAGCACGCCGCGATGCGCGAGTGATATTTCGCCCGGTTTCGGCCGCGAGCCACCGCCCACCAGGGCTGCCATGCTGGCTGAATGGTGCGGCGCCCGGAATGGCCGGTTGCGCGCGATGCGTCCGCCAGCAAGCTCGCCGGCAAGGCTCATGACCATCGAGACTTCCAGCATCTCCGCGGCCTCGAGCGGTGGCAGGATGGAGGGCAGCCGTTGCGCCAGCATCGACTTGCCTGAGCCAGGCGGCCCGATCATCAGCAGGTTGTGTCCGCCCGCTGCCGCGATTTCCAGCGCGCGCTTGGCACCTTCCTGCCCCTTGACATCACGCAGGTCCGCCATCTGGCCAGGCGGTTCCGACAGATTTGGCTCGGGCCGCGGCAGCATCTGCAACCCCTTGAAGTGGTTGACGAGGGACAGAATATGCGGCGCCGCGAGGATCGGCATGTCCTCTGCCGCCCAGGCGGCTTCTGAACCGGCCTGTTCGGGGCAGATCAATCCTTTGCCGATGGCGTTTGCACCGATGGCTGCCGGCAGGCCACCGGGAACCGTGCGAATAGCCCCATCCAGCGCCAATTCTCCGATAGCGGCATAGCCTTCGATGGCATCGGGCGCGATGGCGCCCATGGCCGACATCAGCGCCAGCGCCACGGGCAGATCGAAATGGCTGCCCTCCTTGGGCAGGTCAGCGGGGGCAAGATTGACGGTGACATGCCGGTACGGAAAGGCCAAGCCCACCGCATGCAGCGCGTTGCGCACCCGCTCCCGGCTTTCAGCAACAGCCTTGTCCGGCAGGCCGACGATGGCGAAAACGGGCTTGCCTGCGGTGATCCGCACCTCGACCTGGACTGGGCGCGCCTCGATGCCAACGAACGCCAGTGTGGAAATCGTCCCGTACATTGCAACGCCCCACTCGAAATGTGGCCAGTCCGCCGACGGTCTGTCCGCGGTGCGCCGGCTCCAGTTGCAAGGCTAACCGGAGGGTCGCATCGACGTCAAGAACAATATGAGAACATAATCGCACATCTCGGCGCCGATTCAATCGATCCTGCCGAAAAGAAACGAGCCCGCGCGGCTTTGGCCGGCGGGCTCGATGATGAGAATAGTTCCAGACCGGTGGTGCGTTCATCGCCAGTCGGCGAGTCGTCAGTTGGAAAGAAACCCGAACGGATTGAATGCAGGTTCCGGCTTCTTGGCACGTGCCGATTTCCGGGCGTCGCGCTTGGCCCCGTCGGCACGGGGCTCGCCTGCCGGTTCCGCTGATGCCGAGGCTGCAGCCAGACTGATGGTCCGGCCGGCCAGCGCCGAGGCGACCCGCGTGTCCTTGCCGTAGATGTCACCGAACAGCCTGAGCTTGCCATCCTCGTCAGCCGAGGCTGTGAAGTAAGTGACGTGCACAGGGACCGTCTTGTCCAGGGTCACCTCATTGCTGCTGCGTGCCATGGCGGCGACTTTATCCGTGGACCAGCCCTTGTCGTAGGCGAGGATGACCTCGGCGAGATGGATCGGGTTCTGTACGCGCATGCAGCCGTGGCTGAAGGCGCG
>JANXRM010000211.1 GCA_025353015.1 Hyphomicrobiales bacterium
CGCTGAAATCGTTGCCGACCGAGGCAGGGACATCCTGTTCCGCCAGCAGCGTCAGAAGGCGCATGCGAGCATAATCGTGATCGTGTCCGGCGGGAGCGCCAGGAAAATCGCGCCACAGCGCGTCGTCGTCCTGCTTGGTCATGATCAGTGCCCCACTTGTTGTGGCATCTCAATGACTTACAATTGCGCCGGAACTAAGTGCGCAGGGATGAACGCGGTAACGCCATCCTGGTGGCATCGAGCATTTTCGAGGCAGCCAAGTATTTCGAGCTGTTCCAGCGTACCCCGTTCCGGAGCAAGTGCGCGCTGATCACGTCGTTCGATCCGCAGCCCGGACACGTGACGCTCGAAGAGACCGGCGCCAACAGTGAGACCGACAAGCAATTCATTCACAGCACCTATACCACGTTGTTGCAGGGCGTGACGCCAAGACGTGGTCGTTCGAAGACGGAGACCTACGAGGACGCGGCCAAGAAGGCGTTCGTCGAGACGCCGGCACAGATGAAATTGCTGATCGTGGTCGACAAGCTGCTGACCGGCTTCGATGCGCCGTCGTGCACCTATCTCTATATCGACAAGTCGATGCAGGATCACGGCCTGTTCCAGGCCATTTGCCGGACCAACCGTCTCGACGGCGACGACAAGGAGTTCGGCTACATTGTCGACTACAAGGACCTGTTCAAGCGGGTCGAAAAGGCGATCAAAGTCTATACCAAAGAACTGGACACCAGCGCGGGCCGCGCCGATCCGACCGTGCTGATGCAGGATCGCCTGGCGAAAGGCCGCGAGCGTTTGGACACGGCGCTCGAACAGATGTCGCTGCTGTGCGAGCCGGTCGAACCGCCCAAGGACGAGCTGGCCTACATCCGGTATTTCTGCGGCAATACGGAAATCGAAACCGATCTCAAGGAAAAGGAACCGCAGCGCACCGCATACTACAAGGGTACCGTGGCGTTGTTGCGTGCCTATGCTACATCACGGCCCGCAAACGCCCATTGCACGCGGGGCACACATCCCCTATAAGACGGCGCAGAACCGACCGGCAGGGCATGCCGTGGCGGTTTTTAACGCTGAAAACCCCACTCCGGGTTGAGCCGACGACCTTTGGCCTTCAGGCATTGGGGTTGTCGGATTTGTGCTGTTTCTGGCTTCTCGTTCATACGGGTTCCCGAAAGCGCACCCGCGAGCTAGAAAGGATAGCAAAATGCCCAAGTTGAAGACCAAGAGCGGCGCCAAAAAGCGCTTCAAGATGACGGGTACGGGCAAGATCATCGCCGCGGCCCAAGGCAAGCGGCACGGCATGATCAAGCGGACGGCGAAGTTCATCCGCACGGCGCGCGGCACGATGATCCTCACGGACAGCGACGCCAAGATCGTGAAGAAATACATGCCGGGTTTCCGCTGAGTGAAGCGTGAGTGGTCAGTCGTCAGGGGTGAGTGGTTCGCTTCGGCAAAACCTAGCCCCACACGCCTGAGTTTCCACTCACGACTGACCGCTCACCACTGACCTTGCACAATCCCGTCACCAATCTCGGAGCATTTTCCCCATGGCACGCGTTAAGCGCGGCGTTGCCGCCCATGCCAAGCATCGCAAGACCCTGAAACTTGCCAAAGGCTATTACGGCCGCCGCAAGAATACGATCCGGATCGCCAAGCAGGCGGTCGAGAAGGCGATGCAGTACAACTACCGCGACCGTAAGGTGCGGAAGCGCAATTTTCGCGCGCTTTGGATCCAGCGCATCAACGCTGCTTCGCGCGAGCACGGCATGACCTACGGCCGCTTTATCCATGGCCTGTCGGAAGCCGGCATCGAGATCGACCGCAAAGTGCTGGCCGACCTCGCCGTCCGCGACGCCGCAGGCTTCAAGGCCCTGGTCGATCAAGCGGCTGCCGCCGTCAAGAAAGCGGCCTGACGCCGCTTTTGTTCGCGCCTTCGGTTGCCCACTCCGCAACCGGCGCGGGGTCCTTCTTGCGCCTTCAGTTGCCCACTTCGCAACCGGCGAGCTTTAACTATTCGACAATGCCGGAAGGGGCTCCCTCCTTTCGGCTACAGGCGTTTAATGCGAGGTGATCTATGGCTGGTGCAGACCTTGGTGCGCTCGAAACCGAGCTTCTGGGCGAGATTGCCTCGGCCGCCGACCTCGCCGGCATCGAGCAGGTGCGCGTCGCAGCCCTCGGCAAGAAGGGCCGCGTTTCCGAGCTGATGGCGACACTTGGCAAGATGGCGCCGGACGAGCGCAAGTCCTTCGGCGCCGCCATCAATCAGGTGAAGACCAAGGTTTCGGACGCCCTCGACGCGAGGAAGGCCCTCCTCGACAAGGCGGCGACCGCGGCGAAGCTTGCGGCTGAACGCGCCGATGTGACGTTGCCGGTCCGTCCGGGGCCCATGGGCGAGGGGCGCATTCACCCGGTCTCCCAGGTGTTCGACGAGATCGCCGAGATCTTCGCGGACATGGGCTTCCGCATCGCGGAAGGTCCGGATATCGAAACCGATGACCTCAACTTCACGCGCCTCAACATTCCGCCCGAGCATCCGGCGCGACAGATGCACGACACGTTCTATCTGAAAACGCCCGGCACCAGCCTGACCGGGGAGAAAGCGCCGTTCGTGCTGCGCACGCACACCTCGCCGGTGCAGATCCGCACGATGATGAACCAGAAGCCGCCGATCCGGATCATCGCGCCTGGCCGCGTCTACCGCATGGACAGCGACGCCACGCACACGCCGATGTTCCACCAGATCGAGGGCCTCGTCATCGACGAGACGACGCACTTCGGGCACATGAAATGGTGCCTGGAAGAGTTCTGCAAAGCGTTCTTCGAGGTGGATCAGGTTAAGATGCGCTTCCGCGCCTCGCACTTCCCGTTCACCGAGCC
The DNA here is from genome assembly GCA_025353015.1 of Hyphomicrobiales bacterium. Lineage (GTDB taxonomy): Bacteria > Pseudomonadota > Alphaproteobacteria > Rhizobiales > Hyphomicrobiaceae. The sequence goes on from JANXRM010000211.1 coordinate 2,878, forward strand.
CTCGGCCGAGGTAGACGTCGGCGCCGAGGCAATCGGCAAACCTGGCCAGTGGCTCGAAATCCTGGGTTGCGGCATGGTGCACCCGAAGGTGATCGCCAATTGCGGGCTTGACCCGGAGAAATACCAGGGCTGGGCCTTCGGTATGGGCCTCGATCGTATCACCATGCTGAAATACGGCATCCCGGACCTTCGCGACATGTTCAACGCGGATTTGCGGTGGTTGCGCCATTACGGGTTCTCGGCCTTCGACGTGCCGACTTTGGCGGGCGGGATGTCGACTTGATGCCGGAGTGATGAATGGAGTTGGCGATCATCTTGCTGCTTGCGCCGATCGTCTGGGGAGCACTGTGCGCTGGCATTATTTTCGCTTTTGTATGGATCTTGCGCCGTCCAATTCCAACGACATGGTGGCTGGCAGCGCTGTTCGGGCTCGTTGTCGTTGAGTTCGAGCTTGTCGGAATTCTTGTCGGGTACGGCTATGAAGGCCATTGCAGCGCCAACACCAGCATCGTGGAGAAAGTGCCGAAATACCGCCCTTGCACCTTATCGGAGTGGCGCATCGAGAAGCTTTTTCCGCGGTTCTTGGGTGGGGTCGTTTGGTACTGGAGAGGTGCCGCCGCCGTCGCCTATGGTGTAACATTCCTGGCAATGCACTATCGGTGGCGACGGCAAGAAACCAGAAAGATGTGACACCCTGGTGGACAGACAACCGGGAAAATCACGGAGGAGATATGGCCAAGATCAAGGAACGCGAAGCCAACGGGCCGAGTTCGCTTGCCGAGCTGGCTGAGCGAATCGTAAGGCTTGAGAGCGAATTGGAAGAGCTGAAATCCTCCGTTTTCGCCCGAGATGCCAATGCTAAAATGCTCGCGACATTCGGAAGCATGCCTGACGACGAGATCAGCCGGAATGCGGAACGTCTCGGTTGTGCGTGGCGCGAGCGGCAGGCTAAGTGCTGATTCTCGATACGGACCACCTCAGTGCCTTCATCAGAGGTACTGCGGCGGGTCTGCACTTGCGTGACCGCCTCATACAAGCAAACGAACCCTTTGCCATTTCGATCATTACAGTCGAAGAGGGCTTCAGGGGATGGACGGCCGAGTTGCAAAAAGCGCGCAAGCGGGCAGCGCGGCTAAAAGCATACAACATGCTGCAAGTTTTTACGCGCACGGTCGGAGACTGGTCTGTTCTGCCATGGACAGAGACGAGCGAGGACACGTTCGCTGCGCTCGCCCTTCTAAAGCTCGGCGTAGGCTCTATGGATATCAAGATCGCCAGCATCGCCCTCGCCAACAGCGCAACCTTGCTCACCCGAAATCTTCGCGACTTCCAGAAAATCCCTGATCTCCGCGCCGAAGACTGGCTGCATAACTGAAACGAACGAAAAGAACACCCATGAAATTCACGCTCTCCTGGCTCAAGGATCATCTCGAGACCAAGGCATCGCTCGCCGAGATCAAGGCGAAACTGGATCAGATCGGGCTCGAGGTCGAAGGCATCGACGATCCCTCCGCCGCACTTGCTGGCTTCACGATCGCGCGCGTGCTGGACGCCAAGAAGCACCCGAATGCGGACAAACTGCAGGTGCTGCAGGTCGAGATCGCTCCGGGCAAGCCGTCGGTCGAAGTCGTTTGCGGCGCGCCCAACGCGCGGACGGGCCTCGTCGGCGTGTTCGCGCCGCTCGGCGCATTCATTCCGGGCACCGGGATCACGCTCGAGAAGAAGCCCGTGCGCGGCGTCGTCTCGAACGGCATGATGCTGTCGGAACGCGAGATGCAGCTGTCGGAGAACCACGACGGCATCGTCGATCTCGATGCAAAGATGGCGGACAAGGTCGGTCAGCGCTATGTCGATGTGCTGGGGCTCGGTGACCCTGTCATTGAAATCAAGTTGACGCCGAACCGGCCGGATTGCACCGGCGTTCGCGGCGTTGCGCGCGATCTGGCGGCGGCTGGGCTCGGCACGTTGAAAGCCGACAAGAAGCTGGAGGGCGTCGAAGGCACCTTCGGATGTCCGGTCGAGATCAAGCTGGAATTCCCCGGCGGTGACGACACCGCGTGTCCGTGCTTCGCTGGCCGCTATATCAAAGGCATCAAGAACGGCCCGTCGCCTGCCTGGATGCAGAAGCGCCTGAAAGCTGTCGGCCAGAAGCCGATCAACGCCGTTGTCGATGTCACCAACTACATCTCGATCGATCGCGGACGGCCGCTCCACGTTTACGACGCCGACAAGCTCGAGGGCGCCATCCGCGCGCGCCTGTCGAAGAGCGGCGAAACGTTCCTTGGCCTCAACGGCAAATCGTACACGACAGACGACAGCATGTGTGTGATCGCAGACGATCGCGCGGTGCTGGGATTCGGCGGCATTCTCGGTGGCGAGGACACGGGCACCACCGAGGTCACGAAAAACATCCTGATCGAATGTGCCTATTTCGATCCGAACCGCACGGCCTCGACCGGCCGCAAGGCCGGCATCCAGACCGATGCGCGCTACCGTTTCGAGCGCGGCGTCGATCCCGCCTACATCGAGCCGGGCCTTGATCTCGCGACGCGCATGATGCTCGACGTCGCGGGCGGCACGCCGTCGACGAAGATGATTGCGGGCAAGCCGCCTGTCAAAGCGATGTCAATCGAGTTCTCGTTCGACCGCGTCGAAAAGCTGATGGGCCTCAAGGTCGTCGATGCCGAGATCCGGCGCACGCTGGAGGCGCTCGGCTTTGTCATCGAGGGCAAGGGGCCGGTCTTCAAGATCACCGCGCCGAGCTGGCGGCCTGATATCCATGGCCCGGCCGATCTGGTCGAGGAAGTGGCGCGTATCGCCGGGCTCGAGACGGTACCGTCGGCGCCCTTGCCGCGGCTCGACGGCGGCGTGACGCGGGCGACGTTGACGGATGGCCAGAAGCGCGTGCGGCGGGCGCGGCGCACGTTGGCGGCGCGTGGCATGGTCGAAGCGATCACCTGGTCGTTCATTCGCCAGGGCGAGGCCGAGCATTTCGGCGGCGGTGCCGAATCTTTGATTCTCGCCAACCCGATCTCGTCGGAAATGACGACGATGCGGCCGAGCCTGTTGCCTGGCTTGCTTGCCGCCGTGCAGCGCAATCGTCATCGCGGCTTTGCCGACGTCGCGCTGTTCGAAGTCGGCCAAGCCTATCGCGGCGACCAACCGGCGGATCAGTTCATAGCGGCGGCCGGAATTCGCGCGGGTGCCGCGCGCCTGTCCGGTACTGGGCGGCACTGGGACGGCAAGGCAGGTGATGCCGGTATTTTCGACGTCAAAGCCGACGCTGTTTCATTGCTGCAGAGCCTCGGTTTCGATGCAGCGAAAGCGCAGATCACGCGCGACGCGCCAGCTTGGTTCCATCCCGGGCGTTCCGCGACGTTGCGGTTGGGCCCGAAGGTCGTGCTCGCACATTTCGGTGAGTTGCATCCCGATACGCTGAAGCTGCTGGACGTTTCGGCGCCTGCCGCCGCGTTCGAGATTTTCCTCAATGCCCTGCCGCCGGAGAAAAAGAAATCCCGCGCCAAGCCTCCGTTGGACGCTACGGATCTGTTGCCCGTGACGCGCGATTTCGCGTTCGTGCTCGACAAGGGTGTGGCCGCGGCCGATGTCGTCAAGGCCGCGCGAGGGGCGGACAACGCTTTGATTGCAAGCGTGAAGGTTTTCGATCTCTTCGAGGGCGGCAATCTCGGGGCGGACAAAAAATCGCTTGCTATCGAGGTGACGCTAGCACCGAAAACCAAGACACTGACCGACGAAGAGATCGAAGCCGTGACCAAGAAAGTCACGGCGGAGGTACGGCGCGCGACCGGCGGCGAGATCAGAGGCTAGGCGCCCAGCCTATGCTTGCGCCGTCCGGCGTCATCGCGCCTTGCTTGAAATCCGCGCAGCCTTCTCCTTGTCGTCCTTCTTGCCGTTTTTCGCTTCTTTTTTCTCGTCGCTTTTGGAGCCGTTCTTGTTGCCGTTTTTCTCGACAGGCTGGCTCGCCATCTCGACGTCTGCAGCCAGCAGGCGGGCGTGATCGCGCGTCGTCTGATCGGCATAACTCATGGCGAACGTGGCGAGCGCGTCGTCCAGCGCTTCGGATTTGCCGATATAGCCGGCAATGAGTGCGGTATCGCCCGAACGGGCATGGGCTCGGGCCAGGGTACGTCCGCAGAGAGCTGCGTACGCCGCCAGCGCGTTACCGCGGATGACGTCGCCGAGCGAACCCAGGCGCCGGTTCTTGAGATGACGGACGTAGAAGTTGCGCTTGGTCGCGGCATCATCGGTCCAGCCGAGAAAGATATCGCTCGCGGCCTGCATGATGCGCTGGCCTTCCACCACCCGGCGGCCTTGATGCGAAATCATTTCGTTCGATTTACCGACGCGCGCCAAGACCGAGGTCCGCGCCTCCTTGATTTGGAGGAACAGCGGTTCGGCATCGCCTGACACAAACAAGCCAACCGCGCAGAACGTGCCGACGCTGCCGACGCCGACGACCTTGAATGCGACATCCGCCAGCCTGTAGCGCTGCACCAGGACGCGCCGTTCTGGCGGCAGTGTGTCGAGATAGGCGGTGAATACTTTTTCCGCGTCGATCCTGTCGTTAACATCGGTCGCATTTTCGAAGTGATAGATCAGCGGCGGACGGTCCTCGATGCGGAGCGCACCGGCCTTGGCGTTTACCAGCTTGGGGAAATTGTCGTCGCTAGAGCTGTTCTGGGCAGCTGCCAGCGAACCGAGTATCTGCTCGCGCAGATCGCCATCGTCGAAATCGCTCATCTCATGCTCGAGAACCATGCGCGTGTGCCAGACGTCGAGCGGGGTCAGTGCCGCGAGCTTTTCGATCTGGAGGCGATAGGCGCCGGCAGCGGCCTTCGCGACGTTGCGCGCTTTTTTCGGCGACGCGCCGGCATCGAGCGCGGCCACGGCAACGCTGGCAACAAGGCGCTTCAGGTCGATCGTGAAATCGACCCCCGGCAACGTCTCGTCGAAATCGTTGATGTCGAAAAGGACGTTGCCTTCCGGCGTCAGAAAGGCGCCAAAGTTCATCAGATGACAGTCGCCGCAGGCCTGGACGGAAATGCCGGCAACGGGCGCTTTGGTGAGATCGGCTGCCATGACGGCCGCCGCGCCGCGAAGAAACGTAAACGGGGTGACCGCCATGCGCTGATAGCGGATGGGGAGCAGCGCTTTGATGCGTCCCACGTCGGTCACGGCCAGGATGGCCACGGGATCGCGCTTGTCCGTTACGACGAAGTCGGCGTGAAGCTCGCGCGGGGTTTTGGCACGCAACGTCTTGCCTGCGCTGTAGCGCTCCGCCCGCGAACGCGCCCATGGCTCGGAAATCATTTTGTGTTGCGACATTTTCGTTTCCATCTCAATCGTGTAACTAAGCCCATGCTGCTGCCTCGTTGTCGCTCAGCGTGGAGCGAAGAGCAAGCTTGCAAGCACCTGGAATTGCAGGCTGCAGTCTGGCGATGCGTCTGTCTGCGCAGCAAATGTCTGCACGGCACATGTTGGCACGGCACATTTGCTGCTGTCCGAAACCGACCCACCGTCGAGAAGGAGCCACCATGCCCGATTTGACCGATAACGCTGCGTTGAACCGGTTTGAGATGACTGTCGAGGGCCATATCGCGTTCGTCGTCTATCGGCGGCAGCCGCCGTCCATCGTGCTGCTGCATGCGGAAGTGCCCTCGCAACTAGAGGGGCGTGGGCTTGGTTCAAAGCTCGTCCGGGCAACGCTTGATGCGCTGCGGCAGGAAGGCTTGAAGGTGGTGCCCCGCTGTCCTTTCATTGCGGCGTTCATCCGGAAAAACTCCGCATATACAGATATGCTGGCGTAACCGGCCAGCGACCTCATGCCCTCGATTCCTGGGCGATATTGGTATAGGATTCCGCTCAAAATGCTGGTCAAGATGGTGGCCACAATCCTGGGAGGGATCAATGCCGATATCGGCTGTCTCGCGACGTACCTTTGCGTCTGGTCTCACGGCCACGGCGCTGGCGCCGTCACATCTCGCGAAGGCGCAGAGCGCGGCAAACTATCCTGAGCGGCCGATCAAGATCGTGGTGCCGTTTCCGCCCGGGGGCGGCGCCGACTTTCTGGCCCGCCTTCTCGCCCAGAAGATGAGCGAGACGCTCCGCCAGCCCATCATCATCGACAACAGGCCGGGCGCTGGCACGACGATTGGCACCGACGTCGTGGCCAAGGCGCAGCCGGATGGCTACACCATCCTGCAGATCCTGCGGGATATGCCGCTCAATCCCAGCATCTATGCAACGTTGCCCTTCGACACGGCAAAGGATTTTGCCTGGATCGGCATGGCCGGGGCCGGGCCGTTCGTGCTGGTTGCCAATCCTGCGGTGCCCGTAAAATCGCTGTCCGACCTGGCGGCGCTGTCTAAGACGCAGCCGGGTAAGATTTCCTACGGCAGCCTCGGAACGGGTGGCATTGCGCATATCTGCATGGAAACTTTGAAGCAGCATCTGGGTATCGATCTGCTGCACGTGCCCTACAAGGGCGCCGGGCCGGCGCTCAATGCCGCCGTCTCAGGCGAGGTTTCGATGACCATCGCTGCATTGACCGGCGCCATCCCGTTCATTCGCGGCAGGCAATTGCGCCCCTTGGCCGTTGGCGCCGACAAGCGCGCCATCCAGTTGCCCGATGTGCCGACCATCGCCGAGGCGGGTGGTGCCGATACGATCCTGCCGCAATACTACGGCTTCGTCGCACCGGCTGGAACGCCAGCGTCCATCATCGAAACGCTGAATGCGGCGCTGAAACGGGCGCTGGAACTCCCTGACGTCGCCGAAAAACTCATCCAGAACGGGATCGATCCGGCCTACAGCACGCCGGCGGCCATGGCCGAAATAATCAAACAGGACATGGCCCGCTTCGCTAAGCTCGTCAAAGCTATCGGCATCCCGCCTCAGTAAACCAAGGACGCCAATGCGCTGCCCCTGCCGCAAGAAGAGCGAGACGCCAACCTATGCGGCATGCTGTCAGCCGCTTCACTTGGGCGTGCGGCCAGCGCCAACGGCCGAGGCGCTGATGCGCTCGCGATACACCGCGTTCGTGATGAAGGACGCCGCCTATCTGTTGCGGACCCGGCACTTCACGACGCGGCCGGCGCGGGTGGATTTCACGCCGGGGCTGGAATGGCAGATGTTGCGGATCATCGCGACCCAAACGGACGGCCATGAGGCGACCGTCGAATTTGCCGCCCGCTCGCGGACCGATGGCCGCATCCATGTGCTGCACGAAGTCTCGCGCTTCTTGCGCGTCGATGGCGCCTGGCTGTACGTCGATGGCGTCATCAAAGCCTGAGCCTGCGCGGCGCCCACCGCACACCAGTCATCCCACGGGCATCTGCTGCAGCAGGCGACCCTTACCCGGCACGGGCGTGTTGATTTTCATCGCCTGCAAAATGCCCCAGAGCGTCACCTGATTGGTGGTCAGTACAGGCTTGCCGAACTTTTGTTCCCAGGATGCAATGCGATCCATCGTCGGGAAATTGCCGCCCGGCACCATCAACACGTCGATGTCGGGACGATCGATCCGGCTGAAGGCTGCGTCGACCATGCTCGCGTCCATTTTGCCGATGGCGTAGGCATCCGTGGCACCCAGGCTTTGCCCCGCCACGACGGTCACGCCGAATTTGCTTTCGAAGTAGCGCGTGGCCCGCGCAATGGCGTCTTCCGAATAGGGCGTCGCCATGGCGATCCGCTTGGCGCCAAAAGCCTTGAGCGCCCGGCCCATGGCTTGGGCTGACGTCAGCGACGGCGTGCCCGAGGCGTCCGTCATGCGTTTGACAGTGACCGCGTCGTAATCGTCGCCAAAGAGGCTCGCCGACGTCTGCACCAGAGCAATCACTTCGACGCGGGCGGCACCCAGCATTTTCGCCTGGTAGGCTACATCGGCATCGGGGGCCGGCGAGAACGGTGACGCATTGATTTTACCCAGTCGCGCCGTATGCGCCTGTAGATCGCCTGGCAGGCGGCACAGTTCGATTTCGGCAGTCGTGTTCGTGCAAGGGACCAGAATTCCGAAATGCCTGGGCATGAACCGATCTCCTACCGTGAGGCCTGAATTGCGGCCGGTGGAACGCATCGCGCCAGAGACGCTGTCCCTTCAGAGACGCTGTCCCTTCAGAGACGCTGTCCCTTCAGAGACGCTGTACCTTCAGAGACGCTGTACCTTCAGAGACGCTGTACCTGGCGCAA
>JANXRM010000014.1 GCA_025353015.1 Hyphomicrobiales bacterium
CCCTCGAGATCGCCGCTGCGGATGGCGGCCTTCAAGCGGTCGAACCGCGCCGTGAACTCCACCTGCGCGGCATGCATGGTTGGGCTGTCGACGCTCGCGATGTCGATGGTGCCGTCCTCGAGAATGAGCGTGCGGATCACCTCGGGCGCGCGCTTGGCGACCTCGTTGACGACGGCGCCGCCGCGCGACCAGCCGAGCAAATGTACCTTGCCTAGGTTCAAGGCCTTGATGAACGCCGCGACGTCGGCACCATGCTGCTCGATGGAGAATTTTCCGCCTTCGCCGGACCAGGGCTCCGGATAGTAATGGCGCAGGCTCGGGCAGATGACACAGTTGCGCTTGGACAAGGCAGAGAGTTGGCTCGTCCAGACCCTGTAGTCACCGATCGAACCATGGATCAGCACGACGGGGACGCCGCTGCCGGCTTGCCGGTAGGCATACGGGTAACCGTTGACCTCGACCGTCAGTGCATCAGCGGGAATGGGCCAACCGGCTGTCATTGTTACAATTCCTTTGGCTCGCGCCCCTACCGCAGGTGGCAGGCGGCGAACTGGCCCGGCGCCTTCTCCACGAGCTTTGGCGCCTCGATCTTGCAGCGCGCCTCGGCGATGGGGCAGCGCGTGTGGAAATGACATCCGGACGGCGGGTTGACCGGGCTCGGCACGTCGCCTTGCAGCACGACTTTCGAGCGTTTGATGGCGGGATCGGGAACCGGCACCGCCGACAGCAGCGCTTCCGTGTAGGGGTGCTTCGGCGCCGTGAAGAGCGTTTTCTTATCAGCGTATTCGACGATGCGGCCGAGGTACATCACCGCGATTCTATGGCTGATGTGCTCGACCACCGCGAGGTTGTGCGAGATGAAGAGGTAGGAGAGGCCCAGTTCCTTCTGCAGGTCCATCAGGATGTTGATGACCTGCGCCTGGATCGACACGTCGAGTGCCGAGACCGGTTCGTCGCCGATGATCAGTTTTGGATTGAGCGCGAGCGCGCGGGCGATGCCGAGTCGCTGGCGCTGACCACCCGAGAACTGATGCGGGAAATTGTCCATCTGGCCGGGTCGCAAGCCGACGCGACCGAAGAGTTCGGCGACGCGTGCGCGCCGCTCGTCCGCGTTGCCGACGCCATGCACCATCAACGGCTCGCCGACGATTGTACCGGCCGACATACGCGGGTCGAGCGAGGAAAACGGGTCCTGGAAAATGATCTGCATCTCGCGCCGGTAGGGGCGCATCTCGGCCTTCGAGAGTTTCGTCACGTCGGTGCCGCCGAGCAGGATCTGCCCGCCGGAGGGCTCCGTGAGCCGCAACAACGTGCGGCCGACCGTGGTCTTGCCGCAGCCCGACTCGCCGACAAGGCCCAGCGTCTCGCCCTTGCCGATGGTGAAGCTGACGCCATCGACAGCATAGACTTGGCCCACAGTTTTGCGCAGCAATCCCTTCTTTACCGGGAAATGCTTCTTCAGGTCCCGCACCTCAAGCACCGGATGGGCGCCGGATGGGCGCTGCACTGACGCGATGTTGCTTGCAGGTGCCGTTGCGCGCGCAGCGGCTGGCACGCTTGCGCGTTCTGCCACCGCAGCAACCGCATTGGCCGTTCCAGCAACGGCCGAAGCCGCAGCCGCACCTGCTCCGAGAACGGCTGCAGCAGTCATGGCCGCAATGACTGGCGCATGCACGACGGCGGCAACCGCATGCCCACCGGATGCAGCGACTGGCATGATCGGCATTTCGTGATCCATACGCTCAGCCACTGGTGCCTCCCGCGACGACGTCCGACCGCCAGCAGGCAACCCAGTGCCCGGGCGCGTCCTGCTTGTAGTCGGGATATTCGGCCCGGCAACGATCCTCAGCCAGCGGGCAGCGCGGCGCGAACACGCAGCCCTTCGGCAACGCCGTCAACGCCGGCACGATGCCGGGGATTTCCTGCAGCCGCGTATTCGCCGTTTCGGCACCGCGAATGAGATCGAGGCGCGGAATGGAATTCATTAGGCCGCGCGTGTAGGGATGCAACGGCTTGGCGAAAAGATCGCCGACGGAGGCCTCTTCCACCTTGCGGCCCGCATACATGACGATGACGCGTTGCGCCGTTTCAGCAACCACGCCCAGATCATGGGTGATGAGGATGACGGCGGTGCCGAGCCGCTGCTGCAGCTCGACGATCAACTCGAGAATCTGTGCCTGGATGGTCACGTCGAGTGCGGTGGTCGGCTCGTCGGCGATCAGCACCTTTGGATTGCACGCGAGCGCGATCGCGATCATGGCGCGCTGGCGCATACCGCCCGACAATTGGTGCGGATATTCCTTCACCCGCTGCTCAGGCTCCGGGATCTTGACGAGCCGCAGCATGTCCACCGCCTTGGCATGGGCCTGGGCCTTGGTCATGCCCTGATGCAGCAGCAGCACTTCCGCGATCTGGTTGCCGATGGTCATCACGGGATTGAGCGACGTCATCGGCTCCTGGAAGATCATCGAAATGTCGTTGCCGCGCACCTTGCGCATCTGGTCTTCGCTGAGACCGATGAGGTCGACCCCCAAAAGTTTGATGGAGCCGCCGACGATACGGCCGGGCGGGTCCGGAATCAGGCGCAGCAGCGACAAGGCCGTGATGCTCTTGCCGCAGCCGGATTCGCCGACGATGGCCAGCGTCTCGCTTTTGTTCAGCGTGAACGACACGCGATCGACGGCCTTGACGAGCCCCTGGCGCGTGAAGAAGTAGGTCTGCAGGCCCTCGACCTCGAGAATCGTGCCGGACGCGGCAGCGGTGCCGGCGGCGTCTGTTCGGACCTGTTTGCTCGTATTCATGTTTTCTTGCATGGCTCAGGTCCGCTGGCGGGGATCGAGGATGTCGCGCAGCGCATCGCCGAGGAGATTGGTGCCGAACACCGCGAGACTGATCGCGATACCGGGGAAAATCACAAGCCAGGGCGCGGTTCGCACGTATTCCGCGGCCGACTCAGACAGCATGCGCCCCCATGAGGGATGCGGCTCGGGAATGCCGAGGCCCAGGAACGACAGCGACGCCTCGGTGAGGATCGCGGAGCCCAACTGCGCCGTGCCGAGCACGATTAGCGGCGCGATGGTGTTGGGCAAGACGTGGCGGATCGCAATCGACAACTCACCCATGCCGACCGCGCGCGCCGCCTCCACGTAGGGCATCTCGCGCAACTGCAGCGTATTCGAGCGGATGATGCGCGCGATGTTGGGAATGCTCGGGATGGCGATCGCGATAATCGTGTTGGAGAGCGACGGCCCGAGCGATGCCGCCATGACAAGCGCCATCACCAAGAGCGGCAGCGACTGCATGATGTCGATGACGCGCTGCACGATGAGGTCGTACCAGCCGCCGAAATAGCCTGATGTCAGGCCGATCGTGACCCCGAAAATGCAACTGAGCAGCGTGGAGCCGATGCCCACGGCGAGCGAGATGCGGGCACCGTAGATAATGCGGCTGAACATGTCGCGGCCCATGAAGTCGGCGCCGAGGTGATGCCCCGCGGCGCCAGGCCTTGCGAGGGATGCCTTGGCGTTCGTCGACGTCGGATCAAAGCCCGTCAGCAGTGGCGCGAAAATCGCCGTCAGCACGAACACGGCGAAGATCAGCGCGCCGATCGCCCCCAGCGGGTATCGCCTGATGTAGAACGCCACTGAACCCCAACGGCTCGACACGTTCGCGCCGGCCTTGTTCAGCTCTGCCTGATGATCACCGGCTATCGCCACGGCTTGTTGCTCCAGATGCAAGACCACGCAAAAACGCGCCGCTTCAATCGACCGTCAGTCTTCGTATTTGATCCGGGGATCGAGCATCGCGTAGGCCATGTCGACCAGGAAGTTGATCACGACGACCACGACCGCGATGAACATGACCAGGTTCTGCACGATCGGGTAATCGCGCCAGCGGATTGCCTCGACCAGGAAGCGGGCGACACCTGGAATGTTGAAGACCGTCTCCGTCACGATCAGGCCGCCGATCAGGAAGGCCGCCTCGATGCCGATGATCGTGACGACGGGCAGCACGGCATTGCGCAACGCGTGCTTGAAATTGACGGCCATATTGGAGGCACCCTTGGAGCGCGCCGTGCGGATGTAGTCCTGGCGCAGCACCTCGAGCATCGACGACCGTGTCAGTCGCATGACCAGCGCCGACGAGCGGAAGCCAACCGCGGCGGCCGGAATCGCAAGCAGCCCCACTTCCGTCCAGAAGCTATCGGGCGGCTTCGAGTAGATCGGAATCCAACCGAAATAATTGACGAAACCCATGAGGATCAGAAGACCGAGCCAGAACGACGGCAGCGACAACCCGGATAGACTGACGATGCGGAGTAGATAATCTATTGGGGAGTTCTGCTTGACGGCCGAGATCACGCCCAGCGGTACGCCGAACAGCACCGAGAAGAACAGCGCCATGGACGCGAGCTTCGCCGTGATCGGAATACGCGGCAGGATTTCGTCGATGGCGGGCTTTTCGGAAACGTAGGCATAGCCCAGATCGCCGCGCGACAACCCGCTCACCCACCGCCAATACTGCACAATAATCGGTTGATCGAGGCCCAGCTCCGCCTCGATTTTCTTTTTCTCCGCCGGGTTCACGAGGCCCGCGGACTCAAACAGGATATCGCTGATGTTGCCGGGCACGAGACGCAGCATGACGAAGATCAGCACCGACATGCCAAACAACGTCAGCAGCATCAGACCGAAGCGGCGAAGTATGTAGACGCCCAACGCGGTTACTCCTGAAAGCGCCTCGATATCGAACTTTTACTCGTAGGTTGGGTTAGGCGGCCTTCTGCCCTCGGCCGCCGTAACCCGACATTCACGGACTCGGACGTCGTTGGGTCACGGTCGCCAAGTGCAGCGCGACCTGACCCAACCTACATAATTATTTATCCAGCCACACGTCCTCGAGCCGCCAGTTGTTATAGATGCTGTTCTGGTGCTGCACGAAGCCCTTCACGTGTGGATGCCAGCAGGTGGCATCGCGGGGGTGATAGATGACGGGGCGCGCTAGATCGTCGTTCAGCTTCTGCTCGATGGCCCAGACCAGTTTCTTGCGCTTTTCCTTGTCCAGCTCCTGCGACTGTGCGTCGATCATTTTGTCGACATCGGCATTGCAGTACTGGGTGTAGTTGCGCTCGGACTTGCAGGCATAGTTTTCGTAGAGCACCGCGTCCGGGTCATCAACCGACATACCCGTCAGGTTCATGCCGAGCGTATAGTCCTTGCGGGCGGCCTTGGCATGCCAGATCGTGGTGTCGACCACCTCGAGTTCGGCATCGACGAATATCTTCTTCAGCTGATCGATGAGGATGACGCCGGGGTCACGATAAATCGCGATGTTGCGCGTCGAGACCTTTACTTTCAACGGTTTGTCGGCGCTGTAGCCGAGTTCGCCCATGATCTTCTGGGCTTCGGCCAGGTTCGCCTCGAAATTCGAGTAGCCCGCCATTTTGGCGAGTTCCTCCGGCGGCATGCCCCATTGCCCTTCCGGCAGCGGCAGCATGGTGCCGCCGATATCGCCCTTACCTTCGGTCAGGATGTCGATGAAGGTCTTGCGGTCGATGGCGAGCGCCAGCGCACGGCGCAGCTTTGGATCATTGAATGGTGCTGATTCCCGGTTCACCATCAAGTTGCGGTGCACATATTGCGGTGTGATATCGCAAATGGCTTTGGGCGCCTGCGATTTCATGTCCTTCAGCAGCGGAATCGTAATGTCCTGCGAGAACGTCATGTCGAACTCACCGGCCTGGAAGGCCAGCAGGCGCGTCGATCGGTTGGCGATGATGCGCATCTCGATCGCGTCGACGTAAGGCTTGCCAACCTTGAAGTAGTCCGGGTTCTTTTTCAGCAGCACGGACTCGTTCTGCTTGAACTCCACGAATTTGAATGGCCCCGTGCCGACAGGCTTCGTGCGCATGTCGCGCGTGGAAATGTGGCAAGGATAAACCGGCGAATAACCTGAGGCCAGCATGGCCAGCAGCGCTGGCTGTGGTCGGGTGAGCACGAAGGTCGCCTCGAGCTCGCCGTTGACCTCGATGTCCTTGACGTTCTGATACCAGATCTGGCGCGGATTCTTACGGAAACTGTCCTTGTCCTTGCCCGCGATCTTGTCCCACGTGCATTTGACGTCCTTGGCCGTGAAGGGCTGTCCGTCATGCCACTTGACGCCGGGATGCAGCTTGAATGTCAGCTTGGTGTTGGTCGCGTCCCAGGCCCAGCTATCGGCGAGATCCGGCACGATCGTCTCGGCCGAATTAACGGGCTTCGTCTGATCATAAATGACGAGATTGTTGTAGATCGCCATGAACGGCAGGTTCGTCGAGACGGTCGATTCCTCGTGGACCGAAGCGCTCGGCGGGTTGTCGCGATGGTAGATGCGGAGCGTACCGCCTTGCTTCGGCGTGGCAGCGGTTTGGGCCAGCGCTCCGCTCGACCCGATTGACGTGGCAGCTGCGATTACCGCAACCGCGCTCATCGCCAGAACGGCGCGTTTTTTCAAAGCCATACCAACCCTCCCTGAGGCCGCCCGTTACGCAGGGCGACCCGCCAGCCCATTCGGGCTCTTGTTCGTTAATCCAACCAGCTCACAACCTAGTCGCTCAGACCTGGACAATCAACCATGCTCCACCGGCAGTGCGCGCCACGAACATGGCGACTAATTGTCCAGCCAGACCCCCTCGAAGCGCCATTGGTTATAAATGCTGTTCTGATGGCGGTTCAATCCGCGCACCCGCGGCGACCAGCAGGTGCCGGTCCGCGAATGAAAGAGGGTCGGCCGCGCCGCATCCTCGACGAGCTTCTTTTCGATGTCCCAGACGATGCGGCGGCGCTTCTCAAGGTCGGGCTCCCGCGATTGCTCTGATATCAGGCGGTCGACGTCCGCGTTGCAATAGTTCGTGAAGTTGCGCTCCGACTTGCAAAGGTAGTTCTCGACCAGGTTGGCATCGGGATCGTCGACGCCGACGCCCGTCACGTTGAGCGCGACGGTATAATCTTTCTTCTGCATCACATTGTACCAGACGGTGCTGTCGGCCACGAACATCTCAGCCTCGATATGGATGCTCTTCAACTGGTCGATGAGGATGATCGCTGGATCCTTGTATTGATCGAGCGCGCGCGTCGTGACCTTGATTTTCAGCGGCTTTTCCTTTGAGTAGCCGAGCCCTTCCATGATCTTTCGGGCTTCGGCGCGGCTCTTCTCCACGTCCGGCGCGTAGCCTGGTAATGTCCACTGGACCTCGGGCGGCATGCCCCAACGCCCCTCCGGCAGCGGTAGCATGGCGCCACCGACGGAGAGTTTTCCTTCGCCGAGGATGTCCGTGAACACCTTCCGGTCGAATGCCAGTGTCATCGCCGTTCGTATTTGCGGGTTGTCGAATGGGGCCGCCGTGCGATTGACCATCACATTGGCATAGGTTCCCGCGGGATTGAGATCGCAAACCGCTGTGGGGACCTGAGCCTTCACGTCGCGCAACAGTGGGATCGATACATCGTCGACGAACGTCAGGTCGAACTCACCGGCGATGAACGCCAGGATGCGGGTCGAACGGCTAGGAATGACACGAAAATCGATGCCATCCAGATAGGGCAGGCCCTTCTTCCAGTAGGCCGGGTTGCGCACCAGCCGGATCGACTCGTTGCGCTTGAATTCGGCGAGCTTGAATGGTCCCGTTCCGATGGGGCTCGAGCGCATGTCCTTGGCCGAGACATGGCACGGGTAAACCGGCGTCAAGCCGGACGCCAGCAGATTAAGCAGCGACGGCTGCGGCGCTTTCAGATGGAACGTGACCTCCGCATCGCCGCCGGCCGTGACCATCTCGACGTTGTCGTACCAGATCTTGCGCGGGCTTTTTCGCGCACCTTCAGTCACGCCGTTGATCAGATCCCATGTGCAAACGACATCTTTGGCCGTGAACGGGCGGCCGTCGTGCCAGGTGACGCCTGGTTGCAGTTTGAACGTCAGCTTTGTCTGGCTGTCGTCAAGGGACCAACTCGTTGCAAGGTCCGGCACGACCGTGTCGAGCCCCTCCACCTGTTTCAGCGGATCGAACATGACGAGATTGTTGAAGACGGCCATGAATGGGAACGACGTCGAAATCGTCGCTTCCTCGAGAATGGAGGCCGAAGGCGGGTTCTCGCGCTGATAAACGCGCAATGTGCCGCCGCTTTTCTGGGCTAGAGCAGCCGGAACGGTCGAACCGAAACAGACCAACGCCACCGGAGCTACCGACAACCACTTTATCATACCGACAATCCTTCCTGGCAAATCCGCGGGCCGGCTGCGGCTGGCCCGAAAGAATGAGTGGCGTCACCCGCCCCCACGCAATGTTGCGCCGCCGTCGACCGCCAACGCCACGCCGGTGATGAAGTTGGCTTCGTCGGAAGCCAGGAACAGGCACGCATTGGCCACATCCCAGGCGGTGCCCATCTTATGCCGGAGCGGCACGCGGGCATCGCGAGCGGCAGCGACCTCGGCGCGGGACTTGCCCCACTCGCGTGCACGCGTATCGACAGCCATCGGCGTATCCATGAGGCCGGGGAGAATGACATTGGCTCGGACGCCGACATCGGCATTCTGGCGGGCAATTTGCTCGGTGAAGGCGATCATGCCTGCCTTCGATGTGCGGTAAGCCACCAACGGATAATCGGCCGCAATTGCTGCAACCGAAGAGATCGACAAAATAACGCCAGATTGCTGCTTCCGCATGATCGGCAGCGTATGCTTCACCGCCATGATGAAGCCGCGCAGATTGATTGCGTTGACGTTGTCGAAGGCCTCTTCCGTGATTTCGAGCGGGTTCTTGTCGCCGCCAGCGAGGCTGACACCGACATTGTAATGCAGCACATCGATGCGGCCCCAGCGCTGCATGGCGTCTTCCACCATGGCCTTCATTTCAGCTTCTTTCGTCACGTTGGCTTCGAACGCTTCGGCCACGCCACCGGCCTTTTTGATCAGCGCCGCGGTTTCTGCTGCCGCACTGAGCGTCCGATCGATTGAGAGCACTTTCGCACCCTCGCGCGCGAACGTCATCGCGGTCGCCCGCCCATTGCCGACGCTACTGCCCTCACCCGGGCTTTGCCCCGCACCAACGACAATCGCAATCTTATTTTTCATGCGCATGGGGGATGGTCCTGTGAAACGGGCTCGATGGGCTGGCCGCGATGATAGAGGCACGGCTGCCCGGTGCAAGCGAGGCCATCGACC
>JANXRM010000268.1 GCA_025353015.1 Hyphomicrobiales bacterium
TTCTCCGCCAGGAAATTCAGGAAATCCCATTGCGGCATCATCGCGATGTAGGGCGCTTTGACCGGCAGCGACGAAAAATCGGCCATCTGCAGGCGCGTCGTCCCGAACTGTCCCGTTAGCCGGTGCACCTTCTGATGCGGCAATCTCAGGAATTCATCTAGCCAGCCAAGCTCTGCCATGATCTCCAGAGTCGAGGGATGGATCGTGTCGCCGCGGAAATCACGCAGGAAATCGGCATGTTTTTCGAGGACGACGACAGACACCCCCGACCGCGCCAGCAACAAACCGAGCATGAGCCCAGCTGGCCCACCGCCCGCGATGCAGCACCGTACGTCCAGCCGTTGCGGTTCAAGTTGCATCGGCTGTGCTCTCTCCCTGCCTCAGACCGGCGCGATCGAGCACGTAAGCCCAGCGCGCCTCAGCTGAGCGTCGAGACGGCTGCGGCGTTCTCTTTCGATCCGGATGCGGAAGATCAGATCGCCTGCCTCCGTCACGCTCCGCTCGATGACTTCGGTGTTCTCATGAAGCCAGTGCACCAGGGCGCCTTCCCGGGCCGGCACGACGAACGACAAGATCAAGTCGTTGGCGGAAAAGCGCGCGTCGAGGACCGCCAGCAAGTTCGCGAGGCCATCACCCGTGACGGCGGAAACCGGAATGGGCGGCGCATCGTTGCGGCGCGCGGCATTCTCGATCTCGTCGCGCTCGGGCTCCGAGAGCCGGTCGATCTTGTTCCAGACCTCGATGAGATGCGCCTCCGGCCCGCTGACGGCGACGCCCAAGTCCGTCAATACGTGTTCGACGTCACCGCGCTGGGCCTGCCGCTCGGGATGACTGACGTCCTGGACGTGCAGAATGAGATCCGCCGCGATCACCTCCTCCAGCGTCGCGCGGAACGCTGCCACCAGCATCGTCGGCAGATCCGAGATGAAGCCAACCGTGTCCGACAGAATGATTCGGCGTCCGCTTGCCAGCCGGATCTCGCGCATGGTCGGATCGAGCGTCGCGAACACCTGGTCCTTCGCCAACACATCGGCCCCCGTCAGCCGGTTGAAGAGCGTCGACTTGCCGGCGTTCGTATAGCCGACGATGGCGGCCACTGGATAAGGCACCTTGCGGCGGCCGGCGCGGTGCAGCTCGCGCGTGCGCACGACCACCTCCAGCTCGACGTTCAGCGAATCGATCCGGTCCTGAATGATCCGGCGGTCGAGTTCCAATTGCGTTTCGCCGGGGCCACCGAGGAAACCTGCGCCGCCACGTTGGCGCTCGAGATGGGTCCAACTCCTGACAAGGCGGCTCTTCTGGTAGGTGAGATGCGCGAGTTCCACCTGCAGCGTGCCTTCACGCGTGCGGGCACGACGCCCGAAGATCTCTAGAATGAGCCCGGTCCGGTCGAGCACCTTCGCCTGCCACGCCTTCTCGAGATTGCGCTGCTGGACCGGCGTCACGGCATGATCGATGATGACCAGCTCCGCGTGCGCATCCTCGATCAGCGCTTTGATCTCCTCGACCTTACCGGACCCGAACAAGGTGCCGGGCCTTGGTTGCGCCAAGGGGACCAGCAGTGCCTCGCGCACGTCCAACGCGATAGCTTCCGCCAGCCCCCGGGCTTCGGCGAGCCGGTCCTCGGAGCTGTGGGCGGAAACTTTCCGTGCCTCTCGTCCGTCAGGCGCGCGCCGCGCCTCACTCTTGAGGACTGGCACAAGGACGATGGCCCTGGTTGGCTCTCGCGTCAGGTCAACGGGGGCCCGCCCACGCTTTGTGGCCGGCTTCTGCGGTTCATCGTCGTCTTCGATGGGGCTTACCCTTGCGCGGTTTCAGCCGGATCATTGTCCATGAGATGCACAGGCGCGCCCGGCATGATGGTCGAAATGGCGTGCTTGTAGACGAGTTGGGAATGACCGTCCCGCCGCAGCAGGAGGCAGAAATTATCGAACCAGGTGACAATTCCCTGCAATTTCACGCCGTTGATCAGGAAGATCGTCAGTGGTGTCTTGTTCTTGCGCACGTGATTGAGAAAGGTGTCCTGCAGGCTTTGCACTTTCTCTGCGGCCATGGTTTTTGTCCGTTCTTGTTGTCGTTCGTGAGCGTATCGTCGATTGCAGGGTCGGACGTGCTGGCTCCGCTCACCCCGTTCTGGTCGCGAAGCGCGCACGCCGAAGGTATGCAAATATAGTGCACTATAGAATCAGTGAACGCTACCGCCTAGACCGAATTGCGAACCCATGCAAGCCGCGGACGCATGCGCGGCTACCCACGTAGCCGCGCGCCTCTGCGGGAAACGGTGCCTGGCTTCAGCCTGGCACTGCCAAGGGCCCCCAATGGTGTCAGGCTGAAGCCAGCCGCCACCGGCGTTCAGACCGCTGCGATCTCGGCTGCCGAATGGAAAGCCGCGCGCAATTTCAACGACAGCAGGCCTGGAGCGCCATTGCCAACCGTCACTCCGTCGATCGTGACGACCGGCATGACAATGCTCGTGGCGGACGTGATAAAGGCCTCGCGCGCCGCCTTGGCTTCGGCGATCGTGAAGGGCCGCTCCACCAGTTCGATGCCCTCGCGCCGCAGATGATCGATCAATGTCGTCCGCGTGACGCCACGCAGGATGACGTTATCGATCTGACGGGTGATCAAACGCCCCTCCTTATCGACGATCCAGGCATTGGCCGAGGCACCCTCGGTCACGAAGCCCTTGGCATCCACGAACCAGGCATCATTGGCGCCATCGGTCCGCGCGGCCTCCTTGGCCATTGAGGCCGGCAGCAGCATCACCGTTTTGATGTCACAGCGCGCCCACCTGTTATCAGGCACGGACTTGATGCCGATGCCCTTGGCAGCGGTCGCTTCGGCTTTGGCTGGCGAGGCGTTTCGCGCGATGCACACGACGGTCGGCGGCGTACCGGCAGGAGGAAAGAAGAAGTCGCGGCGATGGACCCCGCGCGAGACCTGCAGGTAGAGCGAGCCATCCCGCAGCCGGTTGCGACGGATCGTTTCACGCAGCACACGCGTCCACGCACCCTCGCTCATCGGCTCGGCAATCTTGAGTTCCCGCAAAGAGCGCGCCAGCCGCTCCATATGCCGCGTCTCATCCACGAGGCGGCCACCCTTGACCTCGCACACCTCATAGACCGCATCGCCGAACTGAAAGCCGCGATCCTCGGCATGAATACCAGCGTCGGCATAAGGCACATACTGGCCATTGACGTAGACGAAACGGGACATGGGGCGGGCTCCGGATGCGGGTTGGCCCGCTGTCGATCATGGCGGCCGCACCGTCGGGCGTAATAGGCGAAGCCGTATTGCGCCGATGCAGCAGTGGCGGTTGGTGCCGGGTGGTGTAATACGCCTCCGGCTATTAAACCCTTGCGTCTTACTGTCCTAAACCGGCTTGCCCTCATTCCCGCGTTGCTCGGCGCCGACGCCGAGGGCGCGCAGTTTCCGGTGCAGTGCCGAGCGCTCCATGCCGACGAACTCCGCAGTTCGCGAGATGTTGCCGCCGAAGCGGTTGATCTGCGCCAGGAGATATTCGCGCTCGAAAATCTCGCGCGCTTCGCGCAGCGGCATCGACATCAGATGCTCGGCGCCGCCGTTGACCGGCAGCGGCACGTTCGAGCCGATCTCCTCCGGCAGCATGTCCGCCGTGATCGTCGTGCCGGGCTCGCCACCGGCCAGGATCATCAGCCGCTCGATGTTGTTGCGCAACTCGCGCACGTTGCCCGGCCAGTCGTGCGCCTGCAGCACGGCGATGGCGTCGTCGCCGATCTTGCGCGGTGCGAGTCCCGACGAGCTGGCGATCTGCGTGACGAAATACTCGATCAGCGACGGGATATCGTCGCGGCGCTCAGCCAAGCTCGGCACGCGGATGGGCACCACCGCGAGGCGGTGAAAGAGATCCGGGCGGAAGCGGCCCTCGGCCATGTCGCGGTCGAGATCGCGGCTGGTGGAGCTGACGATCCGCACATCGACGGAGACTTTCGGACCACCACCGAGCCGCTGGAACTTCTGCTCCACCAGGACACGCAGCACCTTGGCCTGCGTTTCCATGGGCATATCCGCGATCTCGTCGATGTAGAGCGTGCCGCCGTGCGCTTCCTCGAGCGCGCCGACCTTGCGCGGGCCCGAGCGGTCCTCGGTGCCGAACATTTCTTCCTCAACACGGCCGGGGTCCATGGCGGCGGCGTTGAGCACGATGAAGGGACCATCCGCGCGCGACGACTTGCCGTGAATGACACGCGCCGTGAGTTCCTTGCCGCAGCCCGAGGCGCCGCGGATCATGACCCGGCTGTTGGTGGCGGCAACCCGGTCGATCTGATTGCGCAATTGATTGACGGCTGCCGATTTCCCGACCAGTTCGGAACTCTGTGTCGAGCGCTCGCGCAACGCCTTGACCTCGCGCCGCAGTTGCGATGCTTCGAGCGCACGCAGCGTCACCAGGATCAGGCGGTCGGCCTTGAACGGCTTTTCGATATAGTCGTAAGCCCCGCGCCGGATCGCCGTCACGGCGGTCTCGATATTGCCATGGCCCGAAATGATGACAACCGGCAGGTCCGGATGCGCCTTCTTGATGACGGAGAGTACTTCCAGTCCGTCGAGCCGGCTCCCCTGCAGCCAGATGTCGAGAATAACGAGATTGGGCCGCCGCTCCTCGATCGACTTCAGGGCCTCGTCGGCATCGCGGGCGGAGCGCGGCGTATGCCCCTCGTCCTCGAGGATCCCCGAGACCAGATCGCGGATATCGGCTTCGTCATCGACGATCAGAATATCTGATGGCATCGTTTGCTCCCTGTTTTTTTCGTTTCCGCCATCAGGCGGTGAGTTGCTTCAGGTTGTGCTGTTTGTTTTCCGTGGGGCCCGCATCAGACCCGGCATCCGTTGATCCTGTCCCAACCGTCACGGCCTCCGCTGATCCGGCGGGTCTTGCCGTCCGCAGGGGGATGACGATCCGCACGAGCGCGCCGCGGCGGCCATCGCTGTCGGCCGGCGCATCCTCGAGCGTCAGGCGGCCGCCATGCTGTTCCGTGATCTTCTGCACGATCGCAAGACCCAATCCTGTGCCTTTGTTGCCCTTGGTCGTAACATAGGGCTCGAGCAAGCGTGCACGGTTCTGCTTCGGCAGACCCAATCCGTTGTCGATAACCTCGATGACGATCTGCTGGCCCGATTGCGTGAGGTTGGCCTGGACCCGCCCCCGCCAGGATTTGTCGCGGTTTGGCGCCTCGCTGGCGGTTTGCACCGATTCCGTGGCGTTTTTCACGAGATTTGTCAGCGCCTGCGTGATCAAGCGGCGGTCGCAGGCGACGATCAACGGTTCTTTTGGTGCCTTGAACTCGTACGTGATGGCGGGATGGCTCTCGCGGAACAGGATCATCGGCTCCTGCACGGCTTCGCGGATATCGACCGGCTCGATCTCAGGTTTCGGGATGCGGGCGAACGAGGCGAACTCGTCGACCATGGTTTTGATGTCGCCCACCTGACGGACGATCGTATCGGTCAACTTTTCGAATGTCTCACGGTCGGTGGTGATCGACGCCGCGTACTTGCGGCGCAGCCGTTCCGCGGATAGTTGTATAGGAGTCAGAGGGTTCTTGATCTCGTGCGCGATCCGGCGGGCCACGTCGC
>JANXRM010000274.1 GCA_025353015.1 Hyphomicrobiales bacterium
CGAGGACGATGGCGATGGCTGACGAGGCGCTACTAATTCGGAATGATGCGGCGGCCGACCTCGATTCACTTGCGCGTGCGGTGCGCCATTGGATGGCACGAGCGTCACTCTGGAGTGTGGCTGCGATCGCACTGTCGACGCTGCTCGGTTGGACACTAGATTTGCCGCGCCTGACCAATTGGGGACCAGGGTTCGCCACGCAAAAACCTTTGGCGGCGCTGGCTTTTCTCGCCCTGGCAGTTGCGCTTCTGCCTTTCGGCGCTGGCCGGTCAACGTGGCGGTCTTGGCTGGGTTGGGCCGTCATTGCCATCGCGGCGGTAAGCCTCGCGCAAAACCTTGCAGATGTAGACGCTTGGCGCGCAACGAGTGTCGCGTCCCCAGGCCCCGGACCCATCTATTGGCGAATGGACTCTGCCACGGCCCGCATGCTGATGTTCGCGGGGGCAGCAGTTGGATTACTCCAGCGCAACCGTCATGCCTGGGTAGTTCCGGCATTGGCCATCATGATCGGTCTAATCGGCGCGTTCGAATTGGTCCTGCTGCTCGCGGGCAATGATCTCCACGTTAGATCAGCCTTCGGTTCGGTCGCACTGCCAACGGCGGTCACGTCGCTCCTGTTGGCCACGGGCCTGTTGATGCGGCGTCCTCTTGATCTGGCGGATTTGGCACGACAGTTGGGCTTCAATCTCGGAATTCGTGCCTGGTTGATTACATTCGGCGTGATGGCTGCGCTGCCCGTTCTTTTGTTTGCAGGCCTTGCGGCCGAGCGCGTCGCGAATGCTGAGCGAATGGCGACCATGGTTCAGCTAAACCATCGGACGGAAGCAGCGACCAACAAGGTCGAACGGTATTTGCAGTCGTTGTGGGATCTTGCCGTAACGCTCGCCGAGGCACCGTCGCTGCAAACAGGCGACTTGCCGGCCTTTTACGGTTTCGCCAAACGCGCCATGGATGCCGGCAAGGTCGGCCGGTCCGTGGTGCTTGTCGATCCAACCGGACAGATGCTGCTCAACACGCGTCGGCCGTTTGGCAGTGAATTGCCGATCGCGGGTGATATCGAAACACTGAATGAGGCGGTAGTCAGCAAGGTGCCGCGCATCAGCGGTCTGTTTCAGGGAGCGGTGTCGCGTGGCCTTATCTTTGTCGTCTGGGTACCGGTGGTGCGCGATGACCATGTGAGATGGCTGGTCGGCGTCACCGTCGCACTGCAGGATCTGACGGCGGCTTTGCACGAAGAACGCTTGCCGGAGGGTTGGGTCGGCGCCGTGATCGACCGCCAGGGGATCATCGTGGCGCGCACGCAGGAGACCGAACAATTCGTCGGCCGAAGCGCGTCGAGCGAATTGCGTGCCTCGATCGCAAAGCGTCAATGGGGCATTTTTCCCAGCGTGACCGCCACGGGAATTGCAGTCTCGACGTCGATCCGGAACCTGCCGAATTCAGGTTGGACGATGGCTGTCGGCGTTCCACAAAGCTTATTCAATGCCCCGGCTGATGCGTCACGCCGGTTCATGTTCGGTCTTGGGCTTGCAGCATTGTTGACCGCGAGTTTCCTGGCATTTGTGCTCGGCCGGCACATGAGCCAGCACATTGCCAACGTTGCGGCCGCCGCGGTCGCGGTCGGCGAAGGCCGGCATTCGCCAATGATGTCATCGAGCGTTCGCGAGATCGACGCCGTGTCGAATGCGCTGGTTGCGGCGCGCGGTCTCATTCATCAGCGCGACGTCGCCCTGCGGGAGAGTGAAGCCGATTTTCGCGGATTTTTCGAGAACATAAATATGGGCACGGCACAGATTGATTCTGGGGGTCGATTTCGACGGGTCAACAAACGCTATTGTGAAATCACCGGCTACAGCCAGGAGGAACTGATTGCTGGCATGGGGCCGCTGGACCTCGATCACCCCGAAGACCGAGCGCTTGACCGCGAGCGGCTGCAGCGCTTCTTCCAGGGCGAGACAGAGGATTATGAGACTGAGAAGCGTTACGTTCACAAAGATGGCCATCTGGTGTGGGTGCGCGTGACAGCAAAGCTCGTTGCGAATGAGCGAGACGGCGGCCGTCGCTATACGGCTGGAGTTATCGAGGATATCACCGAGCGCAAACTCGCCGAAATGCAACTTTTGGAAGCTCGGCGGCTGACGGCCGTTGCTTGTGAAGCCGGCCGGATGGGAACCTGGCACCTCGACATCAAGACGAACCGGCTCGACTATTCCGACGAGGCGCTGGCTCTGATCGGCATCAGACGCGAGGACTGGAAGCGCACGCCGGAGGGGCTTGAGGCCTTCATACACCCCAACGACATCAAAAACCGCCGTCGCTATCGGGCCGAGGCACTCGCGTCCGGAGACCACCTCGAACACGACTTCCGCATTCGCCGGCCGGATGGCACGGAGCACTGGCTGCACTCTCGCGGCAATATCGCACGGGACGCGGACGGCAAGGCAATCGCAAGCGTTGGCGTGATGCTCGACATCACCGAGAGGAAACATGCCGAGGAGCATCGGGAGCTGCTGATCCGTGAACTTGATCACAGGGTCAAAAACATTTTGGCTCTTGTCGAGACGATCGTCCTGCGCTCTCGAGAGGGAGCGTCGACGATGGACGAGTATATCGAGGCTCTGTTAGGGCGCCTCGAGGCCCTTGCGCAAGCCCATTCGGCGATGAGTCAAGGCGGCTGGGTCGGCGGCAATTTGGGGACGCTCGTGCACCAGGAACTCAAGCCCTATGCAACAGCGGCCAATGCAACGATCGATGGGCCAAAGACCGTTCTGACACCACTCGCGACGCAGTCGCTGGTCCTGGTACTGCACGAATTGGCGACCAACGCCGCCAAATATGGGGGATTTTCGCGATCGGTCGCTAACGGCCACGTATCGGTGTCCTGGCAGATCCACGCTGAGGTCCACGCTGGCGCCCGCCCGCATCTCGCAATCGACTGGCAGGAGCACAGCTCGCCGGTTTCCGTGCCGAAACGAGATGTCACGTATCAAGGGGGCTATGGATCGAGCGTGATCCGTGAACTGGTCCCCTACGAATTACCGGGCAGCATCGTAGACTATGATTTTGGACCCGCCGGTGTTCGTTGCCACATCGAGCTGCCGCTGGCGGTGGCCGTCGTCAGCAACGCCTGACCATGGCGGATCGGCAGGGTTCAGCGGTTGCCGGTCAAAGCGCGTCTGGGCTGCGCGTCTCCGCAATAACGCGGCGTACCGTCTCCAACAGTGTGCTCGCCCGAACCGGCTTGGTCAGGATCGCCGCCACTCGACCTTGCAAGAGCGGCAGCACTTCGTACCCGCTCACGACAACGGTTGGAACGTTGCTGGCAATAAGTTGATCGATCAGGCTGTACGATTTTACACCGTGCAGGTCGATGTCAACCACGGCGATGTCCGGCCTTTGCTCGGCGAACAATTTTTCCGCGTCGGGAAGCGTTCCGACCGGGCCTACGACATTTAGGCCGACGATTTCCAGAAGCGACTTGTACGCGTGTGCGACATGCCACGAGTCCTCGACCAAAAGAATGCGCAGCCCCGCGAGAGGGTGACCACTTGTGCCGGTCGTCTGGCCAGTCGACTGAGCTGCCTGACGATTGTTGTCCGCAGCCGGCATCATGCGTGCCGCGTCGTGCACACCGCCTGCGCGTTGCTCGCTGTGAACGTCCATTTACGCCTCATTCGACGATAGCTAAGCATAAAGGAGGTGCCCGGCGAAGGGGAGAGTTTCGCCGGGCACCTGATATCCCGAACCGCACCTCAGGGAGGGGAAGGGCTGGACTCGGGTATACTCGTTTGTCTCTCGGATAATTCTCTAGGCTGAGCTGCGACCGAGCCCACAGATGCCCGCTTCATCCGGGGCTCGGTCGCCAGTACCATCCCAGCCGCCGTGGCTGGAATGATAATCGTCAGCTTCGAAGGACGCGATGCTTGCGCCGCTCGAGGAAGGCTGCTGGGCAAAGCCGGCTACTGCGTTGCGGCCCGGCGGCTGCAAAATCATCTCTAGTTCCGCATCATGCACGGCGTGGAGAAACTGTGTCAGCTCCGGGTCGCGTTGTGCCAACTCCGTCATCTGTTGCCGATGCAGGCGCAACACCTGACTATCGACAACTGTGTAGCAACTTGCGGTGTGTGCGCCGTCACAATCGAGGATAAACAGATCGCCAGCTGTCAGGAACCGCACGGCCGGATTGGAGGGCGGGCAATGTCGCACCGCGAGCAGCTTTCCGGTCACGACGAAGTAGTAGAACGGCGCCTCGCCATTTTGGGCAAACAGTTCGACTTGCGCGGCCAGCTTCTGGTGCGTGGCGAGCGGCGCCGACACTTGCTGCCGACTATCGTCATCGAACGCGTCGTGTGCGAGCGGCACAAGTGCGCGCGGACGGTCAGAATTCTCGATGTCGTGGCTCTGGCTCGACGTGCCGTCGGGCGTGGCAAACGCAACTTGACGCAACGGGCGGGCGTGCATCCGATCCCCCATACGCTTGGCTGCCTGCTCACGTGGCGATCCGGTCGTCGGCGGCGCGCCATGCAGTCAACCTGGACAATAATGGGGAGATCCTAGCCACCCCGTGCCATCTATCGCTAGTCAACTTGTCAAGGGCTGGCTAGCTGGGCAGAAGACCATCGCCATGTGGCTAGTCCATTCGGTTCGTCGATTGGCCGATAGGCCTATTTGTGTTGATGTAAACCAGGATCGATATGAAGAGCGACGCGCCAAACATCCTGCGTTCGCAGCCTTTGTCTGTCATCCTGAGATTGTCATCCTGATTTGCGAGTGAACCGCGCATGAGCAGCAGCCCCGATTCCCGCGCAATCCCCGTTTCATCGCTACAGCTTTGGGCCAGGGCAGCTCACGATTTGCGACAACCTATTCAATCACTCTTGCTACAGACTGCAATCATGGCTGATACGGCCGAGACTGCGGACCGGCATAAAAACGCTCACCTCATGGAAGACATGCTGATCGGTCTGCAATCCATGCTCAATGATCTAGGCTTACTCAGCAGACTACAGGCTGGCGTCGATGGCCTGAGCCTCGTCAGTTGCAATCTGCCCGACATCGCGGCACGAGCGGCCCTGACGATTGCGCAGATCACGACGGAACGGAACATCAAGGTGACGATCGATGTCCCCTTGATCAAGATCACCAGCGATGCGGAACTGCTGCAAAAAGTGTTCACCGGGCTTGTGCTCAACGCCCTTCATTTAAATAGCGGCACCGAGGTTGTTTTTGGGGCGCGGCGGTCGCCGGTTGCGACCCACGTCGACGTCGATTTCACCGGCGCGCCGGTGGCGCCAGAACGGCAAGCGGAAGCCTTTATCGAATTACGCCCACTGCCGGTCGCTGACGCAATCAGACGGGCAGCGCTTGGCCTCGGCTTCCTGGGGCAGCTGGCGGTAGCGCTCGGTGCCACGATCACGTGCACGCCGCTGGATGGGCAGCGGCAGCGGTTTTCTCTGGCCTTCCCAAGCGGCGTACCCGTAAGCGCCAAGACCTAGTCCAGGAACTTTTTGCCGATTGCCGCCGCGCGGGTCCGCGTCTTGACACCGATTGTCCTGAGAACCGCAGCCACATGCAATTTCGCCGTCCCCGGCGCAACGCCAAGTTCCGTAGCGATCTCCTTGTTCGCCATGCCCTCGATGATCAGCTTGAGCACCTCCCGCTGGCGCTCCGTCAACAACGGCGCAGCGGCTTTTGGGTCCAAGGGACCAAGGGCCGGTTCGCTGGTGGATTCCGGCGGCAGGTTCGCGATTATGGGCGGCACGTAAATGTCACCATCGAGTATGAACTGAATTCGTTTGACCAGAACGCTGGTTCGCTCGCTCTTGACGAGATAGCCATGCGCACCGGCCTCCAGTGCGGCCAGAATATCGCGGCGGTCTTCGGAGCCGCTCAGCACGATGACGCGAACATCAGGCCGGAGCCGGCGCACTTTCGTCAAATCGCCGGGCCCCGTCATGCCGGGCATCCCTAGATCAAATATCGCCAGAAATACGCCAGGGTCGGCAAGCCGCTTCAGCGCGTCATCGAACGTTGCTGCTTCGAGAACGGCCGCGGCGCGGAGGCCGCGCAGCAACACCAAGGCGAGGCCTTGCCTGACCACATCGTGATCATCGGCAATAAGTATGGTGCCGAGGCGTTCGGCGCTGTTGCGATCTGTCGTCATCGTACGCCGTATGTTGTCCAAATCGCTGAAATGCAATGTGCCGAATACCCGGACGGATCTAAGTCCGGCCGCTTAAGTCATCGAGTATCGAAAACGGCAATCGACCGACAGTCATGTGCGGTCAACTGCTCACAATAAGCTTATTTCGTCCAGACCGACATAGCCAATTGGCATAGGCAACACTGCCGGAATGGCTATTCCCTGCCCCTGACGTTTCATCCAGCCGTGGCCTGACGCTTTTGCGGCAATCCGCTGTCGTCTGGGCGAAGAGCTGCAGATCAGGGGATGTGACGCCATAGTGGCATTTCCCGAGCTGGAGCTTTTCGAGCGCGCCTGCCTCGACCCAGCGAGTGATAGGGCGGGCCGTAAAGTTCCGGCCGGGGCAATTCTGAACTTCGGCGAGACATCCGCCTCCAGCACCGAACTCGCGTCGACCGCATCGCACACCAATCCCGCCGGAGCCTTTGGCGGAGGCGGATGGAGCGGGTGAAGGGAATCGAACCCTCGTCATCAGCTTGGAAGTCAGTTCTTAGACGTTTCGTTAGTGTTTCAGTCTAGAGTGTCGTGGAGCATCAACGGGCTGAAATCGCTTGATTAACTGCTTTTTATTGTGCTCCAATGCTCCAGCACGTGCTATCTGTCCGGTGCTTGAATCCAGTTTATTGCGTACCAATTGCGTACCAATTTCCGGCCAGTGGGGCACCGATGACGAGCGCCAACAAAACGGTCCATCTTACCGACACTTACGTTCGCGCCTTAAAGTGCCCGGATGGAAAGCCGATGAAAGAGGTCCGCGACGCCGACGTGTCCGGCCTCGAAATTCGAGTGATGCGGAGCGGCACCAAGACTTGGCGGCTGCATTACACCCGGCGCGGCGACGGCAAGCGCCGTGCGTTGTCGATTGGCGGTTACCCGGATATGTCCCTTAAGGACGCGCGAACCAAAGCCAAGCGGCTACAGTCGGAAATTCAAGACGGGGAAATACGGGCGGACCCCGCGTCGGCCGTCCAGGCCCGCAAGGAAGCCGACACCTTCCGGGAGGTCGCTGCGGAATGGCTGGGCCGGCATGCGGTCCCGAACAAGACGCCCCGCGTGGTCGCGGATGACAGGTCAATGCTCGAACGCCACGTGCTGCCGGAGATCGGCGACATGCGAGCCGGCGAGGTCACCAAGCGCGACGTGCGCCGGTTGCTGGACACGATGCAGGCCAAGGCGGATGCGCGCGGCAAGGAAGGGTCCGACCGGAAGCTCACCCATCGGCCAAATCGCGTTCACTCGCTGATCCGGGCAATCTATCGATGGGCCATAGGCCGGGACATGCTGACGATTGATCCGACGCTGGGGCTGTCCGCACCGATCCCGAAGGAAAAGGAACGCGAGCGCACGCTGTCACCGGCAGAGATCAAGGCGCTATGGGCCGCCCTTGATCGCGCGCCGATTGAGCAACCCCAGCGCAAGGGCGTGCCACGGGGCCAGCCCGTGATCCCTGATGGGGCAATGCCCCTGACACGCGACGTGGCGCTGGCGCTCAAGTTGGCGTTGGCCACTGGGCAACGGATCGGCGAGGTTGCCGGCATCGCCGTGGCCGAACTCGACTTGAACGACGTGGCGCCCGTGTGGACGGTGCCGAAAGAGCGAGCAAAGAACGATCAGGCCAGCCGCGTGCCGCTCAATCCGCTCGCGGTTCGGATCGTTCGGGAAGCACTGGCGCTCGCGGGTGAAGGGAGCACGCACCTATTCCCGAACGCGGACGGCACCGAAGGACTTTCGTCGCAGGGCACGGCAAAGGCATTCGAGCGCGCCCGCAAAGCGCTTGGCGTTGCTCACTTCCGCATCCACGACCTGAGGCGGACAACGGCCACGGGCTTGGCAGAGCTTGGCTTCCGGCAAGAGACGATCAGCCTCATTTTGAACCACATTTCCGCCCGCAAGGGCACTGTGACCGGCGCCGTCTATATTCAGTACGGCTATGACCGCGAAAAAGCGCGAAGCCCTGGACGCTTGGGGTGCCCGGCTTGAACGCATCGTGGCCGGCACGGATGCGGCCAACGTCGTGAGCATCGGCGCGCGGACGGGCTGAATATCTGTGCGTGTGCGCAACGTCGCAGTGCTATTTTCTGTCCAAGGGACGTCATTCGCTATCCGTTCACCGCAAATCAGTCCACCGTCGCAACCATTGTGCTGCCTCGCGACGGGAGAATCATTTGATCAGCGATTTTCGATGCCTCTTACTGTGCGCGGTGGCCATGCTCGGAGCTTGCGCCCAATCCCCCGAAGACATTCCGCCCATCTACATGAGCCAACTCCCCTTCGATGGGTGGACGTGCAAACAGTTGGAAGTCGAAAGCCATCGGCTACAGAACGAACTCGCGGTTGCGTACGCCCGGCAGGAACAGACTGCAACGGGCGACACGATTGGCATCGTCCTTGTCGGGTTGCCACTGGCGTCCATGTCCGGCCGCGATGGCGCACCCGAAGTCGGCCGCCTCAAGGGCGAGCATAGTGCGATTTATCGTGCTGCCGTTGCGAAAGATTGCCCCGAAGCCAAAGCCGCGCCGGCACGGTAGTGGTACGATTTTCGTTCTGGGAAGCGCTGTCTCCCCGTGAATAATATAGGAACACGACACGAAAACAGTACGAAATCGCATTATTAAATCGATAATTAGCGCGAAAATCGTACTGTTATGCGTTTCTGGTGCGTTACGAACGCATTAGGTAGCTATTACATCCCTGCGCACTTAGTTCCGGCGCAATTGTAAGTCATTGAGATGCCACAACAAGTGGGGCACTGATCATGACCAAGCAGGACGACGACGCGCTGTGGCGCG
>JANXRM010000284.1 GCA_025353015.1 Hyphomicrobiales bacterium
CGGCATGTCGAAGTGCTGCCTTGGGATTGGATTGGCAGACCGGGGCAAGAGCGCTCGCGCCCCGGATCGGAGCCCCGGACTCCCACGCCAAGGGCTGGGACGGAACTGTCCGGCGTCGTGCGTGGGACCACCCGCGGCGGCAAAGATTCACCCGGTCACGTGCGGCAGGGCGGCCTTGCCGCAACAAACAAAACAGGTTCCCGGCGGTTACTCCGCCCTGTGCCTGGAATAGACGCGAAAACTCCGGGCGGAAATGCTGCGGAGATGGCGGGCGTGAGTTCGTCAGTTCAGTGGAAAAAGCAAAGCCACAATCCGCCGGTCGGCACTGCCGGTGCAATACGCCGTCGGCTATTGCACCCAACGTTCTACGTTCCGCTACGTCCCGCCAAAAGAAAAAAACCGGGCAGCAGGAGTGATCCTGGCCCGGTTGGGAAGTCGTCACCCAATCCTTAGGGGGGAGTTGGGCTGAAGGCGTCAAAGGGAGGGTACGACCTTCATCAGCTGTCCGTCACAGCTTCCATTCAGTGGACACCAGTCGGCTGCCGCGTACAATATGGGCAGACGCATGCTAGTTATGCGTTCTCTGCAGGCCAGGCAAAACTAACCTGCCCAATTGTCAGGCTCTCGGCCGCATGATCGAGACTGTGCCTCAGTACTTCCACTGGCGCGCCTTGGAGATGAGAAAGTCGCGGAAAACCTGCACTTTCTTGGCGGTCTTCAGTTCCTCGGGAAATACGAAGTAGACCGGCAGGCGGGGCATATCGACATCACGCAGGACGGGCACGAGCTCGTTCTCCTCTTCAGTCAGATAATCGGGAATGAGGCCGACGCCGATGCCGCCGCGGATGGCGTACTTCATCGCCAGAACCGTACTGGCGCGGAACGCCGGCAACCGCGGGGCACGGCCTTCGCGGCCGAGCGTCTCCAGCGTGTTGATCGTCGTCAAGTGCGGCGGCGGGTTGCCGATGAAGGATACGAGGCGGTGCTTGTCGAGATCCTGCACGCCTTGCGGCGCACCGAACTTCTTGATGTAGCTCGAAGAGGCAAAAGCGTGCACCTGCATGGAAAAAAGCGGCCGCCGGATGAGGTCACTTTGCAGCGGCTCGCGCGCCCAGATGGCGACGTCGGCGATCCGCATCGACAGGTCCACGGGCTCGTCGTTGAGAATGAGCTCGATGCGGATATCGGGATACAGATCGATGAATTCGCGTATGCGTTGCGTCACCCAGACCGAACCGAGACTGACCGACGACGTGATGCGCAACTCGCCGGCCGGTTTCGTCGTCGAATCCGACAGCAGCGTCTCTGCGGTCTGCAGGCGGTTCATGACATCGCTGGCCGTGCGGTAAAGGAGTTCGCCCTGCTCGGTCAGCACCAGCCCGCGGGCATGGCGATGAAACAGCGAGATGCCTAAGTCCTTTTCAAGTGCCGAGACCTGCCGGCTGACTGCCGACTGGCTCATACGCAGGCCTTCGCCTGCATGCGTGAAGCTGCCGGCCTCGGCAGCCGAGTGAAAAATCCGAAGCTTGTCCCAATCCATGAGCCGTCGACCGTATCTTTGAGGGTAAGCATTTGTGCGGGTGCAGCGGGAACGTCGGGAATTCCCGCCGTTATTCGGCGGCCTGCGGTTTCGCCGCCAGCGTGGCGAGAAACTTTTCGGCTTCGAGAGCGGCCATGCAGCCCATGCCGGCCGCGGTCACGGCTTGCCGGAAGACATCGTCTTTGACGTCGCCGGCCGCGAACACGCCGGGAATGGACGTGGCCGTCGAGTCGGGCTTTGAGATCAGGTAGCCCGACGATTTCATCTCGAGCTGACCTTTGAACAGCTCCGTCGCTGGCGCGTGGCCGATGGCAATAAACACGCCGTTGACAGGCATCTCTGTCAGCTTGCCGGTCTTGACGTTCCGGAGTTTTACGCCGGTCACGGTCTTGGGATCGGTCGTACCCGTTATCGCGTCGATCGCTGAATCCCAGATGACCTCGATCTTCGGGTTACGGAACAGGCGCTCCTGCATGATTTTTTCGGCGCGGAAGCTGTCGCGGCGGTGCACGACTGTCACCTTACGCGCGAAGTTCGTTAGAAAGATCGCCTCCTCGACGGCCGTGTTGCCGCCGCCGACCAGCACCACGTCTTTCCCCTTGTAAAAGAAGCCGTCGCAGGTGGCACAGGCGGACACGCCATAGCCCTTGAAAAAATCTTCGCTGGGAAGACCCAGCCAGCGCGCCTGAGCGCCGGTGCAGATGATGAGCGCGTCGCACGTGTAGACGTCGCCAGAGTCGCACTCGAGCCGGATCGGCCGCGCCTTGAGATCGACCTTGGTCACCTGGTCCATGACCATTTCAGCACCGACGTGCTCGGCCTGGGCGCGCATTTCCTCCATCAGCCAAGGGCCCTGGATGACCTTGGCGAAGCCCGGATAATTCTCAACGTCGGTCGTGATGGTCATCTGTCCGCCGGGCTGGATGCCCTGCAATACGATTGGCTTGAGCATGGCGCGGGCGGCGTAGATCGCGGCGGTGTAACCGGCGGGACCAGAACCCAAGACGAGAACGTGAGCGTGCTTTGGGGATGACATGCGGGAGAACCTCGAAACGATTGTCGCGGCGCAGCTATGCGCCCAGTGCATATGCCGCGTTTTCAGGTGCCCGGCAAGTGTTGGGCTAATTTAATGACAGATGGAATTTCAGCCCGGCGACCGTCTGGCTCCGGCGAGGAGGTCCAACATGCGTGTTGCGGCGGTCATTTCCGTCCAGCGGCGGACACGGCGGGTTTCGGCCTCGCCATCAGATCCCCAGCGTTCGATCTGCCAATCCTCGTCCACATGCGCGGCTGTCCAGGCGGCTTCCGGGCTGAGTTTGCCCTCCAGGACGGCGAGCGCCAACACCGCCGAGCCCGTCAGCGTCGTCATCACATGCAGGCTCGTCAACCGGAACGCATCCAACGGCTCGAGGGCGGCTGCGAACGCCGAAGCAACGCCCGGTGGCTGATACACCGGCATCAGGCCGCGTCCCGTCTGCAGCACGACGCCGAGACGGCCGTTGGCCCAGGCGAGCACGGGATCCCAGAGGCTCGCCTGCCGCTGCGCCAGAGCATCGGGATTGTCGGCCCGGTAACACAGGAGATCGCTGCCCGCATACTTGACGATATCAGCCCGCACGTCGGCTTCGCGCCCTGAGACGCCGTCGAGTGCCGTGTTCGCCAGCCGCGTCAGCGGCATCAGCGCGGGGTTGATGTCCTTGACTTGCGCCTGCCACTCGGCGGCAACCGCCTTGGCAAGGCCTATGGTTGGCAACGCCAGCGCTTTGCGGCGGGGCGTCTTCGCGCCGCGGCCGTCGAGCAGCACGGGATAGTCGCCCGAACCCGATTGCGGGCCCATCGTCGCGTCCGTGTAGAAGCGTTTCGGCAGCGGCTTGATTTCCTGCTGTCCGGGGTGCTTGACCATGATCGGCGGCGGCACCGGCCCGAGGATCTGCGCCAACGCACTTTCACCATCGCCGATGTTGCCGTCTGCGATCCCGTCCGTGGCCTTGCCCGCCTCGTCTTTGCCGTTGCGGCTCATCGTGCCCCGTCCTTGGCGACAGTCGCCTGCACGGCTAACCGGCCATCAATGGCGGCCAGCAGGCTGCGGCCGCTGTCAACAATGGCATGGGCGCCTGCGTCCGTCAGCCGTTGTCGATTGTGGTAGCCCCAAGCGACGCCGATGGCACCGACGCCGGCGTTGCGGGCCATCTCGATATCGAACGCCGTGTCGCCGATCATCACGGTCTGTGCCGGATCGACGCCAGCCTCGGCCATCGCCTGCAGGATCATCGAAGGATGCGGCTTCGAGGGATGATCGTCAGCGGTCTGGATGGTGTGAAAACTCCCGTGCCACCCTTCCTGATCAAAGAGGCGGGCAACACCGCGCTTCGATTTTCCAGTGGCGACGCCAAGCACCGTATCCGGCCGCGTGACGAGTGCTGCAACGGTGTCTTTGATGTCAGGATAGAGCATTTCCTCCTGCCGTCGCGCGAGGCGACCGCTGGTGAAGGCATCCCGATAGGCGTCAGCCAATGC
This sequence comes from Hyphomicrobiales bacterium, assembly GCA_025353015.1. GTDB lineage: Bacteria > Pseudomonadota > Alphaproteobacteria > Rhizobiales > Hyphomicrobiaceae. Next base: position 4,058 of record JANXRM010000284.1, read on the forward strand.
TTTTTGTGTCGCCGCTGGATGTGCGGCGGCGAGCACACGGAACGTCTCTGGCAACGAGAGGCCGACAATCGAAAGGATGTCTGGGACAGGCGGCGGCGGCAGCCCATGCGCCGTGAAGGCGTGAATCATCGCCGCCGTGATGTTGTGCTGACTGTCGACCAGCGTGCCGTCGCAATCGAAAATGACGAGCTTGATCGCGGATCTCGCGGTCGGCGGTTTCTGGGCCAGCGGTTTCTTGATCGAAGGTTTCATGGGCGCGCCTTATAGCAGGCCGTGTCGGGCAATGCGAGTTCACCAGCGATCCCGTCCCGGAGCAGTTCGCACGACGATCGCATGCTGTTGCCGTCGGCGCGCTGTCGGTTGCAGGCGCATCGGCAAAGGATCGACAGCGCCAGGCCATGAGTTGGCGCTCGGCCTGTCTCGGGAGCCACCTGCGCGCGTCGTCGCCTGATGATCAACCTCATGGCTGGAAATGCAGCAGCTGCTGCCAAAAATCTCGATACCGATTATCAAGCCAAACGGTCTTGAGCCGTCCCCCGCATTTTCTGACCGGTATTGATCAATGGATCAGCAGTTCTGCCGAACTGCATGAAAAACGTGCAGCAGTTTTGCCAGTCCCCCTAACCCGAATCCTGCATCAGGCTTGAGCAAAAATCGCTTGGCTGTGGCGCAAGGCGCTGAGATCGCGTAGCAAATCGGTGTCTAGACGACGTGCTGCGTTCAGCCACCTGGTGCCACAGCCATGACGAACGCTACGCCGCTTCCGTTCGATCTGCCAGCCGTGCGGGCCAAGAAACTCACAGTCGATTTCGACGGTGGCAACCAATCGTCCGATGCGGGGCTGTTGCTGCTGCGCGGTGCCGAGAAGAAGATCGGAGTCTGTGCGCGCGGCTGGCCGATGCCATGCGGGATCGCCGCGATCCGACGCGCGTGCGCCACGCCATGTTCGAACGCGTCAGCGCCCGCGTGTTGGCCATCGCCTGCGGTTACAAAGACGGCAACGATCTCGACTGGCTGCGCAATGATCCGGCGCTGAAGATGGCCGTCGGCCGCTGCCC
>JANXRM010000204.1 GCA_025353015.1 Hyphomicrobiales bacterium
GCGGGTTGGCGCCATCAGGCGCGCAGCAAGGACCGGTCCTGAGGTCGAAATCACAATTTTGCCCATCACAAATGCGTCCGGCTCCAACCGGGCGCATTCGCTCGTTCGCGAAGCTGTTATCTCTCGCCGCGCAAATTCAGGGATTGCGACCAGCAAGGTTAACACCTATTACTGTACGCTGGTCACAATCAATTGGAACAGCACGACGATGGGACGGCGCTCCACACATACGCCCGAGCAGCTGCGGCAGCTCATCCTCGACGCCGCGCAGGCGATTATCGAGACAAACGGTTTGGCTGGTTTGTCGGCCCGCGAGATCGCGCGGCGGATCGGTTATTCGCCCGGCACAATCTACAACATGTTCCAGAACCTGGACGACGTGGTGCTGCACGTCGAGGCGCGGGTGTTGGACGCGCTGGACGTGCGCATCACCTCCGCCGGCGATCTGGGTACGCCGGAAGAGAAGGTGACACGGCTGGCGGAAACGTATCTCGCCTTCACGGCCGAAAACCCTAAGCTTTGGAACCTGCTGTTCGAGCACTATATGCCCGGTGGCGCCGATACGCCGTCCTGGTACCAGCAGAAGCTTGAACTGCTGATGACGCGTGTTGAAGGGGCGATGGCGCCACTATTTGCAACCGATGACAAGCTCGCGTTGCAGCGCTCGGCACGCGTGCTATGGGCTGGCGTGCACGGCATCACCTCGCTGTCGACGGCCAACAAGCTGTCGAACGTGACGACGGAAGCTGCGGGCTACCTCGTCAATGACCTCATCTACAATTATCTCGCAGGGCTCGCGCTCCACGCCCAGAAAGCTCAAAAGTCCGCTCAAAAGCCGTGATTGACCAGGGGCGTGCGGTTTTGTTGCGAGGCCTGCGCCTTGGACGCGGTGGACATCTCCGTGGACAGCCTCCATGGATGCCCTCCATTGACCTGCCGGCTGCCCCCGTGCAGGATTTGCACGGGAGGACCTCCAGGGCATGGCTATCGATAAACGCGTGAAGTCTGCCGGCGATGCGCTGGCCGATGTCGCCGACGGCGCAACCGTGTTCATTTCCGGTTTTGGCGGCGCTGGGTTTCCCAACCTCCTCATTCGGGCGCTTCGCGAACAAGGCACGAAACGTCTGACGCTGGTCGTGAATTCAGCGACGCATCGCTACTCCCTGACGCACGAGCTGATCGAGGCGGGTCAAGTCAGCAAGGTCATCTGCAGCGCGGCGCGCGGTGCCGGCAAGGACCTGTCACCGTTCGAGACATTGTTGAAGGCTGGCAAGATCGAGCTGACCTGCCTGCCGCAAGGCACGTTCGCCGAAGCGATCCGGGCCGGCGGCGCCGGCATTCCAGCGTTCTACACGCCGGTCGGCGTCGGCACGGACCTGACGCGCGGCAAGGAGGTTCGCCGCTTCGGCGAGCGGGACTATGTGCTCGAGCCCGCCATTCAAGGCGACCTGGCGCTGGTCAGGGCCGATACGGCGGATCAGTATGGAAATCTGACGTTCAGATACGCCCAGGCGAACTTCGGGCCCGTCATGGCAACGGCGGCGCGGTTGGCGGTAGCGGAAGTTCGTGCCATTTCCGATCAACCGATCCCGCATACCCAGGCCCAGCTACCTGGAATTTATATCGATCGCGTCGTCCTGGCAGCGGAGTGAGACCTATGTCGACCGTCAAGACGCAACCGCTGAACCGGCGCCAGATGGCATGGCGCTCGGCCCAGGATATCGCCGACAAATCCCTGGTGAACCTTGGCCTCGGCATGCCGCTGGCTGTGGCGGATTATCTGCAACCCGGCCGTGATGTCTTCTTCCAGTCGGAAAATGGTGTTGTCGGTGTCGGGCCGCTGGCGACGGCCGACAAGATCGATACCGATCTCGTCGATGCGGGCTCGCGCCGCGTTACGCTGCGTCCCGGCGCGACAATCATCGATTCCGCCTCGTCCTTCGCTATGATCCGCGGCGGTCACATCGATGTCAGCATTCTCGGCGCATTCGAGGTCGCAGCCAACGGCGATCTGGCCAATTGGGACATGCGCGTGCCCGATAAGGGACCGCTTGTCGGTGGCGCCATGGACCTCGCGGCCGGCGCGCGGGCCGTTTGGGTGATCATGGAGCATACGACGCGGAAGGGCGCGCCCCGGCTGGTGGGGTCATGCTCGTTGCCCTTGACCGCCGTCCGCTGCGTCAAACGGATTTATACCGACCTCGCGGTGGTCGATGTCACCCCGGCAGGGTTTGTTGTTCTCGAGGTCCTCGAGGGCATGACGCCGGAGGAGCTTGCAACAAAATCCGGTGCGCCATTGACGTTTGCTCCGGGCTGGAAGCCGTTGTCGGCGCCGCCGATTGCGGACGCCGACTGACGGCAACCTATAGTGCACGCAATCGCGAGCCAGCGTCAGGCCGCCTGGGCATCTTTTTCTTTGTGCCAACCGTCGACGACGCGCTCGATCGATTGCTTCAGGAACTCGGTCGTGATGACTGGAGGCTTCGGCCAGTCAGGCCCGAGGTCGGCGTAAATGTTGTTGCTCTCGAATACGGATGACGGCTTCAGATACGGCCGGAACTGATCGATCTCGCGGTTGATGAACCGGTTGAGCGCCATCAGCACGGGCGAACGTATCGTGATCGTTGCGGGCTCGACGATGCTCACGTTGCTGAGGCCCAGCGTCGCGAACATGGTGCCGACGAGATGTTTCAGCAGAACCGGGTCGTGATGTGAGAGGTTATATGTCCGGCCGCGGGCGGGCAGCGCCACGAGATGCGCCAGCGTTTTCGCCACCCAGTCGAGCTGGATCAGGTTGAGCGAGGCGATGTCCAGGCCCTTTACGCCCACGGCGATGACGGCTTTTGTGCCTTTGCCGATCGGCACGTTGTTCTCGTCGCGATATCGGCCAGACCACATGGTTTCGCGGATCTTCCAGGCGCCCTTGAGGCAGCTATAGAACCCTTCGAGCAGCGGCGCCGAGCCGTCGTCGGAACGACCGACGACAATGGCCGGGCGAAGCACTGAGAACGGCAGGCCGGCGTTGCGGACCTGACATTCAGCCTCGAACTTCGAGGCTTCGTAAGCGTTGCGGTGCCGGCCGACGACCAACTCCTGGCCCGGGGCTTGCTCGGCCAGCGTCGGGGCGTCACCGGCGATATAAGTGGTGCCGACGTGGTGGAATTCGCAATTGCCGAGCACACGGGCGAGCGCCAGCGCATTGAGCGTGCCGTCACGGTTGGCATCCCGGACATCGCCGGCATTGGTATCGAGAAGGCTTGTGTCTGCGGCCGCATGAATAAGCTTGTCGATCTTGAGGTCTTTGAAATCGACCCCGCAGAGCGGCTGCGTTACGTCGCCCGCGATAGCAACGGCATTCGGGTGGCTCGTCATCTCGGCCAAACGGGCGGCCGCACCCTTGCCGCGCTTAGGACGCACAAGGCAGTAGACCACGAACCCGAGTGAAAGAAGCTCCGGCAACAACGCCGCGCCGACGGCGCCGGTTGCACCCGTCAAAAGCACATTCTTACGCATTATACCGCCACCCCACAAATTGCCACGGAAAGTCACCTCTGACGTGCCACTATCGGTCGTTGGGCAAAGCCATGCACCGACCATGCCAGCCACACAGGGCCGGTTGGGTCGCATAGTGGCCCGCCGCTGCCGCCTTCAGGTTGCCTCCGCGCACTATTGCCAATATCAATTCCAGCAAGGAAATTGTCCAGCAGATACTAGGGCTATGCAGCGTATACTTAAAGTAAACTCCGATCAATTTACCGTCACAAGCTGCCTCGTTAGGTGCACCCCCGTCTGCCCGAAATGTCTGTGTTTTCAATTACTCAACGGCGCCGAAACGCGCGTACCAAGCCAGCCAACGGCAACGCTCCGGTCATCGCGGTCAGGGCGAAATAGACGATGGCGCCGGCAACGGTCAGGACGGCGAGCGCCGTGGCACGCATCGTCAATGTCTGGCCCGCCAGCCAGGGCTCCATCCATCCAGCACCGAAATGTAGAAATACACCGAGGCCGAAGCTGGCTATAACAATCATGGGTAGTGCCCAATTCAATCGGACGTCTGCAAGTATATGTCCGCGGCGGCGGAGTGCCCCATAGAGCAGACCGGCGTTGAGCCAGCCGCCAAAGCTGGTCGCAATGGCGATGCCGAAATGCGGTGCCCACCCCAGGTGTCGAAACAGGAAGAAGAGGGCAATCGAGCCCAGCGTGTTGATGGCCAGGCTCCAACCGGCAAACCGCATGGGCGTCTTGGTATCCTCGCGCGCAAAAAAGGCCGGCGAGAACACCTTGATCATGACGAATGCAGGGAGGCCGGTGGCGAATATCGCCAGTGCCCCGGCCACATTTACCGTGTCGGACGGCTTGAAGGCGCCACGCTCGAAGAGGACGGCAATGATCTCCTTCGGAATGACAGCGAGCGCCACGGCCGCGGGTACCGTCAACAACATCGCGAATTCGAGTGACCGGTTCTGCGCGTCGAGGACGGCAGCCCGATCACCCGCCCGCAAGTGGCGCGAAAGGTCAGGCAACAGCACGACGCCAATGGCGATGCCGACGATCGCGAGTGGTAACTCATAGAGCCGGTCGGCATAATAGAGCCAGGACACGGCGCCCGCGTGCATGGAGGCAATCATGCTGCCGACGACGATGTTGATCTGGGTGATGCCGCCCGCGACAATCCCGGGAACGCCCAGCCGGACGAGTTCGCGCACGCCGTCCGTCAGGCGCGGGCGGCGCAGCTTTGGCAAAAGGCCCGCCCGGCGGGCGCCGTCGAGCAGCAGCAGCAATTGCAGGATGCCAGCGGCGCAGATGCCCCACGCCATGACGATGCCGCTGTTGCGGTCGTTGCCGTAGCCGAGGGCCGCTGCTAGGGCCATCGCCGCCATCAGTGTCAGATTGAGCACGATCGAGACGGCGGAACTCTCGGCGAACTTGCCGACCGAATTCAGCACGCCCGACAGCAGCGCCACCAGCGACATGCAGAAAAGATAGGGGAACGCGATCCGCGACATGACCACGGCAAGATCGAACTTCTCCGGGTTGCCGACGAAGCCCGGCGCCATGACGAGCATGACCGCCGGCATCGCGATCATGGCGATCAGCGACAGGATCAGCAGCACGGCCGCAAGCCCGGCCATGGCCTCCTCGGCGAAGCGGCGGGCGGCGTCGCGCCCCTCCCCTTCCAGTCGCTTGGCGAAGAGCGGCACGAAGGCGGCATTGAACGCGCCTTCACCGAACCAGCGCCGGAACAGGTTCGGAAAGCGGAAGGCAATGACGAAGGCTTCGGCGATGGGGCCGGCGCCGAGCAATGCTGCGAACATGATGTCGCGGACAAAGCCCATGATCCGGCTGACAAGCGTCAGACCGCCGACTGTTGCAAAGGCGCGATAAAGTTTCATGGCCCGCGAGGCGTAGCTGTAGCCGTGAGACAGGGCAAGCGTTCGCCTGTCGCGGGGGGCAGGTGCAACAGAAAAGGATGCCAGCCAAGCCCGGAAATGCCCGCTCGAAATCCAGCCTGGATACCAGCCTGGATTTCATTGGGCGAGTTTAGCGTTTCAGCCAAACCCCCAAGACCGTTCGCCATTGGAACGCATCACGAACGATTTTTGCTTTAGGCCAACGAACGCGGCATCTTCTACGAAGTGCCGCCGGGATCAGATCGTCGGAATGCGGGTGGCTTGAATAGCTCCTCCGGGAACGCGCTCAGCCGTGAGGGATGCAGCCTGTCACCAAGCCCATAGAACTGCCGGAAGCTCATAATGAGCGGCCGCCATTTGTCGGGGTCGATGCGATCCTGGTCGCCGTTCATCTGGATCTTCTTGTCAATGTGCACCCGAAGAATGCGCACCTCGATGGCGGAAATCTGAGTTCTGATCCGCGGATTTCCAAGGCCGAATGGCGTTGTACCGTTGAGTTCGGCCTCGAGCTGCACGCAGCACTCGGCGACGCGCGGCGGCGATACGACCTCGGATGCCATTGGCGTCAGCCCGGCGCAGCCGAATTTGTCGGCGACATGCTGGAAGCCCATGGCCTGCTTGTACCCCGGCACGGGATCGGTGCCGGTGGTCATAGCCAAGCGGTCGACGTGGGAAACGAGATCGATCGAGGGAAGATTGAGGACGCATTGACCGGTCCGTTGAATGTTCTGCGGTGTCTTCGATCCCGACGTAAGCCCGAGCATGCACCCCCAACCTAACCACCAGGCCGATGACATGGGCGCGAGATTGGGGCTGCCGTCCTCGTTGAGCGTGCTGATCAAGACGACCGGGGTGCCGAAATAGAGGATCGCGGGATCAACCGTGATGTGGGTGTTGGGGGCGGCCGGACTGGTAGCCGCATCGTCATTGGAAATCGTCACAGAGGCCCTCGCATTGGTGTTCGGTCAGTATTGACACTGCTGCACAACCGCAGTCGTTGCTGGCTTGATGGCTCTTTTGGGCAACAAGGGTCGAGCATCGCAGCTGCAATGGATAGTTCGATCTTAGCGATCACACCATTGGCAGATATGACAAAAAACGTCTATTTTCTGCCAATGGAATCGACAGCCACGATCGCGCTTTTGGCCTATGATGACGTTGACGTCTTGGATGTCACGGGCCCAACCTCTGTGTTCGCCGAGGCCAACCGGAAGCTCGGTTGGCAGGCCTACGACATTCAGGTTCTTTCACCTGAGGGTGGTCTCGTCGAAACCGCAAGCGGCGTCACTTTGCACACGCGCCCGATGACGTCCGTCAGGACGACAAAGATCGATACACTCATGGTTGCCGGCGGCGAGTCACGAGGCGTGCGAGCGATCGTCGCCTCACCCCGGGTTCGCCGATGGGTGCGCCGCTGCGCAAATTCGAGCCGCCGCTTCGGCTCTGTGTGCACGGGATCGTTCATTCTTGCGGCCTTCGATCTCGTTGACGGCCGGCGCGTGGCGACCCATTGGTCGGCATGTGAACGTCTCGCCGCGCGTTATCCACGCGTTCTGGTCGATCCTGACGCGCTGTTCGTTGTGGACGGGAAGATCTGGACGTCTGCCGGCATGACCACGGGCATCGACATGGCGCTGGCCATGTTGGAGCAGGATTTCGGCACCGAGATCGCCAATTTCGTGGCTCGGCAGCTGGTCCTATATGTGCGCCGGCCAGGCCATCAATCGCAATTCAGCGCGCTATTGCAGTTGCAGGTTCGATCCGGAGCCCCGTTCGCGACGCTGATCGACTGGATCCAGTCGCATTTAAGCGATACCTTGGACGTGCCTACGCTCGCCGCACGCGTCGGTCTGTCAGAGCGCAGCTTCTACCGCAAGTTTACCGATGCGACAGGCCTGACACCGGCGCGCTACTTGCAACATGTTCGTCTCGACGCCGCACGTGTTCTTCTCGCCGAGACAGGGAGCCTCAAACTGATTGCTGGCAAGGTGGGGCTGCCGTCGGCTCGTTTCACCGTTGCGTTCGAACAGCGGTTCGGCATCTCACCAAAGCTGTTTCGCGAGGTCCATGGCGGTGGCGTGGCCAAACAGGCTGGTCGAAATGTGCCGCCCAAAATACGGTCAACGCACTAATCGCGAGCAAGCGCCCAAGTGGTCGCTGCCTCGACTAGAGTTCATGTGAAGCTGATCCCGCGGTTGAGCTGGAGGGTCTGGCCGGTCATGTAGTCGTTGCCCATCACCATCACCATCACCATCAGCGTCGCCTGCGCGACCTCCTTGGGGCGACCGAGACGGCCGAGCGGAATGCGCACCAAAATCGCCGGTGTCGCCGGCATCATGTCGGTCTCGACTAGCGATGGCCCGCCCTATGCCGCGCGACCCGCCAGTCACCAGGCAAACGCGGCCCGTCAAATTCGGCGCCATGCGCATGGCTGTCTCCGCCAGTTGATGTGTCGGAACTATCGGATATGTCGTTTCAGCTAGCCAAACCAGCCATGGCGGCGCGATAGCGTTCCCGCGCGTTACTGACGACGAGTGCTATGTCGCGCTCCAGCAGAGTGCGCTCGGCAACCAGAGCGCGGGCCGCTGCGTCAACCTTCGCCAGATAGTCGGCTTCGTCCTTATAGCGCTCGGCAATTGATGGCCTGAAATCGCCGGATTTCTTGCGCGCCGCAGCGGTGGCCGCAAAAAAGATCGTCAATCCGTTCATTGGCACGATCTGATCGGACGCTCCGGTCTCGGGATCGCGCGGGTTCCAGCCAGCGTGCGTGCCGACAGGCACCGTGACGTCGGGCAGACGGATGCCGGACCGTTCGTTGCCGTCGGCATCGACATCAGAAACAAGGGCTGGATAGAAAGCCCCTTCCTTGGCCGGATAGCGGCCGATCCCGGTCTCCTCGTCTGCGCCCAGGTCGACGGTGCGCACGAACGGCAACCGTTCGGGATCGGGCGGCTCGAAGCCGGGCAGCTTCGAAAACACCTTGAGCACGTCGTCGCGCGGTACCGCTGTGCCGTCAGCAAGGCGCGGATGCCGGCTCGCCGGTGGTTCGATATCCTCGGTGATCCAGCGGTCGAGGTTGATCAGCGCTGCCCGCAGCAGCGGCCGGTAGTCGAGAACGTTGAGCGGATAGCGCGCAACTGTCATCGTGCCGGGATTGGTGCGCGACTGTCCGAGAGTACCGGGCGTGTGCTGGACGCTGGCAAAGAGGTAGCTGCGCGAGTTGGCGTGCTCGACGAGATCCGCCTTGCCGCGCGTGTCCACATGGGCGAGTGCGGCATCGCCGCGCCAGAATTCCGCGGCACTATCGGTGTGCACCATTTTCGGCACGTCGCCCGCCTGTTCGAGCCGGTCGAGAAGCCCCGCCGTTTTGCCGGTCAGCGGGTCGGTCGTCGAGACCTCGGCAAAGGGAAAGACGTGGCCCCACAGGGGTGTCGTCTGGTTGGAGGGTTGCGCGAAGCGGTGGTTGAAGGCCCCGCGCCGGGCCCCTCCGATATGGCTCTGCACGCCATCGTAGGCCTTACGGCCGTCTTCGCACACGTTGAGGCCGAGGCTGAGGAAATGTCGCAGCATGCGTCCGGTCTGTGAGATGCCCCAGGCGATCAGCGACGTGAAATTGCCCGGCGTCGGATTACCCGGTGACGGCGTGCGCAGGAACGCGGCCACATCGCGCAGCGCCAACAATCCGGCGCCCGCGATCGGTGCGCGGTCGGTCTCGTAGACCAGTTGATAGATGCGGCCCGGCTCGAAACCGTCCTCGAGATGGATGTGCTCTTGTGACGGTGCGATGGCGCCTGTCGGCGTCACGCGGGCAAACCGCCAGCGCTGGCGCGGCACGATCCTGTCGGCGCCGTCCTCGTAATCGCGCACGTAGAGCACGGCGTTCGGTTGCGCCCCTATAGCTGCCGGCAATGGCCGGTGAATGCGATCAGCGAGCAGCCACGTCGTGTGTCGCTGGCTCGGCCGGATCTCGACCATCGTCTCGCCGCCGATGGGCTGAGCTGGCGACTTCAGTTGTCCACCGGCAACCGGCGCGGGGCCGACAGCGCTCGGCGCGACCAAACCCATCAAGTCTTCGGTGCCGTGGACGTCCCACTGCCAGCCGACCGAGGCAATCGTGAAGCCTTGCTCGAACAGGAAGCCGTCGCCCGGATGCGCCTCGCGCGCGATCGACGCGTCGTGCGGCGCACAGTTGAGCATGGCGACGACCCGCCGCCGGCCGCGATTCGGTAATTCGACGATGGCGCGCCGGTTGCCGCGCGCGGCATCGACCGGCATCACGATTGAGAAGTCCGCCGTAAACTCGACGAGTCCCTTGCCGTTGCGGGGCGCAAGCGCCAGATCGACAATCCGCGCATTGACCCGATGCAGCGGATCGACCATGAAATGCGCGGTTCCATCGATTTGTTCGAAAGCTCCGGCCTGCCCGAAGCTCACGCCACCTGCGTAGGCACCGCGCCGCGCAATCTCGAATCTCGTCAGGGCCATCGTCATCTCCCACTAAAGTGCCGGCAATTGTGCCATCATTTCTGCCGTCGCAGAAGGGGCGGTAGCGGCCACACATTCGAGAACCGCCTGGCCGGTCGCGCAGGCAACAGTGCCCGGATGCGCCGTCGGGCGCGAACCACTATGCTGACACGTTCGCGCCGCGCATATACGGGACGATACTTGGTTATTTGTTCTATCGATGGGAGATCGTGGTGCGGGAAAATGCCATCCTCGGAAGTCTTGGAGCGGAAACATATGGTACCGGCGCGCTTGCGTTCCACATCGAAGGCACCATATCGGGACGGCGTCTTGATTTGGCGGCCCTGCTGATCCCGTCGGCGACCAACCTTTCGGCATGCATCGGCTCGATCTCCCGTGCCGTGCGGTGGTCAACCAGGAGTTCTATACGGCCGGCGCGACAGGCCGAAGCCCGCGGCAGACAATCGATTGTTGTTGCAGGTACGACCACGTGAAACGCACGGACATTCCAATCATCAAGGACGTGGTGCTGGTTGGCGCCGGGCACGCGCATGTAGGCGTGCTGCGCGCCTTCGGCATGCGGCCCGAGCCAGGCGTGCGGCTGACGCTGATCACGCGCGAGGTGCACACACCCTATTCCGGGATGCTGCCGGGAATGATCGCCGGTCACTACAGTGCCGATCAGGCACATATCGACACTGGCCCCCTCGCGCGCTTCGCCAATGCGCGGCTCTATCAAAGCGAAGTCACGGGCTTGGATCTGTCCGCGGGTCGCGTGCTTTGCAACAACCGGCCGCCGGTACCTTTCGACGTGCTGTCGATCAACATCGGCTCGACACCGGGCATGCAGCGCGTGCCGGGGGTTGCGGAACACGCCGTGCCCGTCAAACCGGTGGACGGATTTCTCGCGCGGTTCGAGGCGGCGCGGGCCCGTATTTTAGCCGCACGCGGCCGGGCGCGCATCGGCGTGGTCGGGGCAGGCCCCGGCGGTGTCGAATTGATCCTGGCGCTGCAATTTCGCCTTGAACGTGACGTGCGTGCTGCAGGCGACGACCCCGCTGGCCTCTCGTTCACGATCGTCACGCCGTCAGCCGGCGTTTTACCTTCGCTGCCAGCCGCTACGCGTCAAACGTTTACGGACATTTTGTGCCAGCGCGGCATTGTTGTCAGAGCCAATAGCAAGGTCTCCGCGGTCGAAGCGGACGCGGCCATCCTCGATGACGGGGCGCGGATAGCGTTCGACGAGATTTTCTGGACGACCCGCGCCGAGGCGGCATCCTGGCTGCGCGAGACGGCGCTGGCGCTCGACGACGACGGGTTCATTCGCGTTGGCCGCACGCTGCAATCGGTCTCGCATCCCGAAGTATTTGTCGCCGGAGACGTCGCCGCAATCGATGGGTACAGCTTGCCGAAATCGGGTGTCTATGCGGTTCGCAGCACGCCGACGCTCGCGACCAACATTCGCCACGCGCTGGTGGGCCAGCCCTTGCGCCGCTACCGCCCGCAACGCGACGCGCTCTATCTCATCTCGACCGGCGACGCGAATGCCGTCGGCACGCGCAATGGCGTGACGTTTTCAGGCGCCTGGGTCTGGCGCTGGAAGGACTGGATCGACCGCCGGTTCATGGCGAAGTTCAATGTATTGCCGGCAATGGCATCGGCTCCGGTGGCACCGCATGTGCCGGTTGCCGACGCGTCGGCCATCAAGGCAATGTCCGCGATGACCATGCGCTGCGGCGGCTGTGGCGCCAAGGTCGGCGCAACGGTTCTCAGCCGTGTTCTCGGAGCCATCGAGCCGCTCTCCCGCGACGACGTCGTGCTCGGGCTCGATGCGCCCGATGACGCAGCGGTCGTCGATGTCGGCGGACCGAAGCTCGCCGTGCACTCGGTCGACTACTTCCGGGCCATCATCGACGATCCCTACCTGTTTGGAAAAATCGCGGTCAACCACGCGCTCGGCGACATCTTCGCGATGGGCGCCGAACCGCAGACGGCTCTCGCCATCGCAACCGTACCTTATGGCATCGAAGCCAAGATGGAAGCGGACCTGGCGGCGATGATGGCCGGCGCCAACGAGATGTTGCGCGATGCCGGCTGCGCGCTGGTTGGCGGCCACACCAGCGAAGGCGCTGAGCTGTCGCTCGGCTTTGCGGTCAACGGATTGATCGCGCGCGACGCCGTGCTCCGCAAACGCGGCCTCGAACCCGGCGATGCGCTGATTTTGACGAAACCCATCGGCACCGGCACACTGTTGGCGGCTGACATGCGTGGCAAGGCGAAGGCGCGTTGGGTGATGGGCGCGATCGCGCATATGCTGCAATCCAACCGGATCGTGGCCGGCATCCTGGTGGCGCACGGCGCGCATGCGGCAACCGATGTCACCGGCTTCGGCCTGCTCGGGCATCTCGTCGAGATGGTGCGTGCGTCGAAAGTAGACGCCACGATCGATCTCACCTTCGTGCCTTTGCTCGATGGTGTCCGCGAGACGATCGGGCTTGGAATTTTCTCGTCGTTGCAACCACAGAACGTCCGCTTACGCCGTGCCATCAGCAACAACGAGACGGCTGCCCAGCACCCGCTGTATCCGGCCCTTTTTGATCCGCAGACCGCGGGCGGTCTGCTGGCAGCCGTACCAGCGGCGCGCGCGAGTGCCTGTATCGAGGCGCTCCGTGCCGCGGGTTACCCGGCGGCAGCCATCATCGGCCGGGTCGCGCCGCGCTCCGACGCGCTGGCGTCGATCACGGTCATGACGCAATCCAGTGCGGACCAGCCGCGCAACGCCCTCGAGACGTCGCAGGGCACAAGACTTAACAAAATGACGTCGCCCTCATAGACAGCAGCTCGAAACCAATCACTTCAATAACGTCGGCTGACATGCTGCCGGCGACTCTTTGCTCAGGAGCAGCGGCGCCATGTCCTTGTCGCGTCCGCTACCCACTCTTGACCGGCCGCGGCAAAGGCGTGACGTTTCCAGTTTCCTGGCCAACACGCGGGACATCGGTCGCTCTATCCCCTGTAGCGGTGCTTTTCTGCCCGGCGTCTTTCTGAGGCCCGTCTTTCTGAGGCCCGTCTTTCTGCGCCGGGCCGCGCGCGTTGGCCCAGCCATAGGCGATCATGGTCATGAGGGCGGAGGCCGCGAAGCAATGCACGCCCGGTAACACCTTGGCCTCCGTGTAGCCCGAGGAGTTCATGTAGAAAATGATCAGCGCCAGCACCATGACGTCGGTCATGGAGTAGCGGCCGAGCCATTCCATGACGGAAATGGACTTCTGCCGGAAGGTCGACGGCACATTCGGCGACAAGCAGAGCGTCAACAGATAGAGCAGCTTGAAAAACGGAAAGACGACCGAGAATACGGCGATCACGGCGCACAGGAAAAGTTCCTGGTTGTAGTAGAGCGCCCAGATGATGGTCGCGATCGAATGCTCGTTCGTCCAAACATAGATGGTCGTGAAGCGGATGGACGGCAGAATGATTCCGAGCGCAAAGCAGATCGAGGCCGTCAGGATGAACAGCGCCAGCAGGAAATTTCGCAGCGTCGACTGCGGCCTGCGGGCTGCGGCCGCTTCGGCTTCATGCCTGAGGGAGCGGGCCTTGATCGCGTTCAGCGAAAAGGCATTGAGCCACGCGTAGGCGAGAATCATGAACACGACGGCGAGTGTGAAAAAATAGACGCCGGAGAGGCTCGTTGCGTCATAGATGCCCTGGCTTTTGATGAAGAAGATCATCAAGGCCAGAACCAGCACATCGTGCATCGACCATTTGCCGAGCCATTCGAGCGTCCGGAGCCGGCCATACTGACGCTCCAGCGCTTCGGGCGTCATCGTCGTCAGCATGATCAGATAGAGGATCTTGAAAACCGGCAGCAAAATGGAAAAAACGAAAACGAGGCTGCCGAGGAAAATCTGGTTGCGGTTGACCAGCGACAGGACCGTCGTGATCAGGGAATACTCAGTGGAGAAGAAATAAAATTTCGTCAGCTTGATGCTGGGCAAGCTGATCCCGAGCGCTAGCGAGATCGACGCCCCGATGATCGCCAGACTGAGCAGGAAGCGCCGGCCGCCGAGGCCGCGCGGACGCCGGTCCAGCCCTGCGGCCTCAGCCTTGCCGCCGACGTCCTGCCCGCCCGAATCCCTCACCATGTGCCGTCTGCCATACGCATAACCGCTCTGAGCGCGAATGCTGCACGGCCTTGCAGCCGTCCGGTGACCGGCTCGGCTCAAGGCCCTGAGGCCGACTGAATCCCGTCTGACGTCAGAATTGGCTCAGGCCGTCATCGTTTTCTTGGTGTGCTTGACGCCGCGCTCGTCCAGCAGGTCCTGCAACTCGCCCGCCTGGAACATCTCCTTGATGATGTCGCAGCCGCCGACGAACTCGCCCTTGACGTAGAGCTGCGGAATGGTCGGCCAGTTCGTGAACGACTTGATACCGTCGCGAATTTCCACGCTTTCCAAGACGTTGATATCTTTGTAGTCGACGCCGAGGTGCTGCAGGATGCCATCGACCTGATGCGAAAAACCGCACTGTGCCATGTTCTTGTGGCCCTTCATGAAGAGCACCACGTCGTTGTCCGACACGAGCTTGCGGATATGGTCGTGGACGGTTTGCTGGGACATCGGGAGCTCCTGGATTTCGGGTTTCGGCAGGGATAATCGCCCCTGAGGGCAGAGGTGTGTGCTTCGCTGTTTAATTTGGTCAGCAGAGGCCGAAAGTCAATCCGCGCCGATAGTTGTCGGCGATGAAAGTATTTGTCCTGCAGGCTCGATCCGCGATCAGGCTCGTTTGCCAGTAGTGCCAGAAGGCTCGTACCAGTCGTCGTGCAGCGCCCACTTGGTGCAAACCAGACACATAGTGTGGCGCCATTGGTACTTGCAGCCCGGGCATTTGCCACGCGTATCGAACGTATTCCATGTGGTGAGGCAGCCCGGGCTGAAATTTTCGGGCGGGCCGGCCTCGAAGCAGGTCCAGCGATGCCCGCGCTTTGGCTGCCATTGGCAATGGGGACACCGAATGCGCGGGCGGCCTGGTTTCAGGTCAAGCTTTTGATCCAGCTTGAAATCACGTTGGTCGAGCGCGAGCGGTGCGTAAGGCTGGCGCGGCAGTTGCCGATCGAAGGTGCGCAGCATTGTTTTCACCCGGGTGCGCTGCGTCAGTCTTTCGGTGCCGACGTTGTCAGCGCCAGCGCATGCAGCACGCCCCCCATGCGCCCCTCGAGCGCGTCGTAGACC
>JANXRM010000309.1 GCA_025353015.1 Hyphomicrobiales bacterium
TGTCGCCAGTTCGCGGAACAAGGGCGCGTAATACTGGATCGGATGTGACGTCAGAACCGCGAGGCGCATGGCGGGCAATCGCTAGACCGTTGCCGGCTTCAGGGTCGGCGCGCGTTGGAACCGCTCGAAGGCCTCATCCAGGGCCGCCGCCATGCGCCGGGCACTTTCGCGGGCGGAGAAGCCTTCGAAGGCCGTCCAATCCACGCGTTCGGCCGCGTAGCTGCGATCCTCGAGGAATTCCCGCAGCGCCGCGCACACTGCATCGGGATTGGGGAGCGCCGTTTCAGAAAGCCTGATGGCCTTTCCTGCCCGGCTTTCTTCCAGAACCCTTATGGCGGTGCTGTTTTCGTGCAGCAGCGCCAGAACCGGGCGCTTCGCCTGGACCGCCTGATAGACCTTGGACGGCGTGTAATGCGGCTCCGTCGAACCGACGATCAATATACCTGCTGCGCATTTGAGGTGTATCAGCGTCTCCAGATACGCCATCCTATGTGGCCGCTCGCGGACGAGATGGCCGACACCAGCCGCGACAGCCATCGGCAGGACGTTATATCCCTCGCGATCGTTCGGGCTCTTGCCCGTGCCAATGAAGTGCAGGCGGAGGCGCGCTGCAACCGCGGGGGAGGTCTCGACCAAACGAGCCACGCCTTGGAAGAGGGCCTGCATCACCCCATGCGCTTTTGGCAAAAAGGCTCCCGCATAAACCAGATGCTGCAAACCATCGTCCGTATCAAAAAGTGAGGGAACGCCCTCGGCGACAGCCGCCGATGCGAAATCCCGTGTCGAAAACCCATAGGGCATGGCGGCCATCACACAGGACTGGCGCAGGTACGGATTGCGCTCGAGGACGCCTGCGAAATACCCCTCGGCAACGCCTGTTATCAGCGCCGCGTGCCGGATCGCCCAGGGCTCCAGGCGTTCGGCGAGCTTCATGGAAACCCAGGCCTTCGAGTACTTATTTTCAGATTGCGGCCAGTCGTGCACCCAGGGGTCGATGTAGTCGATGCCGAACGGCAGCGGTTCCTGCCGATACAGCAACTCGCCCAAAACAGCGGAATAGAAGGACGGCACCGTGATGTGCAGAAAATCGATTTTCTTTTCCCACCGCAACCGGCGAAGTGCTGCCAGATGCCACGGCAGCGCCCGCACTCCGATGTCACCGATCACGCGCACGGGGCGAACGGGTACCGCCGCCGTTGCAATCACCTCCAACTGTGGATCGACGAGCGCCGCCAACTGTGGATCCAACGCCTCCTCGTAATGTCGAGACTGCGTGGTGACGATCAATGGACGCCAGCCGAATTCCTGGAGATGTTGGCTCAGGAGCCGCGCCCTGTGCACGCCGGCCAGATTGCTTGGCGGAAAATGCGCCGCCACGAGGGCAACGGTGCGCGTGGGCCGCGTCATCGAACGCGCACCTGCAGCACGTCCAACAGGTGCTCAAAATCGCCGTCGCTCCGGTCAGCAAAAGCCCGACCGACACGGGATTTGAACGTACTCATTGCGGACCCGATTTCGCTTGCAGGTTCGCCACCATTGACGGCGGCAGCTCATGGGCTGGCTCAGATAATCCAAGCGCCTGGCTGACGAGGGCCACGACCCTCGTCGCCTCGGCGTCCCAGTTGTATCGCTCCTGGCCGAGTTTGAACGCGACTTCGCGGGCCAATGCGAGCCTTGACGCATCGCCGAGCAACCGGTCCAGGCACGCCGCGAGCGACACTGGATCGCCGGCCCGAAACAGGTTTTCCTCGAGCCCGGCCTCAGCGGCAAAAGCCTGATGCGCCGGCACATCCGACAGGACTGGCGGTATCCCCGCCAGCAGATACGTGAACAGCTTGTTGGTGAGCGCAATAGACCTGCTTCGCGTTGCAACTGTCTCCGCCGCCAGCCCCACATCATACGCTGATGCCAGGCGCTCCATATCGTCGGGGTCGGCGGGCTCAAGGACATGCAGCCGCCCCGCTGCTCCCACCTCGACCGCAATCATCTCCAACACCGAAACGAAGTCAGGTCGCGCAACGCCGCGCAGATAAAGATGCGGCCGGCTCTTTGCGAGCCCGATCGCGCGGACGGCGCATTCCAGCCCCCGGTCCGCGCCGATCACCTGCGAAAACCAATAGATCGACGGGCCGCGCTCGGCTGTGCCACTCGGCGTTGCCGTCAGCGGCGCCTGCGCCAGCGGAAAAGCATTCAGAATGACGTCCGGCCGCGCGATCCCATAGGCGTCCGCATAGGCATCCGCGATCCCTGGCGACGCGGCGCTGACGTACGCACACCCCGGCAGAAGTCGTCCCTCGATCGAACGCAGCAGCGCGCGCTCGCGATCGTGCGCGGTGGCATCGGGCCAATCGCCCAGATGAAAATCCTCGGCATCGTAGGCAAATCGCGAGCCATAACGCCGCGCCGCCGCCGCCGCCGCCGGCAATGCTGCCGGGTAGTGCGCGATATAAAGATCGGCAGGCGTCCGCAGCGCTTCCGCCAGCAACGCCAGCGT
>JANXRM010000353.1 GCA_025353015.1 Hyphomicrobiales bacterium
CCTGCTCTTTGTTAGCGAGGTCGCACGGGCAGACCACCACCCGCTCCTTGAGCTCGGCCTTCAAGGCTTCGAGCTTGTCGGCCTGCCGCCCCGAGATGGCGACGGTGGCGCCCTGTTTATGCAGTGCCCGTGCGATGGCCCCGCCGATGCCGCCAGTGGCGCCCGTCACGAGCGCGGTCTTGCCTGTGAGATCGAACATGGAGGTTCCCTGCGTTAGGTCCGGATGCGTGCTGGGGGGTTGTTCGCAACAGGAGGGCGGGGAGTCAAGGTGCGTTCCAACAGTCGCGGATGCCGCGGCAGTAGGATCGGACTATAGTGCGGTCAGGAGCACGCTCACGAAACAGTGCATGACCGTCAAGGAATTCCTGGTTTGGGCCGAGGCCCAGACCGAGGGCAAGTACGAACTCGTCAGCGGGGAAATCGTACGGATGGCCGCGGAACGCGTTCGGCATAACCTGGGAAAAGCAGAAATCTGGCTGGTTCTTCGAACGGCACTTCGCGCCGCAGGCTTGCGAAACGTTGTCTACAACGACGGTATGGGCGTGGTCATCGACCACGATTGAAGCCGAGGCCCGGACGTCGTCGTTTCTGAAAGCGCCGAGATCGATCTGGATGCCATGACCGTCGACGATCCACTCATCATCGTCGAAGTCGTCTTGCCGACGAGCGGAAAAACCGAACCGGTCGACAAATTGGCGGAATATTTCTCGCGGCCGACCGTTCGTCATGATGTGCTGGTCTGGCAGAAGAACGGCACGATCGAACACCATACGCGCGATGACGGCGGCGTCATCACGACCCTCGCACTTCGTGCGGGCGACACGCTGCGCTTCGACCCGCCAGGTTTCGAGGTGCTGGTCGCGGACTTGTCGCGGGTGGAGCGCTAATGGCCGCTATTGCGCTGCATTTGGAGTCGTGATCCGAACGCAAGTCAGCTATTTTTTCGCCTTCGCATCCGCCGCTTCGATCGATTTCGTAACGGCCTCCTTCGCATCAGCGCCAGCGGATTGACTGCCTCCTACACCAACCCCGCCATGGCCGCCTCGATGTCGGCGGGCGTGCCGACGGGCTGCGCCTTCAGGCTTTTGTCGATGCGGCCGGCGAGGCCTGATAGCACCTTGCCGGAGCCGATCTCGTAGAACTGCGTCACGCCGGCACCGGCCATCGCCAGCACGCACTCGCGCCAGCGCACGGTGCCCGTCACCTGCTCCACCAGACGGCGGCGGATGTCGGCTGGGTCGCTGATCGGCCCCGCTACGACGTTGGCGATGACAGGCACCACGGGGGCCTTCATCGCGACCTTGCCCAGCGCGTCGGCCATAGCGTCGGCGGCGGGTTGCATCAGCGCGCAATGGAAGGGGGCCGACACCGGCAGCGGCATCGCGCGGCGAAGACCGTGCTTCTTGCCGACCTCGGCAACCCGGTCGATCGCAGTCTTGTGGCCCGAAAGCACCACCTGGCCCGGATCGTTGTCGTTGGCGACGTCGCAGCAGTCACCCTGCGCCGCGTCCGCCGCGATCAGCTTGGCCACGTCCATGCCGACGCCCAGCAACGCCGCCATCGCGCCGACGCCGACGGGAACCGCTTTCTGCATGGCCTGGCCGCGCAGCTTCAACAATCGCGCGGCGTCCGCGATCGAGAAAGTACCCGCCGCAGCCAACGCCGAATACTCACCGAGCGAATGGCCGGCCACGAACTTGACCTTATCAACCAGCTTGAAGCCTTTTTCCATTTCGAGAACGCGCATGACCGCCATCGAGACCGCCATCAGCGCCGGCTGCGCGTTCTCGGTCAGTGTGATCGTCTCCTTCGGCCCGTCCCACATGATGACCGAGAGTTTCTGGCCGAGCGCCTCGTCGACTTCCTCGAAGACGCGCTTGGCCGCTGGGAACGCCTTGGCCAGTTCCGCGCCCATGCCGACGTCCTGGCTGCCCTGTCCCGGAAATACGAATGCGATGGCCATGTGCCCATTCTCCCTGATGCAATGTTTGTTGCATGGGCACATGCAACGGCACCGCAGGGCTGTCAAGCCGGGGCAACTCAACCGTCGGGTAGAGCATTTAGCGAGACCCGACGGTGCTGGCCTCAACGTTCCTGGCCTCAACGTTCCTGGCCTCAGCGTTCGCGGTGTCGGGTCTGGTACCTCGACCCGACCTACAGCTGACGCCCGTTTCGAGCATTGTATCGCCCAAGACGTCGGCCAAATCAGCCGGCGACGGCAAAGCCGCTGAACCCGGCGGCACGAGGCAGGACCACGATGCCCTTGAGATCGAGGCTTGCCGGTAACGGCGCGGCGATCGGTGCCGGGGCCATCGCCGGAGCAACGCTGCTCAGTGCTGCCCCAGCATTCGCGGCACCCGGCGCACGGCGCTTGCGCTCATCGTCCAGCCAGGGCTTCAGCCCGCTGATATCGAAACCCGCAACCGCATACTCTTTGATGATCTGCTCGGGCTCGGCCGTGCTGGTCTGCAGGAACGCGGCAGCGGCGGCGGAACGGGCGCCCGAATAGCAGAACGCATAGACGGGCGACGGCAAATGGCCGAGCGCCTGCTGCAAGGCCGCCAGCTCCTCGTCCGATGGCGTCCGGCTTTCGATCGGGGCGTACACATAGCCAAGACCGTGGCGTGCGGCCTCCGCCTTCAGGGCCGCGGACGGAGCGAACCGTTCGACCTCGCCGTCCGGCTGGCAGTTGATCACGGACTTGAAGCCGGCCTTGGCCAGAATCTCGAGTTGCTCGGGACTTGGCACTTCACCGACCGCAAGGATATCGGAAACGACACTGGGCTTCATGGCGTCAGACTCGACTGGTTGCAGCAGACAAATTCAGGATCGACGAAACGAGGCAGGTACGCAGCCGAAACGCGAGTGAACGAGTGCGAGGGAAGGCGTGAGTGCTAGGGAAGGCGTGAGTACTAGGAAAGGCGTGAGTGCTAGGGAAGGCTTGGTACTTTGGGAATGCGGGCTTTTGTCAGACAGTTCACCCGTCCGCCAACAACCAGCGCTCCAGTGTCTTTAAACCACAAATCCCCCCCGTAACGATAGCCGCAAACGTCAAAAATGATCCGGCAGCCATTGTTGATAATCCGGTGATCGCCTGGCCGACCGTGCAGCCGAGCGCCATCACGCCCCCCGCTCCCATCAGCACGGCGCCCATCAGGTTCCGCACGGTATCGCTGGTGTCGGAAAAGGTTGTAAGGCGGAAGCGGCCCATCGCCTTGGCCATCAGGAACGCTCCTGCGATGGTCCCGAACACGGTCGCGACGCCGAAGCCCGGCATGGGCTGCGCCGTGAAACGCGCCAGCCACTCGATGGCATCGCCCGACGGCCGCACGAACGTCAATGAGATCGGCGCGACCGGACGTCCGCCCAACTCGTCGAAGGCGAGCCCCGTCAGCGCCCAGCCGGCAATCACCACAAGCCCGACCCCAAAGCCCGCCCAGACATGCCCAGGCGAGGCCCGGAACTCGCGATCCTTGAAACACGCGATGAGGCCCGCGGCCACGAGCAGCCCAGCCAGCACACGATTGCCCGCGGCTGCCGGCAGGCCGGCCCCGAACGACAACAGATCGCCAAGGGATTGCGATGGTGCCTTGAGCGCGATGACGGTCGCCTGCTCCAGGGCTGCCCGCGCTGGTCCAAGGATGCCGCCGATAGCCATGTAGGCCGAAATCCCGACTGTTATCACCGTGAACAGCGCCCTGAGATCGCCGCCACCGACGCGCGCCAGATTGCGCGACGCACAACCGCCCGAAAACACCATCCCGAAGCCAAACATCAATCCGCCCAGGACGGCACCGGCCCAATTGAAGCTTGGCGACAAATACATAGAACGCTTCAACTCGACGATGCCCAGGGCATCCAGCACTTGCGCGCCAGCCAGCGCCGTGACGATGGCAAGCAGCCACGAACGCATGCGGCGCCAGTCGCTCAGATTGACGATGTCGGACAAGGCCCCCATCGTGCAGAAATTCGTGCGGTAGACGAGCGCGCCGAACAAGAGCCCGATAAGAAATCCACCCACCGCCAACCATACCGCGGCATTCCCCTGGATGGCGTCGCGGAGAGCACTCATTCTGATGGGGTCCTTTCGGCTGGTGTGTTGCCGTCTGCTGAGCAGCCCCTCGTTAGCAGGGTCTGGTCCAAGAGCAAGGTGCCAGTTTGCAGGCGCCGGTATGTTGCAGATCCAGCAGCTTATTCCGAAAGCGTGCGCGAAGTACCCCATCGCCTTCGGGTCTCAGTACAAGTGCCCACCTGGCGCCTACTCCACCCGGATCTTCGCGTCCTTGATGATCTTGTCCCACTTGGCGCTCTCGCTTTCGATGCGCTGGGCGAAGGCTTCCGGGTTCGATGCGACAGGCTCGAATCCGAGGTCGATCAATTGTTTGCGGATCGCCGGATCGGCGATCATTTTCGCAAGCTCACCCTGGAACTTCAGTACGATGTCGCGGGGCGTGCCCGACGGGGCGACAAAACCTGTCAGCGTGTCGGACTCCTGATCCGGAATGCCCGCCTCCATCGTCGTCGGCACATCGGGCAGCCCCGGCACACGCTTGGCCGCCATGACGGCGAGGCCGCGGAGTTTGCCAGCCTGGATGTTCGATTGTGCTGCTGGCAGCACCGTGATCGCGATCGGCGTGTGGCCGCCGAGCGTATTGGTGATGGCCGCTGCCGCGCTGTTGTGCGAGACGGTTGCGAGATCGAGCCCGTACTGCAGCTTCAAGAGTTCACCCGCCAGATGCGGCGTCGAACCGGTCGCTGGCTGCGCGTAGCTGTACTTGCCGGGGTTGGCTTTGATCAGGTCGATCAGCTCTTTCATCGTCTTGGCCGGCACAGACGGGTGCACCGAGACGATGTTTGGCGATTTCGCGAATAACGACACTGGCTCGAACGACGTTTTCAGGTTGTAGGGCACCTTGGCATAGAGGCTCGGGTTGACGATGAAGCCGGTGCTGACCGCGAGGAACGTGTAGCCATCGGGCGCCGCTTTCGCCGCCGCCGCCGCGCCCGTGTTGCCACCGCCGCCCGCCATGTTCTCGATGATGATCTGCTGGCCCCAGACCTGTGACAGCTTTTCGCCGACCAACCGCGCGATCACGTCGGTCGGTCCGCCGGCGCCGAACGGCACGATCATCTTGATGGTCTTGGTCGGGTAGGCGGTTTGGGCCTGGGCTGGTGTTCCCGCAATCAGCACGAGAGGCATCGATAGAGCTGCCAGGACCATGAACCGCAGCGAAAGCCCGGTTATCAGGTGCCCACGTATGATCATTGTCGGTTCCTCCCCGTCCGCGGGCCTGCTCGTTGGTGCGGCAGCCCGTTCTTAGCACACTCCGCCAGATCGCAACGGTCAAGCGGCATCGTGCAGGCCGCAGACATCCCAAAACAAACGCCCAAAGCCACCGCGTTGACGCTCACCCAACCTGGGCCTACGTTTCGCCTGTCCGGACAAACGCATGGAGCCCCCAATGCCCGCAAACAGTCCCGCTGAGTTCGATCTCGTCATCCGCCACGGCACCGTCGTTGATGGCACGGGGGCAACGTCACGCGACGCCGACGTCGCCGTCAAGGATGGGCGCATCGCAGCCGTCGGCAAGATCGCAGGCAGCGGTCGAGAAGAGATCGACGCCAAGGGGCGCATCGTCACGCCGGGCTTCGTCGACATCCACACCCACTACGACGGCCAGGCCGTCTGGGACACGCACATGGCGCCCTCGGCCTGGCATGGCGTCACGACCGCCGTCATGGGCAATTGCGGCGTCGGCTTCGCGCCCTGCAAACCCGCCGACCGCGAGAAGCTCGTGGAACTTATGGAAGGCGTCGAGGACATTCCCGGTGCCGTCATGCACGAAGGCCTCAAGTGGAACTGGGAGACGTTCGCGGAGTATTTCCAAGCCCTCGAAGGCCAACGGCGCGATATCGACCTCTGTGCATTGCTGCCGCACGCCGCCGTCCGCGTCTACGTCATGGGCGACCGCGCCATCCGGCACGAAAAGGCGACCGCGGCCGACATTGCCGCCATGCGCAAGATCACGGCCGAAGCCGTGCGCGCCGGCGCCTTCGGCTTTTCCACCTCACGCACGATCAGCCACAAGAGTCTGACTGGGGAATATACGCCGACCTTGCGCGCCAACGAGGAGGAGCTGGCCGGCATCGCCATGGGCCTCAAGGACGCGGGCTCCGGGTTCCTGGAGATGGTGTCGGACTGGACTGAGCCGGACGCCAAGTCCGAGTTCGCCATGCTGCGCCGCGTCGTCGAGCAATGCGGGCGGCCCGCCGTGTTCTCGCTGACACAGCGCCACGAGCCGCACCGCCAGGGGCAATGGAAAGAACTCATCGCCTGCGCCGACCAGGCAATCAAGGACGGCCATTCCATCCGCCCCGTGACTCCGCCGCGCGCCATTGGCATTCTGCTCGGCCTTGAAGGCAGCCAGAACCCGTTCTCCGGCACGCCGACTTACAAGAGCATCGCCAGCCTCGGGCTCGCCGAACGCGTGAAGGCTTTGCGCGACCCGGCGGTGCGCGCCAAGATCCTGTCCGAGGACCCCATCGCCGGCGCCACGTTCCCGCTGATCAAGCGGCTTAAATATGGCCAGATGTACCGCTTCGGTAATCCGCCGAACTACCTGCCGAAAAAGGAAGACTCGATCGAGGCCATGGCAGCAGTGCAAGGCCGCACCGCGCCGGAACTCGCCTACGACATCCTGCTCGAGGACGAGGGTCGCAACTTCATCTACACGCCGATCTCGAACTATCCGAATTACGATCTCTCGGGCTCGGAGACGATGCTCGCCAACAAGAACGTCATCATGGGCCTCGGCGACGGCGGCGCGCACGTCGGCTTCATCCTGGATGCGGGCTATCCGACGTGGCTGATGACCTATTGGGGCCGCGAGCGCCAGCGCTGGCCAGTCGAGGAGATCATCCGCCGCCTGACCTCGGACACGGCCAACGCCGCTGGTCTCGGCGACCGCGGCGTGATTGCGGTTGGCAAGAAGGCCGATCTCAACGTCATCGACTACGGCCGCGTCGGGTTCGGCCGCCCCTATGTCACCTATGACCTGCCGGCCGGTGGCAAGCGCCTGCTGCAAAAATCATCGGGCTACGACGCCACCATCGTTGCGGGCGCGGTGACCTACCGGCACGGCGAAGCCACGGGCGCGCTGCCGGGCAAAATGGTGAAAGGCCAGCGCGCGGCGGCTGTTTAAAGGCGCAAAGTAGAGTGCAATGATCGCCTCTGCCCTCGGCGCCGCGTTGCAGCCAGTGAGCAAACTTGGCGCAATACGCCCCTGAAGGTGGGGCTATTGCACCCTCCGACGTCCCCATCCCCATCAGCAGGAACACCCCCATGTCCACGCCCCGCCGCACAGCCCTCATTACCGGCTCCAACAAGAACATCGGCCGCGCCTGTGCGCTGCAACTGGCTAAGGCTGGCTGCAACGTCGTCATCAACGGCGCCAAGGATTCAGCCGCTGCCGAAAAGGTCGCCAAGGAAGCCCGAGCACTCGGCGTCGAGGCATTGGTGGCCATGGGCGACGTCGGCAAGCGCGATCAACTCGACCGCATCGCGAAAGATGCGCTCGCCAAGTTCGGCACCATCGACATTCTGGTGAACAACGCCGCCATCCGCGAGGACGGAACGTTCCTGGAAATGCCCGAGGAAACCTGGAAGTACGTCATGGACGTCAATTTCGGCGCCTCCTACGTGTTGGCACGGGCGTGCCTGCCCGGCATGATCAAGAAGGGCTGGGGCCGCATCATCAACTTCGCCGGCATGAACGCCATGCACGGCTACAACGGCCGCGCCCACGTGTCCGCGTCGAAGCACGCGGCCTGGGGATTGACCAAGGCGCTCGCCAAAGAGTTCGGGCCGAAGGGAATCACGACGAACATCGTCTCGCCGGGCCCGATCATGGGCGAGGAGCAGGAAAAGCGGCAGGCCGCCCACATCGCCACCATGAAGGCGCGGGTACCCGTCGGCCGCCTCGGCACGCCCGACGAGGTCGCCGCCGCCGTGACCCTGCTGGCGTCGGACCAGGGCGCCTTCATCAACGGCCAGATGATCCAGGTCAACGGCGGCGCCGAGACCTGAAGGGCGGCGCGTCACACTACTTGGTCGCCTTGAACACGCGACCAAGCGGCGTGACGAACGTCCCCGTCTTGAGGCAGCGTTGATAGGGGCCGGTACAATCGGATTTGTCGTCACGCATCGTCCAACACAGGGCGCGCAACTCCGCGCACGACTTAGCAGCGGCCTGCCCGTTGGAGGCTAGAAGGGCGGCACCTGCGATCATCGGAATCAGCAAGAATTTCATTGTCACAATCCCTGTCCAACGCACATATATTCTACCCGGCTGATGGGATTTTTTCAGTCCCTTGCCCTAACCCAGTGATATACGCTTGCGCACCAGCGAACAGATCACTGGTCGCGCAAGGAAGCGGTCCGCTCAACTTAGATCATGGGAACGTAAGCGGTGCGGGAGCGCTTCACCGTGCACATCGCCCGCAGCTAGGCCGCCCTGAGGCCCTATTGCAGCGCGACGAGTTTCGCTTTGTCTGTCAGCACGAACATGCGGCCACCGGCAACGACAGGCGCCGTGTAAATCGGCGCGCCGAGATCCTGTTGCCCGTCGGGTTTGCCTGTCGCAGCATCGACGCCAAGCAGAATGCCTTTGTTCGATGTCAGCCAGAGCTTGCCGCCGGCCAGCGTCGGCCCGGACCACGTCGTCGCGTTCGGCAGTTTGACCGTCCACAGCACCTTGCCGTCGCGACGGGTGATCGCCATCAGCTGACCGCCCGTGTCGACGACGAACAGCACGTCCCCGGCCAGGGCTGGCGCCTGGATGCCCGGGACATTCAGCGACCAGAGTCGCTCCCCGGTGCGCACATTGGTTGCAATCATGCGGCCGGAATGGCCAACGGCATAAACGATGCCGGCATCGACGGCCGGCCGGCCCGCGTCCGTCATGGAGCCGAGCGAGGAGGCAAGCCGCGTCCGTGCCAGCGATTCAGACCACATCTGCTGGCCGTCGCTGAGCTTCAAGGCAACGAGATCGCCCGAGGGGAACGGAACGATCACCACATCGCCGTCAATGGCCGGACTGGTGTTCGAAAGTATAGCGGTTCGCTCCGGCGGTCCCTGGAATTGCCAGATCTCGCTGCCATCCGCCCCCGAGAGCGCGAACACGTGTCCGTCGGCCGCCACCACGATAACTTTGCCACCGGTTGCCGTCGGCGACAGCCGGAACGGCGAATTCAAGTTCTTTTCCCAGAGCTTCTTGCCGGACGCCAGATCGAGCGCGATCACGTAGCCGTAGCCGGTTGCGGCATAGACACGGCCGTCGTTGACCGCAAGGCCGCCGCCGAAACCCTTGTCCGCTTTTTCCTTCTCCGGAACGGCCGAACCGCGCCAGGCCACAGCCCCCGAACCTGAGAACGCGGTGACGCGCCCGACGGTGTCTATCGTGATGACTTTACCATCGGCGACCAAAGGACCAGCCGTCATGCGGGTGGTCTTGGTCGACCCTTGTCCGGCATCGCCGCTCCAAGCCTGCCGGAGCGATCCGCCGAGGGCGGAATGGCCGGGGGCGTTGTTGGCGGTGCCACCCGGCTGCGTCCAGGCGTCATTCGCTTGTTGCGGCGGCAGAAGGATCGGCCGGTCGGCAGCAGCCACATCCAGGCCGGCCTTGTTTTCCGACAGGGCCACAGGAACGCGTTTTCCCGGCAGCGGTTTTTCTTTTTCGGCAAAGGGATTGAGGTCCGACAGGCGCGGCAATTGCGCGTCCTCCGCGCAGCCGCCGAGGAGCGCCGCTGTCACGACAGCCACGACGCCTAAAGCCTGCCTGCTGCGTCGCGCCATGGTCGGATCCCTGCTCTTGCGCACTTGCTCTATTCGGTCACCTAGTTCGCCGGTGACGTGCTCTGCGACGAATTCTGAAGTTTTTTGGTGCGGCCTATTTCTTCGGCGGTGGAGCTTGCTTGCCTGTATCGTTTTTTGCGGGCTCCCCCGGTTTCATGGCTTCGGCCGGTTTTGCGGTCTCACCCGGTTTCGCCGCGTTCTTCGCAACCTCGGCATCGGTCAAAAGTGCCAGCATCAGCAGCGCCCGCTCGGACACCGACGGCGGCGTCATACGATCGCCGAGCACCTGTTCGAACAATTTGCGCGCCTCATCCGATTGACCCGCCTTGTAGGCCGCGAGGCCGAGCGTTTCCCGTGCCATCGCGCGCCAAGCCGAGCCATCACTCATCAAGGGCGTGAGCCGATTCTGCATCTCAGTCCAGTCTGCGGCATCCAATCTCAACAGCGCAGCTTGCAGAGCGGCATAGTCACGCAGCAGCGGATCGATGGAAGTGTCCCGGCCCAACCCTTCGTAGAGCGGCAAAGCTATTTCGGGCTTGCCAGCTTTCACCTGCGCGCCTGCAAGTTGCATCTGCGTCAGGGCTCGGTATCCAGACGGGGAGGTTTTTGCCAAGTCGTCGAATTGTTTGAGCGCATCATCGGCCTTGCCGGCGCTCGCAGCTTGGAGCGCTGTCGCGAAACGGGACCCGGCCGCTTCGCTGGCGGCGATCCGCCCGCTGTCCCAAACCTTGTATCCGCCGATCCCCGCCAGCAACAGCAGCGCACCTGCGGCGATCAGAATGCCGTAGCGCTGGATGAACTGCTGAATTTGCTCGCGACGAAGCTCCTCGTCGACCTCGCGCAAGAATGTATCGGACTGATCGACCATGAGTTCCAATTCTCTCCACACTATGCCGGCTGAAGCCCCTGACGGGCCAGCCTTAATGGGCCAGCCTTAATAGGGCAGACTTAACGGGCCGTCTGTGACGTAGCGTTACCCGCCTCTATAGCCGGTCGGCGCCGCCGTCGAAAGCTGTTCATCAACCGACCTGGGGTGGAGCCGCCATTTTCCCCGAATCTTTGCCCGATCGCTCAGACCGCACTTTTCAGGCGATTTCGTGGCCCGTGACCCGAGCTCTCCTCCACTAAGGAATGAGCCGGACGCCGATCAGGGCTGCATGGCCCCATTTCAGCATAGCCCCATAGATCGCGAGGCCGACGACCACGGCAATCACATCGTTCAGCGCCGTGCCCTGCTTGGGTTTCACGAGCCCGGCAGCTTCCCGGCGTTTCAGCGATTTCAGGTCGGCGAGGGCCCAGGCGAGGAGACCGCCAAACAGTAGCAGCGAGGCCGCATCGCCGCGGATCAGCAGGTGCCCCGCCGCCCACAGCTTGACCGCCGTAATCATGGGATGACGGACGGCGGTGGCCATCCGCCCCGGCAGGTATGTGGCGATAAGCAGGGGAAACACCGGCAGCATCAACAGCATAGTGACGTGGCGGCCCCATACGGGCGGGATCCAAAGCTGCGGGTTCTTGCCGAGATGCGTCTGTGCCTTGTGGTAGCCAAATATGATCAAGCCGAGACCGATAGCGGAAAACACTGAAAACGCGGCCTTGTAGGCGCCTTCGCCATAGCGCTTGATCAGGCCGCCTCTGAGATCCGGTTGCATTGGCAGCAGATGTATGCCGACAAAGATGAGCAGTCCGAGCAAGAGCGGGAGCATGGCGTTCTCGACCTTTCGATCCGTTCCGTTCCGGGGATAGTGGGGCGGGCGCGCGTCTTGAGCAATGCCCCCGGGCCGCCTTGGCCATCCCAGGCCGCAAATACATGAATACATGAGCATTACGTTGCGCCGCCGCTGGCATCGCCAGCCGTTAAACGGCAGATATACCACAACATTGGCAAGCCTGGGGATCGACGGGCAAAGATGTGGTCACGGGGCCACGGGGCATTTTGGCCACCCTTGCCAAGGCCCCGCGCCTTATGCGAACTGACGTCAAACTAAAGCCAGTCCGGGATTCGCGAAGGCCCGTCGATCGGGTTCCCGGCCAGACTCCTGAGCCCTCATCGGGACCTCCCATGGCATCTCCCCGCGATCTTTTTGGAAACCAAGCGCCCGACATGACCGACAAATCCGCCCGCCGTGCCAAGCCCGTCGACGCTTCGGACAGCTATACCGCTGCTGACATCGAGGTCCTCGAAGGCCTCGAACCCGTCCGCCGCCGCCCCGGCATGTACATTGGCGGCACCGACGAGAAGGCCATGCATCACCTCTTCGCCGAGGTGATCGACAACGCCATGGACGAGGCGGTCGCCGGACACGCCACCTGGATCGAAGTCCGGCTGGACGCGGAGGGCTACCTCGCCGTTATCGATAACGGCCGCGGTATTCCGATCGATCCCCACCCGAAGTTCAAGAACAAGTCGGCGCTCGAAGTCATCATGTGCACGTTGCACTCGGGCGGCAAGTTCGATGGCAAGGCCTACAATACATCGGGCGGCCTGCACGGCGTCGGCGTGTCCGTCGTCAACGCACTGTCGGAAACGTGCGAGGTCGAGGTGGCGCGGGGCCAACAGCTCTATCGCATGGTGTTCTCGCGCGGCGAGCCGCAAACCAAGCTCGAGAAGCTCGGTTCGATCATGAACCGGCGTGGCACCAAGGTGCGGTTCACGCCGGACGAGAAGATCTTCGGCAAGGGTTGCGCGTTCAAGCCGGCGATCCTGCACAAGATGGCCCGCTCCAAGGCCTACCTCTTCGGTGGCGTCGAGATCCGCTGGTTCTGCGCGCCGGAACGCATCACCGACGACACACCGGCCGAAGCGGTTTTCCACTTTCCCGGCGGCCTCCGGGATTTCCTCACCGCGCGCATCGAGAATCAAACGCGCGTCGCCAAGGACATCTTCGCCGGCCGCATCGAGAAGCCCAATGGTCACGGCACGGTCGAGTGGGCCTGCTGCTGGATCAGCGACGAAGACGGCTTCATGAATTCCTACTGCAACACGATCCCGACAGCCGAAGGCGGTACGCACGAAAACGGTTTCCGCAATGCGCTGTCCAAGGGGCTGCGCGAATTCGGTGAGCGAGTCGGCAACAAAAAGGCGACGCAGATCACGGCCGAAGACGTCTTCGGCACGGCGGCCGGCATGCTCTCGGTCTTTATCCGCGAGCCCGAATTCCAGGGTCAGACCAAGGATAAGCTCGCAACGCAGGAGGCCACCCGCATCGTCGAGGGCACCGTACGCGATGCCTTCGACCACTGGCTCACCGACACGCCGCAACAGGCGACGAAGCTGCTGGAATGGGCCATCGATCAGGCCGAGGACCGCCAGCGCCGCAAGAAGGAAAAGGAAATCAGCCGCCAGAGTGCCACGCGCAAGCTCAGGCTGCCGGGCAAGCTGACGGATTGC
The DNA here is from genome assembly GCA_025353015.1 of Hyphomicrobiales bacterium. GTDB lineage: Bacteria > Pseudomonadota > Alphaproteobacteria > Rhizobiales > Hyphomicrobiaceae. The sequence continues at coordinate 13,245 of JANXRM010000353.1, forward strand.
TCGAGTTCGTCGGGTGATACCGAGATTTTCCTGGTCGAAGGCGACTCGGCCGGCGGCTCCGCCAAATCGGCGCGCGATCCGAAAACGCAGGCGATTCTGCCGTTGCGCGGCAAGATCCTGAACGTCGCCAGCGCCACGTCGGCCAAGCTTTCGCAGAACCAGTTGCTGTCGGATCTGATGACGGCGCTGGGCGTCGGTACGGGCACCAAGTACCGCGACGAAGATCTGCGCTACGACCGCGTCATCATCATGACTGACGCCGACGTCGACGGCGCGCATATCGCGACGCTACTGATGACGTTCTTTTATCAGGAAATGCGCGAGCTGATCGAGAACGGGCATTTGTATCTCGCCGTCGCGCCGCTGTTCAAGCTGACGCACGGTGCCAAGACGCTCTACGCCCGCGACGAGAAGCACAAGGATCAGTTGATCAAGTCGGAATTTCCGGCCAATGCCAAGATCGAGATCGGCCGCTTCAAGGGCCTGGGCGAGATGAATGCCTCGCAGTTGAAGCAGACGACCATGGATCCGAAGGCGCGCACGCTGCTCAAGGTCGAAATCGCGGAGGGCGATCGCGAGGCGGTGGCGGAATCCGTCAACACGCTGATGGGCACCAAGCCGGAACTGCGGTTCCGCTTCGTGCAGGACCGCGCCGCCTTTGCCAAGGATCTGGATATCTGAGGACCTGGATATCTAGGACGGCCGGTGCTTACTTTGCGGCCAGATAAGCCAGCGCCCCTTTGCCGGCAGCAAAGCCCGTGGAGAGGCACGCCTGCAGCAGGTAGCCGCCGGTCGGGGCTTCCCAGTCGAGCATTTCGCCAGCGACGAATAGGCCAGGACGTTGACGCAGCATCATATGCGCATCGATTTCGCCGGGCTTGATGCCGCCCGCGCTCGAAATGGCGCGCTCGATGCCGGAAAGCCCGGTCACGGGCAACGGCAACGCCTTGATCAATTGCGCCAAGGTCTTCGGCGCCACCGGCAACGTTCGGCCCGCCACCTCGTGCAATAAAGCCTTGGCGACCGGCGGCAGGCCGACCGTGCGATGCAGAAACGCCGACGTCGAAATCTTCTGCCGCGCCCGCGACAGCCGCTCGATCATCTGTGCCTCGGTAAGGTCGGGCCGCAGATCAAGCGTCAATTCCGGCGCCTCACCGCCCCGTTCCAGCGCTTGGCGCACAGCTGTCGCGATCGCATAGACCGCGCCACCTTCAAGCCCCGTTTCGGTGATCAACGCTTCACCGCGCACGCGCCGCCCGTTGAACGTCAACGCGATGCGTTTCAGCGGTTCGCCGGCGAACTTCGTCCGCAAATGCTCCGACCACTCGATTTTGATGCCGCAGTTGGCAGGTGCCAGCGGCGCCACATCGACGCCGAGGCCCGCCACGAGCGGCACCCAACCGCCATCCGAACCGAGGCGCGGCCAGCTTGCCCCGCCCAGCGCCAGCACCACGGCGTTGGCGGGAACAGTCGTGCGTTCGCCACTCTGCGACAGGAATTCCGGATGCCCCGCCGCATCGATGCCCACCCAGCGCTGACGGACGCGGAACGTCACGCCCTGGGCCTGCAGGCGCGCCAGCCATGCCCTGAGCATCGGCGACGCCTTCATGGCTTTCGGAAAAACGCGGCCGCTGGTGCCGACGAAGGTTTCCTGATCCAGCGCCTCGACGAAGGCGGTCAACGCTGCCGGCGGAAAGGCGCGGATCACAGGCTCCAGCCAGGCCTGGGCGCTGCCATAGCGGGCCAGCAGCGCCTCCAGCGGCTCGCTGTGCGTGAGATTGAGCCCGCCGCGGCCGGCCATCAGCAGCTTGCGGCCGACGCTCGGCATGCGATCGAACACGGTGACGGAAACACCGGCAGCCGTAAGAACGTCGGCGGCCATGAGCCCTGCCGGCCCGGCGCCGATGACGGCCACGTGTTGCATCGTCCGAGGTTCCTTGGTCAGGTCGTGGGTCAGGTCTTGGGTCAGGTCGTGCGCTGTTCGATACACGCCTGCGTCGATACCACGAAAACGCCGGTCGCAGTTGCGCGCCGACGCTTCGAGCAGAACAATCGCGCCACGGGATTAAACCGTCGGCCCCTGCTCTTTCACCGTAATGCGCCAGAGCGTGCGGTGCTGGCTCGCTTCGATGAGCGGGGCTGCGTGCAGCAGCGAGCAATTGTCCCAGATGATGACGTCACCGGGTTTGTAGCTGGGCGTCGCGCGATACTTCTCCTGGGTTGCATGCGCCTTGATGTCGTCGAGCAGTGCCCGGCCCTCGTTGTCGCCCATGCCCTCGACCCCGAACGACGAGCCCGACACCGCGTAAAGCGATTTCTTGCCCGTGTGCGGATGCCGGCGCACGAGCGGATGGCGCACCCAATCCATCTTCGTTTTTTGCGCGTCGTTGAGTTTCGACGCGGCCGTGCGGCTCGCCTCGTCGAGGTTGTCGCGGTTGCCGTAGTGGTGGCGGCAGACGAGCCCGTCGATCTGCTCCTTGGTGGCATCCGGCAGATCCTCGTAGGCTTGCCTCTGATTGGCGAAGGTCGTGCCGGCGCCACCTTTCGGGATTTCCTGCGCATAGAGCAGCGTGCAGCGCGCGGGTGTCGGCAGATACGAATAGTCCGTGTGAAAATAGGTACCACCATCAGCGAGGCCCAAGGGCTCACCCTTCTCGTCCACCCGGTTCGACAGGATCAGGATGTTCGGGTCAACCTTGTGGTGGAACTGGTCAATGATGTGCGGCTCGGGTGTCCCGAAGCGCTGGGCGAGTCCAAGAAAACTTTTCGGCCCGATGGATTGCCCTGGCAGGATCGCCACGAGATGCTCGTGCAGCGCCATCTCGATGGTGTCGAAGGCACTGTCGTCGAGCCAGCGGAGATCGAGACCTTCGATCTCGCAGCCAGCCGCCCCCGGCAATTTTCGCACGGCAAGTTTGACCATTTAGAAGTCCTTCGTTTGCCACCTCTCCTCGTCGTCTACGGGGAGAGGTTGGACTGACGTTCAGCGCACTTTATAAACCTTGTGGCTGCGGTTTTTGGTGAAGGGCCGTACCTCTTTCGGCCAGCGGCCCTGCTCTCCCGCTTTCGACCACTCGGGGCTCAACAGGACCGCGGGGCTGTCGATCTCGTAGATGGCGGTGTAGGCAGCCCCCTCGTGCTTCTTATCCTCCCGCTTCCCCCCGAGATTGAACGCGAAATCCTCGCCTTTCATCCGCGACACGCCCTTCACGCCCGGCACCTTCGACAGTAGCGGCACATGCTCGGTATCGTAGACCTCGTTGAACAACGCCTCCTTGTCCCGGTCGACATCCATGCTGACGAC
>JANXRM010000354.1 GCA_025353015.1 Hyphomicrobiales bacterium
CGATACGTCCTGCACGCCGGCGTTCGTCCTCCTCATGCTCGAATTCGCGCTGGAGCAAAAACGTGTCGAGCGCGAAGCCATCGCGCGTCGTTGCAATCGAGGCGCCGACAATGTTGGCGCCGGCCGCAGCACAGGCGCCGGCAAACAGCGACAGCAGCCGCGGATGATTGGGCGCGAGTACCGTCAACTCGGTGACCGCGGTAAACATGTCGGTCGTGAAGTCGGTGGCGAATGTCAGCCCTTTGCGTCGTGCCCGTTCCGCGAGCCGCAGATGCTCGATCTGTTTGCGCGGTTCGGTCCTCAGCCAGTAATCCGCATAATGGCGCCTTGCGAACGCATCGATTGCGTCGGCGTCAATGCCAACTTGGATGGCTGCGGTCCTGAAGGCATCCTGAGCGCTGGCGATGCGCTGCACTTGGCCCCGCTCGGCGTGCCGGCCTTCCACCAGAGGTTCCGTCTCCGAATAGAGCGTGCGCAGCAACTGGCCTTTCCAGCCATTGAAGGTCGTTGGGCCAACGGCGCGGATGTCCGCCACGGTCAGCAACAGCAGCAGCCGCAGCCGCGTTCCATTCTCCACCATTTCGGCGAAATCGCGGATCGTCTTGACATCCGAGAGATCGCGGCTCTGGGCGATCGTACTCATATCCAGATGATGCTCGATCAGCCAGGCCACGAGCGCAGTCTCGTCCGCCGACAGGCCGAGCCGTGGGCACAGCGCGCGAGCGACGCGAGCACCGGCGATCGAGTGGTCTTCCTCGCGCCCCTTGGCGATGTCGTGCAGAAACGCCGCCACATAGAGCACGCGCCGGTTCTCGACGTCGCGCATCAGGCGGTCGGATAGCGGATGCGGCTTGGCTGCCTCACCGCGCTCGATTTCAGAGACAACGCCAACCGTCCGAATCAGATGCTCATCGACCGTGTAATGATGGTACATATTGAATTGCATCATCGAAACGACGGTGCCGAAATCCGGGATAAAGCGCCCAAGCACGCCGGCTTCGTTCATGCGTCGCAATGTTGCTTCCGGATTGCCGGGCGTCGTCAGCAAGCCGACGAAGATCCTGTTTGCTTCCGGATCAGCCCTGAGTTTGTCGTCGATCAGGCGGAACGATTGGCGGATCAACCGCAGCGCCATCGGATGAAAGAGCGTGTTGGTTTCTTCCGCGCAGGCGAAGATGCGTATGAGGTTCACGGGGTCGCGCACGAACACCTTGTCGTCGGCGACATTGATGCGGCCGTTGTCGATACGGAATTCGGTCGTGCGCCGGATGCGCCGCCGCGTGCGCCAGCCAAGCGGATCGAGCAGCGCATCGAGCCCTGGCGTCCGCTTGAGTTGCTGCACTTCGAGCTGCGAACACAGGATCGTCGTCAGGTCGCCGACATCCTTGGCGACGAGAAAGTAATGTTTCATGAAGCGCTCGACGGCCTTGAGACCGCGGCGGCTGTGATAGTGCAGCAGTTCGGCCAGCGCCGGCTGGCGATCGAAGGAAAGCCGCTCCTCAGCCCGTCCAGCGACGAAATGCAAATGGCAGCGCACGGTCCACAGAAAGTCTTCGCAGCGCCGGAACGTCAATTGCTCTGCTTTTGTGAAGACGCCGGCTTGCATCGGATCGGCGAACGCGCCGCCGGCCAAATCCTTGGCGAGCCAATGCAGCGTGTGCAGGTCGCGAAGGCCACCCTTGCCATCTTTGATGTTGGGTTCGACCAGATATCGCGACTCTCCCGACCGTTTGTGCCGCGCATCCCGCTCGGTAAGTTTAGCCTCGATAAAGGCGCTGGCCGTTCCCTTAACGACGTCGGATGCGAAGCGTTTCTGAAGTTCGGTAAAGAGGCCTTGATCGCCCCGGATCAAACGAGAGTCCAGAACGGCCGTGCGAATGGTCATGTCCGAATTCGCAAGTTTGATCGACTGGTCGACGGTCCGCGTCGCGTGCCCAACCTTCTGGCCGAGGTCCCACAGGATCATCAGCATGTATTCAATCACGCTCTCACCCCAGGGCGTCTGCTTGTACGGCAGCAGGAAAAGCAGATCGATGTCGGACCCCGGCGCCAGCAACCCGCGGCCGTAACCTCCCGTGGCGACGACGGCCATATGTTCGGCATCGGACGGATTGTCGGTGCGGTAGACGTGCACCGTCGTGTAATCGTAGATCAGCCTGATCAATTCGTCCTGAAAGTGCGAGATCCCCTCGGCGCAGCGGCGGCCATCGCCATCGTCGACAAGGCCTGCCCGGGCGTCGTCACGCGCGGTCTTAAGCAGCAGCTTCAACCGACTGAGGATCGCCGGACGCGCGACACTGGCGGCCTCGCCATGCTTGCGGAACAAGGCCGTCAACTCGACACGCAGCGCCTTCGTATCGAAATACGGTGCCGCTGGGGCACCAGCTCCACCCGAATCTGATTTCGCGTCTAAGGCATGCATCGTTTTCGGTCTCGTCTCGGGTTGGCAGGAACGTCCCCCGCAATCAGCTCGGCTGGATCACGCCAGCCGTCAGTCGAGCTTTATTCGATAGAACCGGATCGCATTTTCACTGAAGAGGCGCCGCCGGTCAGCGAGCGGCATATGGGCGACGGCCTTCTTGAACGAACTATAGATGTGATCCCAGCTAGCCTTGAGGCCATCAACCGGAAAATTAGACGCGAACATACAGCGCTCCACGCCAAAAATTCGGATCGCATCGAGAATGACCGGCTTATTGGCTGCGAGAGTCCAGGGTTGGCCCGGCACGACCAGTCCAGACACCTTGCAATGAACATTCGGGCAGGCGGCCAGAGCCTCCATACCGCGCCGCCAACGGACCAACCCTTCGGGCGAGCGGTCCAGTGCATAGCCAGTGTGATTGAGGACGACCCGCAGCCCCGGATGCTCCCGCACGACCTCAGCGGCTTCTTCCAGATGCCACCAGACGACGCGCAAATCCCACGACAAATCATGCTTTTCCAGAAGCCCTAGGCCACGGCGCCAATTGGGATCTTGCATGCTGCGCTGCAACCCGCGAACGCTGTCATCAGGTCCTTTCGAGATGATGGGCTTGGTCCTGATCCCGCGGACCAGCGGGAAGGCCTTGTGCTGCAACAGGATTTCTTCCGAGTTCGGCTCGTCGATCCAGGCATGCGCGACAATAGTGCGCGGCATGCCGGTTGCTTTTGCGATGCTCGACACCCAGGCCGTTTCCGCCACCTGTTGGGCACGATCGCACTCGGCCTCGATGTGCACCGTTGCGACGACATTGTGCAGCGCGGTATCGCGCCGGTATTCGGCGGGCAGATAGCTGCGCCGGATCGCGGCGTTGTCGCCCATGAACGACATGTGCTCGGTGTTCGACAGCCAGGGATAGCGGATCTGGCCGTCGAGGTCCCAGAGGTGATGGTGGGCGTCGACGATCGGAAGATCGTCGTAAAGGTCGGCATTGAACATGGGGCGGCCCGGATTGGTTGCCTGAGGCAGGGACATTTTGCCGCCTGAATATGGGCCTGCCGCCGGGACCGGTCAAATACCTGCAGCGATATGTAACGCCGTGGCGGCGCCGGCCCCAGATCGAATGCCGCATTTGCGCGGGGCGGGAATCGCTGGACAAGTCAGCCGTGGGGAGGCCCGGTAGCAATCCGTGTTCTGGCTCGCCGTTGTCGTCCCAACGAACCGCGAGAGCCGCATGAGCCGATGCACATCTCATATCGCCGCCGCCATCATTGCAGTTTGGGCCGGCATTTCCGGGGTGCGTGCCGAAACCACAGCCTCGGAGCGAGGCCGGCTGATCGCGGAAAAGCGTTACTCCGTCTGTCACGCGATTGGCGAGAGCGGTGGCAGCCCGCAACCCATCGTGCTGCCGTTTCGCCGCATGCCGGATCGCTTTCCCATCGAGATGCTGCGCGAGGCGCTCACGACCGGCGTCGTCTCCGGCCATGACGAAATGCCGATGTTCGAACTCGGCCTGGACGACGTCCGGGACTTGGTCGGCTACATCGACGCTTTCGCGCCCCCCGACCGCCGCTACCTCGCCGAACCGAAGTAAGCCCGGCAGAGCCTGCCTGATACGCATCCGCTGCCAACGCGGCTGACCACAGGTCTCACGCCGGCCGCGTGGTCGAGATCGGGACACAGGTCAAGATTTGAAGCGTTCAGAACGACGGCTCGGCGCGAGCGCCTGCGGGCGGGCCGAGGATTTGACGAAGGCGGGGTGGTGCCCCTAGAGTCCCCGGTTCAGTGCGCGTTCCGTGCTGAGTTTCAAGCCGGTGACCTCCGTTCATGACAAAACCGCCATCCGAACTCGCCAAACTGAACGAACGCACGCGGGCGATTTTCCGCCAGATCGTGGAGTCCTACTTAGCAACGGGAGAGCCTGTCGGCTCCCGCAGCCTCAGCCGTTTCCTGCCGCTCGCCTTGTCACCCGCGTCAGTCCGTAACGTGATGTCGGATCTCGAGCATCTGGGCTTGATCTACGCACCACACACGTCGGCCGGCCGCCTGCCGACGCAGTCTGGCCTCAGGCTCTTCGTCGATGGCCTGCTTGAAATCGGCAATCTGGCGGACGACGAGCGCCGCCAGATCGAGGCGCAGATGGCGGCGCGGCGCGAGAAGTCCATGGATCAGGTCTTGTCGGATGCCGGCGAGATGATTTCAGGGCTGTCGCATTGTGCCGGGATTGTGGTCAGCGAGAAGCAGGATCCGCGGCTGAAGCACATCGAATTCGTGTCGTTGGAGCCGGGCAAGGCCCTCGTCGTCATCGTCGCCGAAGACCAATCGGTGGAAAACCGGGTGATTGCGGTGCCGCGCGGACTGCCGCCGTCGGCACTGACCGAGGCCTCCAATTACCTCAATCGCCATATTCGCGGCATGACGCTGGTGGAGGCGAAAGCCCGCGTCGAAGGCGAACAGACCAAAGCCAAAGCCGAACTCGACCAACTCACGAAGAAGGTGATCGAGGCCGGGCTCGCCACCTGGTCGGGATCGCAGGACGACCGCCGCAGCCTGATCGTGCGCGGTCAGGCAAATCTGCTCAAGGATCTCGGCGCCATCGAGGACCTGGAGCGCATCCGGCAATTGTTCGACGATCTGGAGACCAAGCATGACCTGATCCAGCTCTTGGGGCTGACCGATACCGGCGAAGGTGTGCGCATCTTTATCGGCTCGGAAAGCAAGCTGTTCTCGTTGTCGGGCTCGTCCCTGATTGTCGCGCCCTTCCGCGATACCGACCGGAAGGTGGTCGGTGTGCTGGGCGTCATCGGCCCGACACGGCTGAATTACGCGCGGATCATCCCCATGATCGACTACACTGCGAAACTCGTGAGCAAGGCGCAGCCCTGATCCGCGGCTTTCCGGTGATCGAGTTTCTGGCCATCGAGCCCTTGCCACGATGGCGCCTTGCATCCACGTCTTGATTTTTTTGCAGTGCAGGATGATATCCCTCCATGGAATCGATGTGCGTTCCCGGTATGGCCCCGGCGAGCGCCGTTTACCCTTGGCGGAGCAGGCAACCTCATGACGAACGACACCAATCCCGATAACCAGCCCGCAATTGTGCCCGAGGCCAAGCAGGGCGCCCCTGCTGCCGGGAAAGCCGCGGACGCTGCCGCGCAACCAAACGCCGCCGCATCTTCAGGTCAAATGACATTGGCGGTGGCAGAAGCGGCCATTGGCGCGCTGCAGACCGAAGTCGCCGAGCTCAAGGACCGCTTGCTGCGCACGCATGCCGACATGGACAACATGCGCAAGCGGACCGAGAAAGAAAAGGCCGACGCGCACAAGTACGCGGTCACCAAGTTCGCCCGCGACATGATCGAAGTCGGCGACAATTTTCAGCGCGCCATCGAGACAGTGCCGTCCGGCGCCACCGAGCAGAACCCGGCGCTGAAGAGCTTTCTCGACGGTGTGACCATGACCGAGCGCGAATTGATCAACACGCTGGAACGGCATGGAATAAAGCGGCTCGATCCGAAGGGCCAGCCGTTCAATCCGCATCTACATCAGGCCGTGATGGAGGTCCAGAACGCGGACGTACCGTCAGGGACCGTGACCCAGGTCTATCAGGTCGGCTACATGATCGAGGACCGCGTGCTGCGGCCGGCCATGGTCGTCGTCGCCAAAGGTGGCTTCAAGACCGTTCGGCCTGTCGAGACGGCCGCCGACGCATTTGCGAGCAGCGCCGACAACGACGCGGCTGGGGGCGGTGGGCAGACCTGACGGCCGGCAGGTCAAAGCCGGTCCATTTTAATGCCTTGCCGGGCCTTGATCGTATTTTGTGACCCGGCGCAGCGTGAGATTGATGCGTCCTCCCTCGCCTAGTCCACCCTCACGCAGCAGGTCCGACGAGCCGGCATAAATCCGGTCGATGCCGTGGTAGGCCATGCGTGCCGCGCCGCCGAGTACGACGACGTCACCGGATTTGAGTATCAGGCGGGCTTTGGCGTCGCCACGCTTCAGGCCGCCAACATGAAACTGGGCGCTGTCGCCGAGCGAGACCGACACGACCGGAGCGGCTTGTTCCGCCTCGTCCTCGTCACGGTGGCTGCCCAGCTTGGCCGTGCCTGTATAATAGTTGATGAGACAAGCCTCGGGAGGGGCTGGGAAGTGTGCAAGGTCGCGCCAAAGAGCCATGAGGGCGTCCGGGATGCGTGGCCAGGCCCGACCGGTCTCCGGGTGGGTCTGTTGATACCGGTAACCGCCTGTTTTGTCGGTCAGCCAGCCGAGATCGCCGCAATTGGTCATGCGAACCGACAACAGTTTCCCAGTGCGCGGCATCGCCGGGGCATAGAGCGGCGCCACGGCGATGGCGGAACGCACGTCCGACAGCAGGCGGACCTGCGCATCGCTATCGAAATAGCGCGGAAAGTGCTGAAAACCCGCGATGAAACTCACGTGTTTCGTCCCATGTTTTGTCCCACGCAAAAACTTGTCCACAAGCAGCCGTTCCGCGGCAAATTTACCACAGAGAAGCCTCGTCCGGACATTGCGGTGCCGGAGGGCGACGCCTATATAGCCCACAATCGTCGAAGTCAGCTCCAGGGGACCTTTCCAAGGCTTCTGTTTTTTGGGGCCATGGAGCACCGGATGCCGTCAGGGTCCGGAAGGTTCGCCGTAAACAAGGGAATGCATCGAAATGTCTAAAGTCATCGGGATCGACCTCGGAACTACAAACTCCTGCGTCGCCGTCATGGAAGGCGGGACGCCGAAGGTGATCGCCAATGCCGAAGGTATGAACACGACGCCATCGATCGTGGCCTTCAGCGAGGATGGCGAGCGGCTCGTCGGGTTACCCGCGAAACGCCAGGGCGTCACCAATCCGACCAACACCTTCTTTGCCATCAAGCGCCTGATCGGCCGCCGCTATAACGACCCGATGGTGGAGAAGGACAAGAAACTCGTTCCCTACACCATCGTCGAAGGCAAGACCGGCGACGCCTGGGTCGAGTCGCGCGGCAAACATTTCTCGCCGCAACAGATTTCCGCCGACATCCTGCAAAAGATGAAGGAAACCGCCGAGGCCTATCTCGGCCATCCCGTAACCCAGGCTGTGATCACGGTTCCCGCCTATTTCAACGACGCGCAACGGCAAGCCACGAAGGACGCCGGCAAGATTTCCGGGCTTGAGGTGCTGCGCATCATCAACGAGCCGACGGCTGCTGCCCTCGCCTATGGCCTCGACAAGAAAAAAGAAGCCCGCACGATCGCCGTTTACGATCTTGGCGGCGGCACCTTCGACATCTCGGTTCTTGAAATCGGCGATGGCGTCTTCGAGGTCAAGTCGACCAACGGCGACACGTTCCTCGGCGGCGAAGACTTCGACATGCGCGTGGTCGAGTATCTGGTCGGCGAATTCAAGAAGGAGAATGGCATCGACCTGCGCGGCGACAAGCTGGCGCTGCAGCGGTTGAAGGAAGCCGCCGAGAAGGCCAAGATCGAGCTGTCCAGCGCCCAGCAGACCGAGATCAACCTGCCCTTCATTACCGCCGACAAGTCCGGTCCCAAGCATATCGCGATGAAGCTGACGCGCGCCAAGCTGGAAAGCTTGGTCGAAGATCTCATCATGAAAACGCTGGCGCCGTGCGAGCAGGCGATGAAGGACGCTGGCCTCAAGGCTGCGGAGATCCAGGAGGTGGTTCTCGTCGGCGGAATGACGCGCATGCCGCGCGTCGAAGCCGAGGTGAAGAAGCTGTTCGGCCGGGCACCGCACAAGGGCGTCAACCCGGATGAAGTCGTGGCCATTGGCGCCGCCATCCAGGGCGGTGTGCTCAAGGGCGACGTCAAGGACGTGCTGCTGCTCGACGTGACGCCGCTTTCACTCGGCATCGAAACACTGGGCGGCGTGTTCACCCGCCTGATCGACCGAAACACAACCATTCCGACGAAGAAGTCACAAACCTTCTCGACGGCGGAGGATGCTCAGCGCGCGGTGACGATCAACGTGTTCCAGGGCGAACGCGAGATGGCGGCCGACAACAAAATGCTCGGCCGGTTCGATCTTGACGGCATCGCTCCGGCGCCGCGCGGCATGCCGCAGATCGAGGTCACGTTCGACATCGACGCCAACGGCATCGTGCATGTCTCGGCCAAGGATAAGAAGACCAACAAGGAACAGTCGATCCGCATCCAGGCCTCGGGTGGATTGTCCGACGCCGACATCAAGCGCATGACCGAGGAGGCCGAGCGCTTCAAGGACGAGGACAAGAAGAAGCGCGACCTGGTCGAGGCACGCAATCAGGCCGATCATTTCATGGGCCAGATCGACAAGGACCTGAAGGAGCACGCCGACAAGATCCCCGCCGCGGACAAGACCGCGATCGAAACCGCGTTGGCAGCACTCAAGGAAGCCGCGCAAACCGACGACGTCGAGAAAATCAAGGCAGCCCACAGCACCTTGATGCAAGCGTCGATGAAGCTTGGCGAGCTGATCTATGGCGGCAACAAAGGCGGCGACGCCGCTGGCGGCGAGGAGCCGGGCGAAGCGGCCGCGAAGAAGGGCAAAGGCGGCGAAAACGTTGTCGACGCCGACTTCGAAGAGGTCAAGGACGACAAGAAGAAGTCGGCCTGAACGCCCGGAGATCGCTGCGATGGTCCGTGAGCCACGCCGGGAAACGCTCCTCGATTTCAATCCAACTGCGCGCCGGTCAACCGGCGCGCAGTTGCCGATTGCGCAACCGTTCGTAGCGTCTCAGAGCCACGTCGCGTACATAAAGAAGCTGGGGGGCGCGCCGCATGTCCAAGCGTGACTACTATGAAGTCCTGGGCGTTCAACGCAATGCAACGGAGCAGGATCTAAAGTCGGCCTTTCGCAAGTCCGCGATGGTGCATCACCCCGACAAAAACCCGGGAGACAAGGACGCCGAGAAGAAATTCAAGGAAATCGGCGAGGCCTACGAAGTCCTGAAGGACCCGCAAAAGCGGTCGGCTTACGACCAGTTCGGTCACGCAGCCTTCGAGAACGGTCGCGGCGGCCAGGGCGGCCAAAGTGGCTTCGGGCCAGACTTCGCGTCCTCCATGTCGGACATCTTCGATGATCTTTTCGGCGAGTTCATGGGTGGCCGTGGCGGCCAGCGCGGACGCGGCCAGGGCCGCGGCTCGACCCGGGAACGCGGTGCCGACATCCGCTATCAGATGGATATTGCGCTGGCTGAAGCCTACACCGGTAAGCAGGCCCAGATCCGCGTTCCGACAAGTGTCGGCTGCGAGAAATGCGCGGGGTCTGGCGCCAAACCCGGGACCAAACCCTCCACCTGTCCGACGTGTGCCGGGCAAGGCAAGGTCCGTGCGAGCCAGGGCTTCTTCACGATCGAACGGGTTTGCCCGTCCTGCCACGGTCGCGGCGAGTTCATCGAGGACCCATGCACCGGCTGCGAAGGCGCCGGCCGCGTCAACAAGGAGCGCACGCTACAAGTTTCGATCCCAGCCGGCGTCGAGGACGGCACGCGTATCCGGCTGGCGGGGGAGGGCGAGGCCGGCGTGCGCGGTGGCCCAACCGGCGACCTCTATATTTTCCTGGCGATCAAACCGCACGAATTCTTCCAACGGGACGGCGCCGATGTGTTCTGCCGCGTACCGATCTCGATGACCACGGCGGCGCTCGGCGGCAACATCGAAGTGCCAACCCTTGACGGCACGCGGGTGAAGATGCCCGTGCCAGCCGGCGCCGAAAGCGGCAAGCAGTTCCGCCTGAAGGGCAAGGGCATGCCGGTGCTGCGCTCGAAAGTGCAGGGCGACATGTACATCCAGGTCGAGGTGGAGACGCCGAAAAACCTGACGCGCCGTCAGCGCGAGCTGCTGGAAGAATTCGAGCGCGAAAGCAAGGCCGAAAATAACCCGGCATCATCAGGCTTTTTCTCTCGAATGAAGGAGTTTTTCGAGGGCAAGGGTGCCTGACGATCGACCCCCGGCCGCGCAGAGGGAACGTCAACAAAAAAGAACAAACAAGATCAAATAAAGAACTTTACTGGAACTCATGGAATTGATAGGCTCTACAAGTCGAGTAAACTTGGGAGCTGGGTATGCGTTGTCAAAGCAGCGTTACAGCTGCAGCATGGGCTGCAGTGGCATTGTATTTTCTTCCTTTGGGTTTCCCGCCGATCTGTAACCTCCAGGCCGAGGAGGCACGCCCGCAATCCGAAGTGACTTCCGAAGTCATTCCTGGAGTCACTGTCGTCAGCGGCTTTCCGTCGTCCGTTGCGCCCGCGCAGTTTGTGCCCGCCCAGTTTGTGCCCGACGGTGGCCCAGGCCCTGCCTGGAGCTACAGCCCCTATGGCTGGCAACATAATTATGAGACACCGATGTGGCCACCGCGATATCGCAGCGGTGCCTGGCCGCAGCGTTATGGCCGACAATACGACGGTCCGCAAAACTTCGGGCCACAGTACTTTGCCCGGCCATACACCGGTTCACCATACTCTGGGTTCGAGGCGACGCCACCGCCGGCATCGGTCAGGCGGCCGCGGTCAACCCGGCCCTATTGGTCGGGGCCACGCTGGCAACCGCGCGGCTCGCCCTACGCGGGGAACAACAACGGCTATCGCGATCGGCGGAACTATCGCAGCCGCCCGCAAGGGAGCCGCCCTAACGGCTACAGCGGCGAGTTTGGGAGCGGCAATGATTGGTACCCCGTCCCGCGCCAACGGCGTCGGCCACCCTGGCCTCAGCCCTATGGCTATGCGGACGCGCGATGACACGACTTGGTGACAACCGGCGTAACAATCAGCCGTTCGAGCCGAGCGCCTGCTCGAGATCGTCGATGAGATCGCCTGCGTCCTCGAGTCCGGCCGAGAGCCTGAGCAGATCCGGCGGGCACAGTGTGCCGGGGCCCTCCACGGACGCGCGATGTTCAATCAGGCTTTCGACGCCGCCGAGGGATGTGGCGCGTTTCCAAAGCTTGACGTTCGCGGCGGTTCGGACCGCGGCCTCTTCTCCCGCGCGGATGCGGATCGAGAGCATGCCGCCGAAGCCGCCGGTCATCTGGCCTACGGCTGTCTGGTATCCCTTGTCGGCGTCGAGGCCCGGATAGAGCACACCTAATATCCTGGGATTGGAGGCAAAATGCTGGGCCAACGTCAGTGCCGTTGCCGATTGATGGCGAACGCGCAGATGCAGTGTGCGCATCCCCCTGATAAGCAACGATGCTTCGAAAGGGCCCAGCACCGCACCGAGCATCGACCGCATCCGGGCCGCGCGCTCGAAATAAGCGTCCCGCCGCGCAAAAACCAAGGCCCCGCCGATCACATCGGAATGGCCGTTGAGATACTTCGTTGCCGAATGCATCACGACGTCGGCGCCGAGCTGCAAGGGCTGCGTCAAAACCGGCGTTGCAATCGTCGAATCGACGGCAAGCATGGCCCCGGCGGCATGCGCGATGCGCGCTGCTCCCCTTATATCCGCGATATCCCAGGTCGGATTGGCGGGCGTCTCGATCCAGACCAGCCGTGTTTCGCCTGGCCTGACGGCCGCGGCAATTGCATCGAGGTTCGTTGTATCGACGAATGTGGCCCGGATGCCCAGCGCCGGTGCGTCCTCGGCCAGCCACTTCTTCAGCGCCCAGTACATGACTTTTGGCGCCACGACGTGGGCTGATTGCTCCAACGCCAGGAAAGCCGTCGTTGCCCCCGCCATGCCCGAGCCGGACATCAGGCAGGCAGAGCCGGCTTCGAGCCGGCAGAGCACATCTTCCGCTTGCCGCGTCACGGGATTGTCTGGGCGGGAATAGGCAAACCCGCGCCGGTATTGATTGTCGGGATCGCGAATGTAGGTGGTTGCTGTATGGATCGGCGGCACCAGGGCGCCGGTGGCTTCATCCACCGCACCGCCCGCCTGCGCGGCGATCGTTTCTGGCTTTAAGGTCTTGACCATGGACGACCTTGCCTAACCCATTGGCTTTATAATATTTTTCTGACCCGACGTCCATCGCTCGAAGACCATCATCTCAACCTTGACCGTTACGGGTGATCATCGACGATCGGGGCTGATCAGGCCAAAAACGTTCGTGGCTGGTCTCGATAGGCCAGCCTTGGACCAAGCTCGCGAGCAATGGCTGAGGCTTCGCGGCGCCCAACACGGTTCGACAAGTCACGGTGCGACAAGTCACGGTGCAATATGCCGCTGACATGGCGGCACTTGCACCCTTAAGTTCCCAATGGGCCACTCATTTGGGAGCCAGAATCATGATCATCTGGTTTCGGCCTTCGAATTTGGGCTCGTATTCGACCTTGGCGAAGGTTTCACTGTCGGCCTTGACGCGCTGCAGCACTTCCATGCCGAGATGCGTGTGCGCCAGTTCGCGTCCGCGGAACCGCAAGGTGACCTTGACCTTGTCGCCCTCCTCGAAGAAGCGCTTCATCGCCTTGATTTTGGTATCGTAATCGTGATCGTCGATGCCAGGACGCATCTTGATCTCTTTGACCTCGACCACCTTCTGCTTCTTACGCGCTTCGGCAGCCTTCTTCTGTTCCTGGTATTTGAATTTGCCGAAGTCCATGATCTTACAGACGGGTGGCTCGGCATCTGGAGAAATTTCCACGAGATCAAGGCCGGCCTCAAGCGCCCGGCTGGCAGCTTCAAGCTTCGGCACGACACCGACGTTTTGGCCGGTCTCGTCGATCAGCCGGACTTCCTTGACCCGAATTGCCTCATTGATCCTCGGGCCGGATTGTTCGCGCTCTGGCGCGCCACGCATTGGACGACGTATGTTAGGCCTCCTTCAGTTGCCACGTTCTCTGTCTCGGACCCGCCTCGTCCAAATCCTACCGTACGCTAGACTTGCCGTGCGCGCGACTGGTTTGGAGCCGGCTGTAGCCCGACAAATGCGGCGGTACGCTCGCAATTGAGCGGCAACACGACGCATGTAGGCCCTAGACATGGCAGTTCGCAGGCACAAGTCAAGCAGGAGGTGCTAGGCGCGTTGATCCGCCTGTCGATGTATCGGCCCCGATGAACCGCTCCTGCAGGCCCCAACGCAATTTCTCGTCGTAAACCGCAAGTGTCGCTCGTTTCATGGCGTCCAGGGTGAAATGGCGGGCCACGTGCGCTTGCGCCCGGGCTCCCATGGCTGTCCGCTGCGCGCTTGGCAGGCCCAGTGCATGTTCCAAGGCGGCCGCGAGTGCCAGGGGATCGCCAGCAGCGACCAGCCATCCCGTACTTTCGCGATCGAGGACACGTGGCGGCGCCAGAACCGTCTCCGGGGGAGCACCGATGTTGGTCGAGATCACGGGACAGCCCATCGCCTGTGCCTCGATGGCGGAGCGTCCGAAGGCTTCAGGCTCGGTCGAGGCGACCACCGTCACATGTGCCGCCAGATAGGCGGCAGCAATATCCGCCACGTGCCCGGCAAACCGCACGCGATCCGCGAGCCCATGGCTGTTCGCCGCCTGGACGAGCATCGCCTGATAGCCATCGCGCCCCTGTGCGTCGCCGGCAAAGACGATGACGGCGTCGCCGAGTTGTCCCCGGTTGTGACTATGGCCAATGGCGTCGATCAGCACGCGCTGGCCTTTCCAACCGGTCAGCCGGGCCGCCTGCAGAATGACCGGTTGCTCGGGCCGGACACGCCAACTTTGACGTAAAGCCTCGACCCGAGAGGCCGCCACAACGTCCGGGTGAAACACGTTTCGGTCCACCCCGCGATGGATGATGCGGAGGATCGCCTCAGGCGTGCCGTATCGCGCGCGAATGAGGCCTGCTGTATATGCGGAGTTGGCGATCACGACGTCGGCGCGCGCCATGACGCTGTTGTAAAGCCGTTTCAGGCGGCCCTTTTCGGCATAAGCACCGTGATATGTGGTAACGAAGGGAAGCCCCGTGCGCCGCGCCGCGATGAGTGCGCTCCAGGCTGGCGCGCGGCTGCGGGCATGAATGAGATCAACGCCGCGTGCGCGGATCAGCGTTTCAAGCATGCGCGCGTTCATCAGGATGCGGGCGGGATTTTTCGTCGCCGCTGGAAACGGGATGAACTCGCCGCCACACTCGGAAATCCGCGGTGCCATGCGCCCGCCTTCAGTCGCGACAAGGGCGCGGCCGCCCGCCCTGACGATCGCTTCCGTGATCTCGATCGTGGACAGTTCCGCACCGCCGGTGTCGAGCCGCGGGATGATCTGCAGTATGGTCGGCGGACCTGGTTGCACAGACGCGTCCCTTTTGCTTCCATCTGCGCCGCCTGATAGCGCGGCACAAGCTGCGCAACGCGCCACTGCGGCGCGTACCGCCCAACCAAGACGACGTGAGGTTCACTTAGGATGACGGCACCCGAACCGCAATTCATCTCCGTCGGCAGCGGCGTGGCGGAGCGCCGCATCGCAACCCTGGTCGAACAGAGGCCCGCGTCTGGAGATGCCTGCAAACCCGGCCTGATGTGGCTGCCGGGCTTTCGATCCGAGATGGGGAGCCTGAAAGCCACGGATCTGGCAACCTTCGCCCAAGCCCGAGGCCTCGCGATGGCGCGCTTCGATTATTCCGGTCACGGCCGCTCCGGCGGCGATTTCGATCAGGGCACGCTCGGCCGCTGGCTCGAGGAGGCGCGCGCGGTTTTCACGCGGCTGACCTCAGGCCCGCAGATCATCGTCGGCTCGAGCATGGGCGGCCACATTGCCCTGTTGCTGCTGCGGGCACTGATGCAGGACGACCAAGGCGCGGCGCAAAGGATCAAGGCGCTCGTCCTGATCGCGCCGGCGTGGGACATGACGGACTTGATGTGGGCGCGCCTGCCGGCATCGGCCCGCCGGGATCTCAGCGAGACCGGCGTCTATTTGCGCCCCTCCGCCTATGGCGACGGCCCTTACCGGATCACGATGCGGTTGATCGAGGACGGGCGATCGCACCGCATTGGCAGCGCCCCCTTCGATCCGGGCCGCCCGGTTCATATTCTGCACGGTTTGCAAGATCCCGACGTGCCATGGGAGCATACCCTCGACCTCGTCGCGCACCTGTCGGGGGATTGGACACGCGTTTCAGCGGTTCCAGATGGCGATCACAGGCTGTCGCGGCCGGAGGATTTGGCTCTGCTGCGCTCTGTGATCGAGACTTACACAGGCGTGGCGGGCGATTTCGTCCCCGAGGGTTAACACCTTCATCCGGCCGTTGAACAAGGCGGAATTCTGGATCACGCGCGAATGCGCCGACAAAAAAATCGATTGCAATCTGGCCATGTCCAGACTTGTCTATAGGCCGGACCCAGGCGCCGCAGAGCGCTGGTAAAAGATTTGGAAACGCAACAGGAGAACGCTGAATGAAGTCTGTACTCAAGGGGATGGCGATCGCCGGATTGTCTACTGCCGGGCTGGCGGCAATGGCCTTGGCGAGCGCTCAGGCCGAACCACTCAAGATCGCCATGGTCGAGACGCTGTCGGGCGGGCAGTCGTCGACGGGCAAGATGTTCCTCGCAGCCGTCGAATTCGCATTGACGAAAGTCAACGCCGACAAGGCTTGGCCGGATGGCGTCCAGCTCCTGCAATATGACAATCAGGGCGGCGCGTCGGAAGCGGCTGACAAAGTGAAGGCAGCCATCAACGATGGCGCACACATCATCATTCAAGGCGCATCGTCCGCGATCGGTGGTCAGATCACGAGCGACGTCCAGAAGTGGAACCAGCGCAATCCCGGCAAAGAAGTCATGTACTTCAATATCGGCGCCGAGGCGATGGAGTTCACCGGACCGAAGTGCCATTTCTACCACTTCCGCTGGAACGGCAACGCCGAAATCCGCTTGCGCGCAATGCTGACCGCCATGAAAAACGCCGATGTGTTGGGCAAGCGCATCTATATCATCGGCCAGAATTACAGCTGGGGCCACGACGTCCAGAAGCTGGCCAACAGCTATGCCAAGGAGTTCGGCTACGAGGTGGTCGGTGACGTCATTCACGACGTCAACAAGATCCAGGACTTCGCCCCCTACGTCGCCAAGATCAAGGAAGCCAATCCCGACACCGTCATCACAGGCAATTGGAGCAGCGACCTGCTGCTGCTCATGAAGGCCGCGGGTGACGCGGGCCTCAAAGTCCGGTTTGGCGCCTACTGGTTGGATCAGCCCGGCAATATCGCCAACGCTGGCGCCACGGCCCTCGGCCATTACAACGTCTCCAGTTTCTACCCCGAGTCCAACGGCGCGGCGTCTGAAAAGTTCGCGGAAGAATACAAGACCAAGATGGGCGCCTACCCCGTCTGGGTGCAAGGCCACACCATCCACGGCATCTGGGGCCTCGGCGAAGCGCTGAAGGGCTTGAGCGGGAAAGCTGGCGACAAGATCTCGGTGAAAGCTTTGGCGTTCTCAATGGAGAAGGCCAAGGTCAGCACATCGCTCGGCGACGTTTCCATGCGCGCCGATGACCACCAGGCACTGATACCGCTAGCGGTCGCGGTCGTCTCGAAGGACGCGAAGTTCAAGACCGACGGCACGGACATGGGCTTCAAGCCGCTGAAGCTCATCTCGGGCGCCGATGCTGCGGCCCCCGTCAGCCCGGAATGCAAGATGGTGCGTCCGCCGGCATAATAAGGGCTTCGGCCACCGGTTGTTGACAACGAGCGGGGCAGATTTTGCCCCGCTCTCCATGTGCGACCCCCATGTTCACCGACTTCTACAAACGATCGTGCAGAGGAACACCGCTTGGAATATCTCGTCGTCTCGACGCTCAATGGCGTCGTTCATGGCCTGCTGCTTTTCATGGTGTCGGCAGGCCTGACATTGATCTTCGGCATGATGGGCGTGCTCAACTTTTCCCACGCCTGGTTCTACATGCTGGGCGCATACATCGGCTTCACCTGCACGCGCACGATCGGCTTCTGGCCGGGCATTATTCTGGCGCCGCTGCTGGTTGGTGCGCTCGGCGTCTTCGTCGAACGTTACATGCTCCGGCGGGTGCATAAATACGGCCACGCCCACGAGCTGCTGCTCACGTTCGGTCTCGCCTTCATCATCGAAGAAGTCATCAAGCTCTTTTATGGCGACTTCCCGGTGAGCTATCAAATGCCGTCCTACATGCGGTTCGCGGCCTTCACGATTTTCGACACAAATTACCCGTTCTACAGGCTCTTCATCGGCGGCGTGGCCGGCTTGATCTTTGTCGGTCTCTATCTGCTGCTCACGCGCACGCGCATCGGCATCATCGTTCGCGCCGCGACCTTCCGGCCGACGACCGTCGAAGCGCTTGGGCATAACCTGCCAGTGATCTTCATGGGTGTGTTCGCCGCAGGCGCTGCCTTGGCCGGCCTTGCGGGTGCGGTTGCCGGCGCGTTCTTCCCGACCAGTCCGAACATGGCAACCGATTTCGGTACGCTGGTGTTCGTGGTCACCGTCGTCGGTGGCCTCGGCTCGGTCGAAGGCGCATTGATCGCCTCGCTGATGATCGGTCTCTTCATCTCATTCTCGGTCGGCCTCAACTGGGCTTTGGCCGATCTCTTCGGCATCGTTGGCCTCGGTCCCTGGGCGCAGGCGTTCGGCGGGATCTTGACGCTCAAACTCTCGACCATCGCCAACAGCATGCCGTTCCTGCTGATGTTGTTCATTCTCCTTGTCCGGCCCGCGGGCCTCATGGGAGATCGCCAATGACCCGGCTTCGGTATCTCCTCATTCTGATTGCGCTCGGCGTCTTCGCGATCTTGCCCGTGTTCCTCTCGGGAAATCTGCTCAATGCCATCATCAAGATGATGATCTCGGCGTTGTTCGCGCTCGCCTTCACGTTGGCCATGGGACAGGCCGGCATGCTCTCGTTCGGACATGCCGCCTACTACGGCCTCGGCGCATTTGCCGCCGTTCACGCGATGCGCTTTGTCGAGGCGGGTGCCTTCTCGTTCCCGACACCGTTGATCCCGCTCGCGGGCGCGGCCGTCGGCTTCCTGTTCGGCTTGCTCTTCGGCTGGTTCGCGACGCAACGCAGCGGCGTTTACTTCTCCATGGTGACGCTGGCGTTGGCGGAGTTGCTCTACACGCTGGCGCCGACATGGAATTCCTTGTTCGGTGGCGAGTCCGGCATTTCGACGATCCGTGGCGCATCATGGGGCATCAGCTTTGGCGACGACGCGCACGTCTATTATCTGACGCTCTTCTGGGTCACGTTGGCGACGTGGTGCCTGTGGGCGTTCACGCGCACGCCGCTCGGCCGGCTGGCGTTGGCTTTGCGCGACAACGAGCACCGCGTGCGCTTTCTCGGCTTCAACACGCACATGGCGCGGACGCT
This sequence comes from Hyphomicrobiales bacterium, assembly GCA_025353015.1. Taxonomy (GTDB): domain Bacteria; phylum Pseudomonadota; class Alphaproteobacteria; order Rhizobiales; family Hyphomicrobiaceae. Next base: position 18,637 of record JANXRM010000354.1, read on the forward strand.
GATTTTCGCACTGTCGTGCCTCTTTACCGGCGTTGCCGGTGCGCTGCTTGCGATCGCGACGGAGGCCGCCAACTACACGGCCTTCAGCTCCAAGGCATCCGCCGATGTCGTCCTGCAGACCTTCATCGGAGGTGCGGGAACGTTCTTCGGTCCGGCCCTTGGTGCTGCGTCGATGACGTTTTTTGCTCGGGTGACGTCGGATCTCACGCGCTCGTGGCTGCTGTATCAAGGCCTGCTGTTCGTGCTGGTCATGTTGTTCGTGCCTGATGGTATCGGCGGTCTGATTGCCGAGCATTCGAAGAAAGTGAAGAAGGGTGGCTACAAGGCGCTCGTGCTGCCCTATCTGCTGTGCCTCGTCACCGGCCTGCTGCTGCTGGCAGGCGTTGTCTTCCTGGTGGAGAGCACGCACATTCTGCTGTCCGACGGCTATATCGCCAAAACGAAGTCATCGGGCGGTGCGGCCGTTCCGTTCTCGTTTTTCGGCCAGGACTTCAACCCGCGGAGTTGGGTTACCTGGTCCATTCCGATTGGACTGCTACTCGCCGGTGCAGCATTAATGCCTGCTGCCATGAAGGTGACGGGCCGCGCATGGCTGCACGCAACACAATCGGCGCCGGCGCAGGGAGAAACCGCATGACCGCGATTGCACCTGCACCGACAGCTTCAGCCGGATCGGGCTCCGACGTCCAGATCCCGAGCAGCCCCGTCCTCGAGCTCAGGGATCTGCGCAAATCGTTCGGTGAGACGAAGATCATCCGCGGCGTCAATCTCGCCGTAAAACGCGGTGAGCGCCACGCCTTGATCGGGCCAAACGGCGCCGGCAAATCCACCCTCTTCAACCTGATCTCGGGCCACTATGTGCCGACCTCAGGCGAGGTGGTTTTGAACGGAAAACAGATCGGCGGGCTGCAACCGCACGTCATCAACCGCCTCGGGCTGTCGCGATCGTTCCAGATCACAAATCTCTTTCCGCGGCTCTCGGTCGCGGAAAACCTGCGTATTTCGGTCATGGGCCAGCATGGTTATCGCTTCAGTATGTTCCGGCCCGTCGCCGGATTGACCGCGGTCACGGCCGAGGTCGATCAGTTCCTGGAGAAGATCCGCCTGACGCGGCGGCGCGACGACAATGTCGGCGATCTCGCCTATTCCGAGCAACGCGCCCTCGAGATCGGCATGTCGCTCGCGACCAACCCCGAAATTCTGCTGCTCGACGAGCCGACCGCTGGCATGTCGCTCGAGGAAACGGCCTACATGGTCGAGCTCATCCGCACCGTCACCGAGGGCAAGACACTGCTCGTAGTCGAACACGACATGAGCGTCGTCTTCGGCCTTTGCGATCAGATCTCGGTGCTGGTTTATGGCGAGGTCATCGCGACCGGCGAGCCCGCGGCCGTGCGCAACAATCCCAAGGTCCAGGAAGCCTATCTGGGCGAGGAAGTGGCCACATGAGCGCGCCAAATTTGCTTGAGATCAAAGGGCTCAACGCCCATTACGACAAAAGCCACATCCTGCACGGCGTCGACATGACGATCCGCCAGGGCGAAATCGTCAGCCTGCTTGGCCGCAATGGCTCGGGGCGCTCGACGACGCTGAAGACGATCATGGGTCTCGTCAAGCCGACGGGCGGCGAAGTGCGATTGGCGGGCACGAACCTTGCGGGCGAACGTGCCTATCGCGTGGCGCGAGCCGGCATCGCCTACGTGCCGGAAGAACGCGAAATCTTCGCCAACATCACCGTCAATGAAAACATGCGCATCGGCCTGCAGCCGGCGCGATCGGGCGTGCCGCAGTGGTCCATGGAGGAGATGTACGATTTCTTCCCGCAGCTCAAGGACCGCCGCAACACCGCCGCCGGCATGCTTTCGGGCGGCGAGCAGCAGATGCTGACGATCTGCCGATCATTGCTGGGCAATCCGCGCGTCATTCTGATCGACGAGCCGACCGAAGGGCTGGCGCCGAAGATCGTCGAGGTTGTCACCGAGGTGATCCGCGAGATTTGCAAGAAGGGCGTGTCGGTGCTGCTTGTCGAGCAGAAGTTGACGATCGCGCTGCGCGTTTCGGAACGCGTCTATGTCATGGGACACGGCGAGATCGTGTTCGAAGGGACACCAGAAACACTGCGGTCGGCACACGACATCCGGCGCGATTGGCTCGAGGTGAGCTGAGCGCGCCGCGCCCAACTCACAACGCGCTCAATGCACACAATGGACGGAATCGCGCGAGGCTGGCTCAGACCGGCCAGATCAGTAGCAGCTACCATTGCGGCAGAACGCTTCCTTGGGATCGTAAGCCTTTTCATCCTTGGACGCCAGGATGTCGGCCAATGTGGCCTCCGCCTTCTTCGGCGGTGGATTGAAGTCGCCAGCGAGATGGCGGGTCAAATCGCCCTTGATCGTCGCCGTCTGCTCGTCCGTGCAGTATTCGGATGAGTCCGGGATCTTGGCCGCAACGGCCGAGCGGGTGGTCTCGAATGCCTTTTCGGCTTTTGCCGTGTCGGCCCCCGGCTGGCTCGCCTCGTAGGCCAGATAGTTGGCTTTCAGCTTCTGCGAATCGAAATTGTACCCGCACTTAGACGCGCGAGCTGTCGTCGCCCCGACTTGGATCGCGCGCTCGACCGTGGGGTCAGCCGGTGGCTTTACCGCAGGGGTGGGTAGCAGCGTGCCCGTCGTCAAGCCAGACGTGCCGCCTGAACAACCGGCGAGCGTGACGGATAGCGCCAGAAAAACGGCCACGTGGGCGCATTTCATATCCAATTTCATCAAGCCCGCCATGTGTCTGCCCCCATCCGCATATTCGCCGCGGCGTTGACTCATCCTCAACCCGTAGCACGGCGGCATTGCAGAAATAAAGGCCTCGCTCCAACGCACTATTGTTTGCCGCAGAGAATACCCTATGCAGCAGACCGCCCACCGGTTGTCTCATTGCCGCGCTTGGCCGACATGTATGCGTCGTGAGCTTTGCGAATTAAGGCAAGTGCCTTCTGGCGCGAAGATCTCTTTTCGACGCTACCATAAATTGCCTTCGCAACCTCGACAACATGCTCTCGTCGGAGTTCGGACCCCGAGATTTCTCGGAACACGCCTTCAAAAGCAGATGTCCGAGCGGTCTCATGTAACCGCCGTATGTAATCGTGTATTTGCTCCTCAATCGGCATCGGTTGCATGGCCTTCCTCAGCGCTGTGAGCACTTCCGGAAGCCTGCCTGATTCGAGAGAAGCTTCGCCGAAAAATTTACGAAGCTTCCCCAAGTCCTGAAGAAGCGGAACTCTTGCGCCTGCAACTTCAAGGAGGTTCAACAACAGTTCCAGGCAGCGACCAAGCTCTGTAATGCTATTTTGTTCGCACTTTTTCTGGTCATTGCTCCCTACCACCTTCCATTGGTGCTCCAGATCAACCATCGAGATCGTGCCAAACTCGAGTAGAAAATCAGCAAGTAGCCGAAGGTCTGCAGTGGCACGGTCGCTTCCTGCCGCAGCAAGGCAACAAATGTAGGACCGGATAGGACGCTCTACGTCGTTCAGTCTCATGATGCACCTGAGATTACTCTCTCCGTAGCCAACCTATGGCATTCGCCCCGATCTTTGGGGAAAGCCAGTCCCCTAGCCGATCGACTTCGTCACGCAACTCCGCGTGTGCAGCATTTTGGGAAGTTGCTGCGTAAGCAATGCGTTCGCCCGCGTGATCACGATATGGTGTCCGTTGGCGAATGAAACAATCCTGAGGAACGATCGGTGGCTGAAGTCGACCAGCAGCAATCTTGGCTTGAAGTACGTTCAATTTCCCGTCCAGGCTTGCTCTGAAGGGTGGGACCATCGTGCAGACGATACCAATGGGCTGCAAGTGTGGACAAATGGCCCGGTCTCGATCTCCTGGCGGTCCCAACTTGTGAGTGGCTACTTGATCCAGATATCGATTGACAGCGTCGCTAGATAGCCCGTCCAATATCGTCGGCACGAGCAGGTGGGTAGCTGCACACATAGCTTGGACATGCGCTGTCGTCAGCCGCGGCGGAGAATCAATTAAGATCACATCGAAACTGATCTGCACCCGAGGGTGCAACAATGCCTCTGCAAGAACGTATCGCAGATCGGTCGTCTGGGTCTTCTCCGCTTCACGTACGCGAAGGGCTTGCAGTAGCCGATCAATCAGTGCGGTGCGTGCAATGGGAAGCAACCATTTTATCATCATCCTGTTTTCAGCTTGAGCCAAATCGTAGTTTGCAGGGATTGTCCAGATCGACAATCCATCGACCATGCCAGGCCTGCTGATCGGTTCCGCCGCCGTCTGCGCGCGGCCATCACCCAGTTCTCCACTCACAAGCTGATTGGACTTTGATAGCATCGCCCCGAGCCGCCCGTTTTCGTCGACCGTCATGAGCGAAAAACTAGCTTGAAAATCTTGGTCGATGACCAATACTCGCAGAGGCATGGCGGCGCTCGCATTTTGCCGCCGCTGCGTCCATCGCATCGCAAAATGTGCGGCCAGACTTCCCGTCAACGATGTTTTCCCGACACCGCCCTTGGTCGCGGCAATCATCAAAATCGGGATGCTGTTGCCTCTCAAATCGTCATAGTTTTTGGGGCGAACTCCAAATGACTTTCTTAGCCAGAATCCCGGGCCTTCGCCATCGATTCCATCGACAATTCGACGCTCAACACCCGCGATTGCCTGCTTTGCGTAGTGTAGCGCCTGCCATGCGTCATAGAACCCGCGGCAGCACCAGAAA
>JANXRM010000372.1 GCA_025353015.1 Hyphomicrobiales bacterium
CGAATATGACCACGCGTGTCCCAGGTGTGTTCGCTCATGGGGTTCAGCGCCAGCGACTTCTCGACATCGGCCAGCCCTTTCGCACCCCGGCCCCACTTGTGGAGCGCCCAGGCACGATTGTTCAACGCGACGGCGAAATTCGGCTCGATCCGGATTGCTGCGTCGTAGTCGTCGATCGAACGCTCGAACTGCCCCTTGAGCGAGAGGGCGAGGCCTCGCGTGGCGTAGGCGACGGCTTTCTGCTCCATGGAGGCTTCAGGGCTGTCGATGATCGCCGAGCAGCCAGAAATACGGCGCTCCCAATCCTCGCTCAAGCAGTCCGTCGCAACCTCGGCGCGCAAACTTGTGGGCCCGAGCACCAGGAGTGCCAGCACGACGTGGGTAGCCCTCAACCAAGGACGCAGCAGCGATGTCGACGGCATGCTCGAAACTTTCCGAAACCAATCCTTGCAGTGTTGTAGCCTAACTGCGCCGGATTGTGGCTTAGAATAAGGCAGCAATTGAACGGCATTAATATGACAAAACCAGCCGTCGCCAAAGTCAGGTTGAAGGGCGCGATTGGCGGCGCTGATTGTCGGGAATTTCGATCTCGAGCCCGAGGATCAACGAACTCCAGCTCTTGCCGTGGCTATCCAGCCCGAGCGAGGTGTTGACCCCGCCCTCCAGCGCATCCTGCATTACGAAATTGAGCCCGTGCAGGTGGTCAAGCTCGTAGCGCATGACAGGCCCCTCGATCAGCTTCGGAAAAGCCGATTTGATGCGCTCTGGCGTCAGTTGCGCTTTGAGCAATAGATAATCGCCGGGGTCATAGGCCCAAACGGAAACGTTCGACGTGTTGCCCTTGTCGCCAGCGCGTGCGTGCGCAATCTCGTGCAATTTGATGGTTCGGCTCACGGCGTACCCCTACTCGTTTGGCGTCGATCAGGCGACGTAGACCTTGACGGACGGCGTCACTCGCTCGCGCTCGATCAACGCCGAGTGCGTGACGACCGACGGCGTGATCTGCCCGCGATAGCCTCCACCCGCAGCCGGACCGCAGCACAACAGCGCCTCGACCTCCCACAGCATCGTCTCGCAGGCCACCCGGTCGGTGGAGCGCATGGCAACGCGCACGCGCACGTCCTCGATCCCGCCGTATTCACGGGCCGGTTGTTGGTGGGCAACCGAAGGCCCAGATAAAAACGCCGTCTGATGCAACGAATTGACGCCGACGAGATCGATCCGCAACTTCTGGGCGATGGCGGGATGACGGCGCAGCCGCACGTCCAGCACCTCGGCTGCAAGTTTCGCGCGGGCAACGCAGTTCGGACCTGCATAGCTGACGCCGGCCTCGGCGAAAAAGCCACCGTCGAAGCCAACCGTCACCTTCAGCATGTCGGGCCGCTGCGTGCCCCGAGCGTTGGCGACCGACACCCGATCGCGACCCTGCTCCGTCACCTCGACCTTCGAGAAATCCGCCGTCACATCGGGTGTCAGATAGCGGACGGGATCGTGCACCTCGTAGAGCATCTGCTCCTTCACCGTGCGCGACGTCACCATGCCGCCGGCATCGTTGAGTTTGGTGATGACAGCGGCGCCATCGGCGCCGATCTCGGCGATCGGATAGCCGCAATCGGCGAGCCGTGGCACGTCCTTCAAACCGGGGTCGGCGAAATAGCCGCCCGTGATCTGCATCCCACATTCCATGAGGTGGCCGACCAGCGTGCCCCGCCCGAGCATCTCCCAGTCGTCGAGCTTCCAGCCGTATTTGTGCACCATGGGCGACAGGAACAGCGAGGGGTCGGCGACGCGGCCCGTGATGACAACATCGGCGCCGGTTTCCAGCGCCGGCAAGATCGCGTCGGTGCCGAGATAGACGTTGGCGCCAGCCAGCGGCAGCCCCACGTCCTTAATCATGCGATCGTGGTTGTCGAACAACCGCGTTTCCGGCCCCAGCAGGTGCGTGACCTCGTCGCCAAGCACGGCCGCAACCTTGAGGCCCTTGAGGCCGAGTTCCCGCGCAACAGCAATGACAAGCTCCGCCGCATCGGGCACGTTCGCCACGCCCATGTTCGTGACGATGCGCGTGCCGTTGGCCTTGCAGGCCGTGAGCACGCCGCGCATGCGGGCGGCGAGCTGCGGGTTGTAGCCCTTCTTCGGATCGAGCTTGCGGTCACGATGCCCGAAGGCCAGTGTCCGCTCGCCGATCGTCTCGAACACGAGATAATCGAGCGCACCCTTTTCGGCGAGATCGATCGCCGGCTCCAGGCGGTCTGACGAAAACCCTGCTCCACATCCCAGTCGCAGCATGACGTGCCGTCCTTTCGTTCACTATAGGTCGACCGCTCAATCGCCGCTGAGGCCGTGGGCTTCCGGGAAGAACAGATCCTTCCAGCTCTCCGGCTTGTTCTTGATCGAGCCGATCTTGGCCATGAACTGTGTGAAGGCGCCGACCTTCTTCGGCGTCGTCGTGAAGTCGAAGCCGTCGCCCGAGATGATGGCCACGATGTCGTCCTCGGATAACCGTTTTTCCTTGGTGATCTCGATGTAGAGCTTGGCCGCGCGGCGCTTGTCCGCGTTTGTCCAGGCCATCGCCTCGTTCAGGGCCGCAAGGGTCGCTGCATAGACCTTCGGGTTATCCGTACGGAACTTGTCCGTCGTCACGAACACAAGATTGGTCGTCGGGCCGCCCATGATCTTGTAGGCGCTCGTGATGGTGCGCAGGCCGGCCTTCATTTCCGCTTCGTGGAAGGGCGACGTGGCGAAGTGCGTATTGATCTCGCCTTGTGGGTTGAGCACGGCGGCCAGAGCGTCTGGATGTGCGAGACTGACGGTCAGCGGGTCGAGTTTGCCGTGCTGGCCTGCGCCCCATTCCGCCTCAGCCGCGATCTGCAGCATGATCGCCTGCGTCGTCGAGCGCACCGAGGGCAGCGCGATCCGGTCCTTCTCGGAGAAGTCGCGGATCGTCTTGATGTCGGGATTGCGCGTGTTGAGATAGATCTCGCTGTTGGTGATGGCCGCCATAGCCTTGACGCCGATGGCGCCCTTGGTCTTGTCCCACATGATCGCCAGCGAC
>JANXRM010000220.1 GCA_025353015.1 Hyphomicrobiales bacterium
GGTAACCCAATGCCGGCGTGGTAGGCGCCGGCGATACTGGCAATGAGACTATCGATCGTGCGAATCTCAACGCGGGCCGCAATGCCTTTCGTCTGGCCTGCGAAGACCGAACATGCCGCATGAGTATGAGTCAGGATGAGCAAACGGCCGGCACCATCCGTGCCCGCAAGCGACCGCGCATAGTCGGCACCCTGGTACGTCTTGCCGCATCCGGCCGGCGCTTCGATAACCACGAGCGGCGCATTGGAGCGGAGCGCGCTGCGGACGGCCTCATCGCTCAAGGCACTATATCCTCGCGCTCCTGCACGCCGCAGGCTGTACGGACGGCATTACAAAACGGCATCAGTTCCGGCTTGAGCGCGGTCCACAGCGACAATGCAATGGCCTTTTCGAAAAGCTCGCGTCCGCCGGCGCGCGTCTTGAACCACGTTTGGGCGTGCGCTTTGTACTCCTTCTTACTGGCTTCTTTCCCATCTGGCACCTTTCCGAGCGCTGCTTCGATGATCAGAGACTTGAGATGCGCCCCTGCCGCAGCCCTAATCGCCGCGAAGCTTTTGTCGTTGATATCGAGCCTGTCGGCGAGCGAGCGAAGGCGGCTGCCGGTCTTGTCGCCATCCGGATCGGTGATAAGTTCTTCGAGTTTTTCGTCTGGCACCGCGCCGATGACGTTCTCCTCGATGCAGCCCGTCTTCCACCGGAACAAGAGCGGCCCCAGCTTTGCCGACAGCTTTGCCCAGCGGGTTGGATGCCGGCCTTCGTCATCGGCGAACACACCAAATTTCAAGCCGCCCGCCGCCAGCTCTTCAATCAATTCGATGGTGGTGTCGTGCCCTGCGCCGTCGCTGACGTGGAGGCCTTGTTGTTCGAGTGACGTGCCAAGTGCGCGAACCAGCAGGGTTGACGCAAAACCGACTTCCGTGGCGCCCTCCGCGACGATGGCAAGCCTAGCGAGAAACGTTTCGGGATCGCTCCTGCGGTGTTGAGAAGTCTTCTTTGCGTCGAGCGGGCCGATCGCGCCGGCATGATCAACGAACCACAGCGCGGCCTGAGATGCCGCCGACAAGGCCGGCGGGCTATGTGTTGTCAGGAACACCTGGGATCTACCACCTTGAAGCTTCCCTACGAGTGCGCGCTGGCGGTAGGGCTCCAAGCCGCGTTCCACCTCGTCCACGAGCGTAATCGGCGCTTCTCCCTGTTTTTGCTCCGAGATCGTAAGCGCCGAAAGCCGACGCGTTCCCTCTCCCCAGCTTGCAAGCGGCAGCTGGACGCCCAAGCGATCCGCAGTGAGGCCAATAAGAGCGGTGATGGAAGCACCCTGCCCGCCTGTGATGGCTAGATCGAGACTGTCGGGAAGGCTTTTTGCCCTGAAAGCCTTGTCCAGTTCCTTCAGCGCGGTCTGCGCGTCGCCGGTCAGATGGTCTTTGACATCGCTGTCGGCGAGAGCACTTGCCATGCGTGAGCGCAAGGTTTTGTCAGAGAGCAGGCGGTCGAGCGCCGATCCCTGCACGAGGCGCAGGTCGCGGTCGTTGCGGTCATCGCCGCTCAGGCGGACAAGCCCTATAGAACGGCGCAAGGCTACGGGGAACGAAGTTGCAGTGCTGTCGGGGTGAAAAATTTCATAGACGAGTTCGAGGTCTTCCGTGCCACGTACGCGCACGCGGTAGACCGGCTCGCCGGTTTGTTTGGTCTGGTCCTCGGTGCTCGGCACAACCGGCTCCTGGCCATCCCATTCCCATGGCCATGATGGCTTATGTTGCTCGTTGACGCCGCAACCTGCCGGCAGCGACAAGACCGCTTCGATCTCAAAGCCGTCCTCGATCTTGCGGGCGTGATAATCGGTATCGGCTAGATTGGCTGGATTCACCGGGCTCAACAGCAGGCCCACGGCATCAAGGATAGTTGTCTTACCCGCGTCGCCACCGCCGAGAATGACGTTGACGCCCCTGGCCGGACACCACGCAAGATTACGAATGCCGCGAAACCGCGAGATCCTGAGTCTGTAAATTGCTGGTGAAGTACCGCTGGCCTTGCTCGTCATTGAGGTTTCCCGAATACCGCGATCGCTGACAACTTATCGGTTCCGTCGTTGTCAGCCTGCGCCGGCGAACTTTGTCCCAGGCACATGCCTGAAAAAGGGCCAGCAGTCTTCGAAGACTGCGTCAAGTCCTCTGCATTCTGGAATTCGGTATACCGATTGGAGCGTTTTGGTTCAACTTCCAGGCCGTGCCCGCCAGAAGAGGAAACCGCCGCTCATAGTGGTGGCGCCGCTCCGACCGATGCCCGCAGCAACCTGGGCAGTTGCCAAAGGTTGTCCGGCAACTCCGCTCTGTTGCCCGTCAAAGCCGCCCGCGTCTGCGTTGCCAACGCAGCACTCAGCAAAACCCCCGGCAACCTTCGGCAACCAAGGGCCGCCCGGAGCACTACAGCTCCGAGCGGCCCTTCAGTTGCTGATCAACTCTCAGGCAACCGCGCGAATGGCGGCAACCGATATGCAGTGCCCCGCACGTTGCCGACGGACGAGGCCGCGCGCCTCGAAGTCGCGCATCCACTTCGAGACCGTGCCCTTGTGGACGTTCCAGCGATCCGCGAGGGCATCCTGCGAGGGCACCGCGCCGCGCAACCGCACAACCTCCGCCTCGGCCTGCGCCTTGGTTGTGCTGGCCGCCGGAACCGGAGCCCGCACGGCCGGTGGCGCCACTGGCCCGGGATCGATCGCACCGCTGCTGCCCGGCCGGAACCCGTAGAACGCAAACGCCAGCGCCGCCGCTTCGAGGAAAATCCCGAACAGCGTCGGCTTCACCAGCCGCACGTCGTCCTCAATCTTCTCGATCGGTGTCGACA
>JANXRM010000227.1 GCA_025353015.1 Hyphomicrobiales bacterium
GGTCGACAATGCGTCGCTGTCGGAAATGGTGCGCGCGACCGAGCCGGTGCATCGGCAGATCATCGTCGGCAGGCCAAAAGGATTGGCCGATCAGGAGGCGTTCGAGCGCAAGCTGTTCCTCATCCGGAAAGTCGTGTCGAACGCGATGTACGACGCGTATAAGGGCCGAGACATCGGGCACTACACGGTGTCGCTGTCGTCGCGCACGGTGGTCTACAAGGGCATGTTCCTGTCGTATCAGGTGAAGGCCTACTATACCGATCTGTCAGACCCGCGGGTGCTCTCGTCGATGGCGCTGGTGCATCAGCGGTTCTCGACCAACACGTTCCCGTCATGGAAGCTGGCGCATCCCTACCGGATGGTCGCCCATAACGGCGAAATCAACACGCTGCGCGGCAACAACAACTGGATGGCGGCCCGGCAGGCGTCGGTCGCCTCGCCACTCTATGGCGACAACATCAAGAAGCTCTGGCCCATTTCCTATGAAGGCCAATCAGATACGGCCTGTTTTGACAACGCGCTCGAGTTCCTGGTCATGGGCGGCTACTCGTTGGCCCACGCGGCCATGATGCTGATCCCGGAAGCCTGGGCTGGCCATGAAACCATGGATACCAAGCGCAAGGCGTTCTACGAATATCACGCCTGCCTCATGGAGCCGTGGGACGGCCCGGCCGCCATGGCCTTCACCGACGGCCGCCAGATCGGCGCCACGCTCGACCGCAATGGCCTGCGTCCGGCGCGTTATCTTGTGACCATGGACGACATGGTGATCATGTCGTCGGAATCGGGCGTACTGCCCGTCGACGAGGCGCGCATCGCCAAGAAGTGGCGGCTGCAGCCGGGCAAGATGTTGCTGATCGATCTGGCCCTCGGCCGCATCGTCTCGGACGACGAGTTAAAAAAAGATCTGGCGTCGCGCAACCCCTATGAGCAATGGCTGAAGAGCACGCAGATCCAGGTCGGCGATCTGCCGTTGCCGAAGAAGATCGTCAAGAAGAAGTCGAACGTCGCGCTGCTCGATCTGCAGCAGTCGTTCGGTTATACGCAGGAAAGCCTGAAATTCCTGATGACTCCGATGGTGCACACGGGCCAGGAGGCGGTGGGCTCCATGGGCACGGATACGCCGATTTCGGTGCTGTCGAACAAGCCGAAGCTGCTGCACACCTATTTCAAACAGAACTTCGCTCAGGTAACGAACCCGCCGATCGACTCGACGCGCGAGGAACTCGTCATGAGCCTCGTGTCGTTCATCGGTCCGCGCCCGAACATTCTCGATCTCGAAGGCACCTCGAAGGTCAAGCGGCTGGAGGTGTATCAGCCGATCCTGACGAACGAGGACTTGGAACGAATTCGCCAGATCGGCCTCGTCAAGGACAACCATTTCTCGTCGATCACCATCGACATCACATATCCGTCCGAGAAGGGCGCGGCCGGCATGAGCTGGGCGCTCGATGTGGCCTGCGCCGAGGCCGAGGAGGCGGTGCGGTCGAAGGACTACAACATCGTCATCCTGTCCGACCGCGGCACCGGCCCCGATCGGATTCCGATCCCTTCGCTGCTGGCCACCAGCGCCGTGCATCACCATCTGATCAAGCAGGGATTGCGCACGTCGGTCGGCCTCGTCGTCGAAACCGGCGAGGCACACGAGGTGCACCAATTCGCGACCCTCGCGGGCTATGGCGCCGAAGCGATCAATCCCTACCTCGCCTTCGAAACCATCGAGCAGATTCTGCCTGAGCTGGAAGAAAAACTGGATCTCAAGGACGCCCAGAAGCGCTACATCAAGTCGATCGACAAAGGCCTGCTGAAGGTCATGTCGAAGATGGGCATTTCCACGTATCAAAGCTACTGCGGCGCCCAGATTTTCGACGCGGTCGGCCTGAAATCGAGTTTCGTGAAGCGCTACTTCACTGGTACGCACACGCAAATCGAAGGCGTGGGCCTTCGCCAGATCGCACGCGAGACGGTGGAACGTCACCGGCAGGCGTTCGGCGACGTGCCCGCGCTCGACGGCATGCTGGAAGTGGGTGGAGAGTACGCGTTCCGCGTTCGCGGCGAGGCGCATATGTGGCGGCCAACCGTCGTCGCAGATCTGCAGCACGCGGTCCGCGCCACAAAAAACGAGGACGCCAAGGCTGGCAAGCTGCCACAGAAGTGGCGTGACTATTCACGCCAGGTCAACGACCAGTCCGAGCAGCTGATGACCATGCGCGGCCTCTTCCGCATCAAGAGCGCGGAGGAAGCCGGCCGCAAGCCTGTGCCGCTGGCCGAGGTCGAAACTGCCGAGAAAATCGTCAAACGCTTCTCCACCGGTGCCATGAGCTTCGGCTCCATCAGCCGCGAGGCGCATACCACGCTTGCCATTGCCATGAACCGCATCGGCGGCAAGTCGAACACGGGCGAGGGCGGCGAGGAGTCCGATCGGTTCACGCCGCTGCCAAATGGCGACAGCATGCGTTCGGCGATCAAGCAGGTCGCGTCGGGACGCTTCGGGGTGACGACGGAGTACCTGATCAACTCCGACATCATGCAGATCAAGATGGCGCAGGGTGCCAAGCCCGGCGAAGGCGGCCAGTTGCCAGGCCACAAGGTCGACCAAGTGATCGCCAAGGTGCGCCATTCGACGCCGGGCGTCGGCCTTATCTCACCGCCGCCGCATCATGACATCTACTCGATCGAGGATCTGGCGCAGCTGATCTTCGACCTGAAGAACGTCAATCCCCGCGCCGACGTGTCGGTGAAGCTCGTGTCCGAGGTCGGCGTTGGCACGGTGGCGGCCGGCGTCGCCAAGGCACGCGCGGACCACGTCACCATTGCCGGCTTCGAAGGCGGGACGGGCGCCTCGCCATTGACGTCCATCAAGCACGCCGGTTCGCCGTGGGAGATCGGCCTCGCCGAAACGCATCAGACGCTGGTTTATAACCGCTTACGTGGCCGCATCGCCGTGCAGGTGGACGGCGGCGTGCGCACGGGACGCGACGTGGTGATCGGCGCGCTGCTCGGTGCCGACGAGTTCGGCTTCGCAACGGCGCCGCTGATCGCGGCCGGCTGCATCATGATGCGCAAGTGCCATCTGAACACCTGCCCGGTCGGCGTCGCCACGCAAGATCCGGAGCTGCGCAAGAAATTCAAGGGCCAGCCGGAGCACGTCATCAACTTCTTCTTCTTCATCGCGGAGGAAGTGCGCGAGATCATGGCAGCGCTCGGCGTGCGCTCGTTCAACGAGCTCGTCGGCCAGTCCGATATGCTCGACAAGGAGCGAGCCGTTGGCCACTGGAAGGCACGCGGCCTCGACTTCGAGAAGCTGTTTCATAAGCCTGAGGTGCCCGCCAGCATCGCGACCTGGAATTCCGAGCGCCAGAACCACGGCCTCGAGAAGGTGCTCGACAACAAGCTGATCGCGCTCGCGAAGCCAGCGCTGGAAAACCGCAAGCCCGTGAAGGCGGAAATGACTATCGCCAATCGCGATCGGGCAACCGGCGCGATGCTCTCAGGCGAGATCGCGCGGCGCTACGGTCATGCGGGATTGCCCGAGGACAGTATCTGGCTGACGTTCAACGGCATCGCGGGCCAAAGCTTCGGCGCTTGGGTCGCCGCTGGCGTCACGTTGGATCTGGTCGGCGAAGGCAATGACTACGTCGGCAAGGGCCTCTCGGGCGGCAAGCTGATTGTCCGGCCGAACCCGAAATCCGGCATCGTGCCTGAGGAAAGCATGATCGTTGGCAACACGGTGCTTTACGGTGCCGTTGCGGGCGAATGCTATTTCCGCGGCATTGCCGGCGAGCGCTTTGCCGTGCGCAATTCCGGCGCCCTCGCGGTCGTCGAAGGCACGGGCGACCACGGCTGCGAGTACATGACCGGCGGCGTGGTTGTCGTGCTGGGACCAACGGGCCGCAACTTCGCGGCCGGCATGTCGGGCGGCATCGCCTACGTCCTCGACGAGGACGGCAGCTTCGAGCAGAAGTGCAACCTCTCGATGATCGAGTTGGAACCTGTGACGGCCGAGCAGGAGGTCATGCAGAAGCTCTCCACTGGCACGGACATGGAAAGCCATGGCCTGGTCGACGTGATGTCGAACATGAGCGGCCAGGATGCGGAGCGCCTGCACGCGCTGATCACCCGGCACGCCCACTACACCAACTCGGCCAAGGCAAAAACCATCCTCGCCGACTGGCCCGCCTGGCAGACGAAGTTCCGTAAGGTGATGCCTGTCGACTACAAGCGCGCGCTGGCGGAAATGGCCAAGCACCAGTCGGGCACGTCAGGCCTCGGCGTCATCGAGATCGGCGTGTCCAAGTCGAGGAGCAAAGGCAAAGCCAAGGCGGCGGAGTGAGAGTAGGAGAAACTGATGACGCATGATCGCATCGTCTGGAACCCGAAGATCATGTCCGGAAAGCCTGTGATCAAAGGGACGCGCGTTCCGGTCGCGACTATTCTTCGGTGGCTTGGCAAGAGAGAAACCAACGATTGTTGAGCAGAATGCCATGACCCACCCCGGTTTCGCCAACACGCCCGAGCCGCCCTATTACGCCGTGATCTTCACGTCGCGCCGCAACGCCGCCGACGCGCCGGGCTATGCCGCCATGGGGGCCGCGATGATGGAGCGTGCCCTGCAGCATCCGGGCTGTCTTGGCGCCGAGAGCACGCGCGACGCCAGCGGCCTCGGCATCACCGTCGCCTACTACACGGACGAAGCCTCGATCG
>JANXRM010000516.1 GCA_025353015.1 Hyphomicrobiales bacterium
CATCTGCGGCGGCTACCAGATGCTCGGCCACGTCGTCCGCGATCCCCAGGGCCTCGAGGGCCCACCCGGCGCGACGCCAGGCCTCGGCCTGCTCGACGTCGAAACAATTATGACGCCGCAGAAGCACCTGAAGCTGACGCACGCCATCCATGCCGCCACCGGCACGCCGTTGCAGGGCTACGAAATTCACCTCGGCGAAACCTCGGGCGCCGGCCGGTCGCGGCCTTTTGCGCATGTCGACGGTGTCGACGAAGGCGCCGTCTCTGACAGTGGCCGCGTCATGGGCAGCTATCTGCACGGGCTTTTCAGCGGCGACGTTTTCCGGCGGGCGTTCCTCGGGAAACTCGGGGTTGAGGCGTCGAACGTCAACTATGCAACGGGCATCGAAGGCACGCTCGATGCGTTGGCTGCGCACTTGGAAACCCACCTGGATGTGGCCGGCCTGCTGTCGCTGGCGCGATAAAGCACACGCGAGTTCGATGCACAAAATCCAAGCCCTTGATATGATCCGATAATGATCCGATCCGACCGCGAAAAGGCAAACCGTCCGATGCCAAGCCTACCCTCGCGCCGCCAATTTATACGCGCTGCCTCAGCGACCACCGCGCTCGGCCTCGCATCGCCGCTCGCCGCTCAACCGGCGAGTTCCTCGTTCGCAACATGGGTGCAGACGTTCCGCCCCCGCGCCCTCGCACGTGGTGTCGCGGCCGCCACCTATGATCGCGTCATGGGCAACCTCAAGCCCGACACGTCGGTCTATGCCCTCGACCGCGCCCAGCCCGAGTTCAATGAAAAAGTCTGGCAATACCTCAACCGCCGGGTCTCCGATTGGCGCATCACCGTCGGCCAGCAGCGCGCCCGCGAGCACGGCCCCCTGCTCGAACGCATCGAACGTCAGTACGGCGTCGATCGTTATGTGATGCTCGGGCTCTGGGGCATGGAATCCGCCTACGGCGACGTCATCGACAACCCAAAGCACATGCGGCCGGTCCTCCCGGCGCTCGCAGCCTTGGCCTGGGGTGAGCCGCGACGCCGCACCTATTGGGAGCAGGAGCTGCTCAACGCCCTGGTCATCGTCGAACGCGGCTGGGGCACGCCCACGGAGATGCTCGGCTCCTGGGCCGGCGCCATGGGCCACACACAATGGATGCCCGAGGTGTGGCTCAGCATGGGCGTCGATTTCAACCGCGACGGCCGCGTTTCGCCCTATGGCGCGCCCGACGACGCCTTGGCCGGCACCGCGCGCTACATCGCAGAGCGCGGCAAATATCGCCGCGGCGAGGGCTGGGGCTACGAGGTGCGCCTTCCCGCCGGCATTGGCCCGAACGCGGCCGACATGAGCCCCCTCTCGGCCTGGACCGCCCGCGGCGTCACGCGGGCCGATGGCCAGCCATTGCCGCAGAAGGACCAGCGCGCCAAGCTTTGGACACCCGCGTCCGGCGGTCCCTCGTTCCTACTGACGCAGAACTTCAATGCTGTGCGTTCATATAATCCGGCGAATACCTATGCGCTGGCGATCGTGCATCTCGGCGACCGCATCCGTGGCGATGGGCCGTTCGTGCAGCAATTTCCGGGCGGCGAGCGCATTCTGAAACTCGACGAGGTGCAGGAAATCCAGCGCCGCTTGACCGAGCGCGGCTTCGATACTGGCGGCACCGATGGCCGCGTCGGCCGCGATACGATGCTGGCCGTGCGCAACTTCCAGACCAAGACCGGCCTTACGCCAGCCGATGGCTATCCCGGCCTCAAGGTGCTCGCCCGGCTGCGCCAAGCGGGCTGAAATCTCACCGGTTCAAGCCTTGTCCTCGTGCGCGATGCGCCGCCCCAGTGCGTCGGCCAGACCAAAATTGGATTTGGCATCGGGCCGCCGATACGTCCCCGCCGTCGCCTTGCGCGTCTTCAGCGCCACCAGCGCCTCCGCCAGCTTCACCGCCGCCTGCATCTGATCGACGACCGGCACCGGAATGCGATCCGCCACCTTGGCCGCCAACCCCGCCAGCGGCCCACCACCCAGAATGATTACGTCGGCCTCGTCCTCGACGATGGCCCGGTTCGCGAGGTCCACAAGCAGCGCCTCCTTCTCCTCTTGCACGTCGGGCACGGAGCGGATGGCGCTATCGAGCATGCGGATGCTGGCGCAGCGGCTGGCGAGCCCATGCATGGCCACGCACTCCTCGTACCAGGGACCGAGCGCCCGCGCGAACGTAACGATGGAGAACCGCCGGCCGAGCATGCAGGCCGAAAGCATCGCCGCTTCCGCCATGCCGACGACGGGGATATCGAACAGCTCGCGCGCGCCGAGCAGGCCCGGATCGCCGAACGCTGCGATGATGGCCGCATCGGCTGTCCGGTGATGCTCGGCCAGCATCTCGAGCACGATGGCGCCGCCGATTTGCGCCTCGGCCCGGGTCGCGATATAGGGCACCCCGCGCGGCGCCGTCAGGGCCACGAGTTCGGTACCGGCCGCCACGACCGCTTGCCCCGCCGACCGCATGCGCTCCGTCATGGCGTCCGTGGTATTCGGATTGAGCAGCAGAATACGCATCGGCCGGAGCCTTTCGCTGGAAACTATGATCCGAGTGACCCGGGCACGCGGCCGCACTCGCGCCCCTACTCCTCGATCAATTGCACCAGCGAGAAGGCACCGCGCAGTTCGCCGAGCTTGAACCCGGTGGCCTTGTCCTCGGGGTAATAGCGCGTGATTTCCGACTTCACGTCGGGTTTGAGATCGCTGCCGTGGCACGAGAGGCAGGTGTCGCCCGTCATGATCGGCTTCATGTAGCGGAAAAGCCGGTCGCCTTCCGCCGTCGTCACGATCTCGGAAAATTCCACCTTGGACGCGTCCGAAGCCGCACCGATCTGCGCTTGAAACTGCAGCAGAACCTTTCGTTCCCATTCATCCGGCGCATTCTCGGGATTACGCAGACGAAGGGCCGTACGGCCGACCTCGAAGCCAAATTCATCCGCGGCGCTGGTCACCAGATCCGGCGATATCGTCTGGCAAAGCCCCATGGCGCCGACGACACCACCATTCTTGATGGCTGCGGCCAGCTCCGAGCGCAATCGCTCCGCCAGCGAGACCGTGGTTTCGCGCGCCTTCTGCAGCCGCTTGGCCGCATCAACAGCTGATTTTTGTGCCAACGCCGGCAACACAATGGCGGGCAGAACAAACGACGCCGAGCCGGCAATGGCGACAGCCACGAGCAGCACCCGCAACCCCGTTCTCAAGGTACCCTCCCGCACGATTCCGCTTTTTAAAATCACGGAATTCTCTCTGGCTCAGCTGGCCGGCGCCGCCCGTGCCTTTGACCTCCTTTTAGACCGAACGGGGGCCACACCGCCACCCCCTTCCCCTTTCGAGGCGCCTGTTTTCTCGGCCGCTGTCATCTTTGAGCGCCGCCCGGGCGCCGGTGCTACGCTCTTGCTGCCAGCGCCATCGCCCGACGTCTTTTTTGCCGCACATGCTTTGGCAGCACTGGCCGCTACCGCCGCCGACCAGTAGGCGATAGCTTCGCTGGCAAAGACCCGCGGACGGCCGGCGAACAGAATTTCAGCATCGCTCAAGGCCTTCGTCCGCAACGTCGCCTGCGCCTGACGGCAGGCCGCCACGATGATACGGACATCCGCTCGCGACACGTGGGACATCGCAGGCGATTGGTACCATTGCGCGAGGCCTGAGAAGTCATGCTCGATGCCGAGGTCATGTGCCAAAGCACGGGCGCTGGCAATCCGGGCCTTGAACAGCTCCGGCCAGGCGGCACCCAGCAGTTGCATCTGGCGCCAATGGATCTGGACGACCTTCCGAAGCTCGTGGAATTGCTCATCGGTTACTTGGATATCGCAGGCCTCCAACGCTCCACGACCGGCCCGATGCGTCCGCACCAGGCCGCTTTCCACGTGCGCCACATCGATTGCGGCATCGAACGTGGCAAGCTCCTGGCGAATGACCTGCATCTTGTCGACGGCCTGCCGCAAGGCTGACTCGGAGCCACAATTCAGAACCGGCGCTAGCGCCGTTGTGTCCGGCTGCAAGCCTGCCTCCAAGGCGGCCACACGTTCGACGGCTGCCGCCAACCCCTTGCTCGCGCCCTCAGCCAGCAGCCCCAGCGTGTCCCGGCGCACATCCCGGTCGCGATGGCCCGCCAGCAGCCGGCCGATATCGCGGAGTTCACCATTGAGGCGCTGCCATTCGTTTTTCCGCAGCCCATCCCTCACCAGCCGCAACAGCGCGCGCACGCGCTTCAGGCTCTTGCGGGCCTCGTGCACCCAGACCTTGGCATCCAGGCTGTCGAATGCATCGCACGCCCGATCCAACTGGTGCGCCGCAATGCGCCGCATCCCCTTGTCGAGAGGGTCATCGAGCTTGAATTTGTATGCCATGGCAGGCCCCGGGTTGAGGCCTCTCACTCTCTGTGACACCGATGTCACAAACAAGGACTAGCTGGTGCGTGCCCAGGCCAGCCACTGCGCGACACGCGCCTCGGGCTCTGCATGGGTGATGAAATCCGTGATCACGGCGATGCTATCGGCACCCGCTGCAACAACCCCCGCCCGGCGCTCGGGCGTGATCCCGCCGATGGCACACAACGGCAACGCACCAATCCGTTTTTTCCAGGCGCGGACCCGCTCGAGCCCTTGCGGCGCCCAGCTCATCGCCTTGAGCTTGGTCTCGTAGACTGGCCCGAGCGCGATGTAATCGGGCTTGGCCGCGAGCGCGATGTCGAGTTCCGTCTCGTCGTGTGTCGATAAGCCAAGTTTCAGGCCGGCAGTCTTGATCGCCGCAATATCGGCTACGGCCAAATCTTCCTGGCCTAGATGCACGAAATCGGCACCGAGCGCGATCGCCTCCCGCCAGTAGTCGTTGACGATCAACTGGCATCCAGCCGTCCGGCACAGATCGAGGCTTTCGCGGATCTGGCGCTGCACCTCGTCCGGCGAGGCATCTTTGAGGCGCAGCTGTATCGTCCGCACGCCCAACGGCACGAGCCGGCGAAGCCATTCTACATCCGGCACGATCGGGTAGAAGACATCGAGAAGCGGTTCTGGTTTGGCGGAAGCGGGATTCGCGGACATCGAGAATTCGTGCCTTTTCGGGCTTAACCGTTGCTGTCGAGATTGAAGAACGGCGTTCCCGCGACCGGTGTTGAGGGGGATGCCATGTCGCGTTGCTCCATCAGGCCAGATTCAAAGGCTAGACGTCCGGCACTGATGGCGCCTGCAAAGGCGCGTGCCATACCAACGGGATCGCCGGCCTTGGCAACAGCCGTGTTGAGCAGCACGGCGTCGAAGCCCAGTTCCATCGCTTGCGCCGCATGGCTCGGCGCGCCGAGCCCGGCATCGACGACCAGTGGCACGCCTGGAAAGTAATTGCGGAACGTACGGAGCGCATAGGGGTTCCATAGGCCGCGGCCCGTGCCGATCGGCGCCCCCCAGGGCATCAGCACTTCGCAGCCCGCCGCCAAAAGCCGCTCGGCCGCGCCCAGATCTTCGGTCGTATACGGGAAGACCTTGAAGCCGTCCTTGACCAACGCCTCCGCCGCCTCCACGAGGCCAAACAGATCCGGCTGCAGCGTATCGTCGTTGGCGATCACCTCGAGCTTGATCCAGTCGGTCGCGAACAGCTCGCGCGCCATCCGCGCGGTCGTGATCGCTTCCTTCGGCGTCCGGCAGCCCGCGGTATTCGGCAGGAGGTGACGGCCAAGCTTCGAAATCATGTCCCAGAAGCGCTGGCCACCTTTCTCGCGGGCGGCTTCCCGGCGCAGCGAAACCGTGATGATGCCGGCATCCGCGGCCGTCAGCGCATCGACCAGAACCTGCGGTGAGGGATACTGCGCTGTCCCGAGCATCAACCGCGACGTCACCGTCACGCCATAAACCGTGAGCGGCGCGCCCTTCGCTGACCCACCACGTCCAGGTGTAGCCTTTGCAGGTGCTGCTATTTTTCCCGGCAGAGCATTCATGACAACGACGATCCTCCGACCGATGCAATAGCAAGCGCACAAGCAAGCGTTCAAGCCAGCACGCGTTCCGCAAGCGCTCCGACCTTACCCGCCCTGGCGCGGCGCGACGACTTCAATCTGGTCGCCAGGGACCAAAACTTGGGCCGCCCGCGCCTTCTCCGCGACGAACTCACCGTTGAGCGCGGTCGCGACCTTGAGACCACCATAGCCGAGTTCGTCGAGCAGCTGGGCCAACGTGCGGCTGCGCACTTCCCGCGCTTCGCCATTGATGACGAGACGCTGTATCTCGGCCATCTCAGCCGCGATCCGATCATGTCCAGCCATGCGCTGTCCCTGATGCATGCGCGCCTTCAGTCCATCGCTCAGCCTTCAACGAGCAACTGGCCGATCCGGGCAACCGCGCGTTTGATGTTCTCGGTCGAGTTGGCATAGGAAAACCTGATATAGCCCTCGCCGTGAATGCCGAAGCTCGTGCCGGCGACGGTCGCCACGCCAGCTTTCTCCAGCATCTTATTCTGCAACTCGCGCGCCGTCATGCCCGTCCCGGAGATGTTCGGGAATGCGTAAAATGCACCACCGGGATCGACGCACTTGAAGCCTGGCAATTGGTTCAGCAGCGGCACGATGACCTTGCGGCGCTCATCGAACGCCTTGACCATCTCGTGGACAGCCGTCTGCGGGCCATCCAGGGCCGCGATACCAGCAAACTGCGTCGGCGCATTGACACAGGAATGGCAATTGACAGCGAGGCGCACGACTTTTTCGACCAGCGGCGTCGGCCAGATCGAAAAGCCGAGCCGCCAGCCTGTCATCGCATAAGTCTTCGACCAGCCGTCGAGGATGATCAGGCGATCGCGGATCTCGGGGAAGCGCAGGAAGCTCACGTGCTCGCGCCCGCCATAGAGCATCTGGCTATAGATCTCGTCGGCCATGATGGCGACGTGCGGGTGCTTCTCCAGGCCCTTGATGAGCTTGCGGACCTCGGTTTCAGGCACCGCGCCGCCGGTCGGATTCCCCGGTGTATTCAGGATGATCAGCGACGTCTTCGCCGTGATGCCGGCCAGGACCTCGTCGGCTGAAAACGCGAACTCGTCGGCCTCGCGCAGCACGATCGGAACGGGCTTGGCGCCCGTGTACTCGATCATGGAGCGGTAGATCGGGAAGCCGGGATCTGGATACATGATTTCCGCGCCCGGCTGGCCAAACATCATGATCGCGAAAAACATCGTCGGCTTGCCGCCGGGCATGATGACGACGTTACTGGGCGAAACCTCGACGCCATGCCGCCGCTTCAAATCACGGGAAACCGCCTCGCGCAGCGGCAGGATGCCCTGGGCCGGCGTATAGCCGTGCTCGCCATCGCGCAACGCCTTGATGGCGGCTTCGACGATATGTGGCGGCGTCTTGAAATCCGGTTGGCCGATCCCGAGCGAGATGATGTCCTTGCCTTGCCGCTGCAGCTCCGCCGCACGCGCCAAAATATCGAATGCCGTCTCGGTCCCGAGCCTGTTCAGGTTGTCGGCCAGATGCATGAGTGCGTCTCCTCGGGCGGTCTTTTGTTGGTTGCGGGCACTTATGCACATCAGCGCCAGGAATGGAAAGGGGCCGCTCGCCATGTAGGGGACCGCGCGCCTCGGCCCCGGTGCGATCGAGCCAAACAGGGGGGAATCAACGCCGCCCAGGCAATCAAGGACGCCTCGCCGATAAAGGATGCTGGAAATCTCCGTCAGACTGAGCAATGATCTGCACTGCAAACCCTTGCGACGTGCAACAGCCGGGTGAACAGCTCCGGCAGATCTGCGCACGCAACGATAAATCCGGACCGATAAATCCGGACCGATGAATTCCGGACCCGTGAAGAATTTCGTTCCCTCGAACCCGAGCTTAGGCCGCAGAATAGGAAGAACCAGGAATGACCGACACCCCCACCAACAAATGGATCGGCAAACGCACCATTCGCCCCGACGGCGAAGATAAAGTCACGGGCCGCGCCGCCTACTCGGCCGATACCAAGCTGCCAGGCCAGCTCTATGGTCGCATCCTGCGCAGCCCGCATCCGCACGCCCGCATCAAGTCGATCGATACGGCGAAGGCGGCAGCGCTGCCCGGCGTCAAAGCTGTCATGACCGCGAAGGATCTGGTGCCGTTCCCGCTCGACAAGCCGGTAGCGCTCGGCATCCAGGACATGCGCTGGATGAGCCGCAACATCATGGCGCAGGACAAGGCGCTGTTCGCTGGCCACCCGATCGCCGCCGTCGCCGCCATCTCGCAGTCGGTCGCGCGTCAGGCTATGAAACTGATCGAGGTCGAATACGAGGTGCTGCCGTTCTCGATCGACGTTGCCGACGCAATCCAGACCAACGCGCCGATCCTGCACGACCACATCAAGTTCGACGGCAAGCCCTCCAACATCGCCGGTACGCTCGAGCACAAGCTCGGTGACATCGAAGCCGGCTTCAAGGACGCCGACGTCATCGTCGAGAAAAGCTTCAAGACGGAAGCCGTACACCAGGGCTACATCGAACCGCACGGCTGTCTCGTCAGCGTCGGCAAGGATGGCAAGACCACGATCTGGAGTTCGAGCCAGGGACAATTCATGGTGCGCGCGATGTGCGCCTACCTGACCGGTGTCGACCAGTCCGACATCCGTGCCATCCCCGCTGAGATCGGCGGCGGCTTCGGCGGCAAGACGATCGTCTATCTCGAGCCGGTCGCCATGGTCCTTTCGAAGAAGTCGGGCCGCCCGGTCAAGATCGTCATGAGCCGCGAGGAAGTCTTCCGCGCCTCCGGCCCGACCTCAGGCTCCGTGAGCACGGTCAAGATTGGCGCCAAGAAGGATGGCACCATCGTCGCCGGCCAGGGCACGTTCTATCTGCAGGCGGGTGCTTTCCCGGGCTCGCCGATCCGCGGTGCGGCCGGTTGCTGCTTCGCGCCCTACAACATCGCCAATACGTTCACGAAGGGTTACGACGTCGTATCCAACCGCTCGAAGGTCGCGGCCTATCGCGCACCGGGCGCGCCGATCGGCGCCCACGCTGTCGAGTGCGTGCTCGATGAACTCGCGGCCAAGCTGAAGATGGACCCGCTGGCTCTGCGCCTGAAGAATGCGGCGAAACAGGGCACCAAGGCGACACACGGCCCCGTCTACCCGGTCATCGGTTACGAGCAGACCATCAAGGCCGCCATGGAGCATCCGCACTACAAGGCACCACTCGGCAAGAATCAGGGCCGCGGCGTCGCCTCGGGTTTCTGGTTCAATGCGGGCGGTGAATCGAGCGCGCAAGTCAATATCGCCGAGGATGGCTCCGTCATCGTTATTACCGGCCATCCGGATGTCGGCGGCTCGCGCGCGTCGTCGGCCAACATCACGGCCGAACTGCTCGGCATCGACTACAACAAGGTTCAGGTTCTGATCGGCGACACCTCGATGATCGGCTTCTCGAACCTGACCGGTGGTAGCCGCGTGACCTACGCTTCGGCGATGGTCATAACGACAGCGACGCAGTCCGTCATCAAGACGCTGCGCGAGCGGGCCGCCAAGATCTGGAAGATCGATGCGGAAGCCGTCGTCTGGGACAATGGCGAGGCGCGCCCAGCCGGCGCGAACGCTGGCAAGTTTCCACCACTGACGCTGGCGCAGATCGCGGCGCAGGCGAACGCAACCGGCGGCCCGATCGGCCACGGCTCGCAGGAAACGACGACGGGTGCCGAGGGTGGTTTCGCCACGCACATCTGCGACGTTGAAGTCGATCCCGAGACCGGCAAGGTGACGGTGGTGCGCTACACGTCCTTCCAGGACGTCGGCCGCGCCATCCATCCCGGCTACGTCGAAGGCCAGTTGCAGGGCGGCGCCGCACAGGGCATCGGCTGGGCGTTGAACGAGGAGTACATCTACCGTAAGGATGGCCATCTCGATAACCCAGGCTTCCTCGATTACCGGATGCCTGTCGCCTCGGATCTGCCGATGCTCGACAGCGTCATGATCGAAGTGCCCAATCCGAAGCACCCGCAGGGCGTGCGCGGCGTCGGCGAGGTCTGCCTCGTGACGGCAGTGCCCGCAGTCGCCAATGCGGTCAACAACGCGCTCGGACTGCGCCTCTCGAGCCTACCGTTGTCGCCGCCGAAGATCCTGGCGGCGATCAAGTCCAAGGCAGCTCAGAAGGCCTGAACAAACCAATCCCGGCAACGGCTTTCCGTTGCCGGGATTTTTGTTTCCGAGTTTGCGCCACCATGGTCAAAGTCGTATTCACGGCCAACATTCAACGCCACGTGGCCTGCCCTGAGGCCGAGGCACCGGGGGCGACCGTTCGCGAGGTTCTCGACGGCGTTTTCGCGGCGAACGCCCGCGCACGCAGCTACGTGCTCGATGACCAGGCGGCCCTCCGCCGGCACATGACGATCTTCGTCGACGGTGCAGCGATTGCGGACCGCTCTCAGCTGTCCGATGCCGTCGGCCCTGAGAGCACGATCTACGTGTTCCAAGCGCTTTCCGGCGGTTGAATTGGCCGGCGGTTGAATTGATCCGTGGCCAACTTCATGAGGTGACCCATGACCGGCAAACTTCTGGTCTCGACGCGCAAGGGCCTTTTCACTGTCGAGCGTTCCGCGGGCGCTTGGGCGATCACCAAAACCGATTTTCTCGGCGACAATGTCTCGCTGACTCTGACCGATCCGCGCGATGGCCGCCACTACGCAGCCCTCGATCACGGCCATTTTGGCGTTAAACTGCACCGCTCCACTGCGTCAGGCTTCGAGGAAATCCCAGCCCCCGTCTATCCCCCAAAACCCGACGGCCTCGTCGAGAACGATATGTGGGGCCGGCCGCTGGCCTGGACCACGGCCCGCGTCTGGGCGCTCGAGGCGGGCGGCGCCGATGAACCGGGCGTCCTATGGTGCGGCACGCAGCCTGGCGGCCTCTTCCGCTCGACCGACCACGGCTCCAGCTGGACGATGGTCCGCTCGCTGTGGGATCACCCGAAACGCAAGATGTGGATGGGCGGCGGCGCCGATCTCCCCGGCATCCATTCGATCGTCGTCGACCCGCGCAATTCGAATTGCGTCTGGATCGCCGTTTCGACGGGCGGCATTTGGTACACGGCGGATGCCGGCGCCAGTTGGACCCAGCGTGGCGAAGGCATGCGCGCCGACCACGTGCCGCCGGAATTGACGCACGATCCCATCGCGCAGGACGTCCATTGCCTGGTGCAGTGCGCAGCCCAGCCCAGCCGCATGTGGGTGCAGCATCACAACGGCATCTTCGTTTCCTCCGACGAAGGCCGCACCTTCACCGAGATCAAAAACGTCAATCCGTCCGTCTTCGGCTTCCCCGTCGCCGTACACCCGCGCGAGCCAGATACCGCGTGGTTTGTCCCTGAGATCAAGGACGAGAAGCGCATCCCCGTTGGCGGCAAGTTGGTGCTCACGCGCACGCGCGACAGCGCCAAAACGTTCGAGGTGCTCGCCGACGGCCTGCCGCAGGTCCACGCCTACGACGTCGTCTATCGTCACGCCCTCGCCATCGACGCGACCGGCGACCGATTGGCGTTCGGCTCGACGACGGGCGGGCTCTGGGTCAGCGAAAACCAGGGCGACGCCTGGATCTGCGTCTCGCATACGCTGCCGCCCGTCTATGCCGTGCGGTTCGCGTAATAGATTGGAGCGCAAAACCAATAGCGATTGCGCCGCGTCAACCGAGCCACCGACCAACCTCACTCTTGGAACAGCACCTCATGCCCGACCAGCAGCGCCGCATCGTCAAGCGGCGAGTGCAATCCCGCATTGTCCGCATCGCTAATCGCGAGGTCGTCACGCATGGCCTGGAAAATGGTTTCTGGTCCGATCTGCATCACCGCGCGGTCACCGTGAGCTGGCCGGTCTTTTTCGTCAGCGCGGCGCTGATTTTCGGGGGCTTCAACTGCGTTTTTGCCGGACTCTATTTTCTGGGCGACAACCCCATCGCCAACATCGCGCCCGGAAGCTTTTTAGGATTGCTCTACTTCAGCATCGAGACTTTGGCCACGGTCGGCTACGGCGACATGCACCCGCAAACGCACTACGGGCACCTGATCGCCACGATCGAGATTTTCACCGGAATGTCACTGCTAGCCGTGATGACCGGGCTCGTCTTCACCCGCTTTTCGCAGCC
>JANXRM010000521.1 GCA_025353015.1 Hyphomicrobiales bacterium
CAATAGTTGAATCGCGATCTGTTGGCGTGTGACTTTCTGACTCGGCTTTGCGGGATTCCGTCGGGATGCGAACAGTCGTACCTCGAAGGAATGATCGACACAAACGCGATACGGTTACGCTGGGAAGCAGTCGGTGCCAAGCTCGACGAGCGCGGACGGCGGTTGTTTGCAGCCGCTGAGGTTCAGGCGGCCGGCTACGGTGCGCTGAAAGTCGTCGCCGAGATCACCGGCATCGCGCGCTCGACGATCAATCGCGGCGAGGACGAATTGAATGCTGCCGCGTCATTGCCGAAAGGCAAGATCCGCCGCGCCGGAGGCGGACGCAAGGCCGTTGCGGCACATGACCCGGGCCTCGTTCCAAACCTGAAGCTGCTCGTCGAACCCGCAACTCTCGGCGACCCGATGCGGCCGCTGATCTGGGTGTCGAAGAGCATGGACAAGCTCGCCGAAACGCTGACGGAGATGGGACATCCGATCAGCGCCGATACTGTCAAAAAGGAGTTGGTGCGCCTCGGCTTCTCGCGCCAATACAATCGCAAGGCCGATGAGGGCTCGAAGCACCCGGATCGCAACGCGCAGTTCGAGCACATCAACACAAAGGTCGTCGCCTCGCTGGCGGCGGGTCAACCCGTCATCTCGGTCGACACCAAGAAAAAGGAATTGGTCGGCAACTACAAGAACGGTGGTTCGGACCTGCGGCCCAAAGGCGATCCGCGCCGCGTGAAGGTGCACGACTTCGAGGACAAGGATCTGGGCAAGGTCGTGCCCTACGGCGTCTACGACATTGCCGACAACAGTGGCTGGGTGAACGTCGGCGTGACCAGTGATACAGCCCAGTTCGCGGTCGAATCCATCCGGCTCTGGCTCGACAACTTCGGGCGGGCGCGATACCCGCAGATGCGCGAGCTGACGATCAACGCCGATGGCGGTGGATCGAATGGGTCGCGCGTGCGGCTGTGGAAATTGGAGCTGCAGAAGCTCGCCGACGAGGCGGACCTCATTCTCAACGTCCACCATTATCCGCCCGGCACCTCGAAGTGGAACAAGATCGAGCATCGGATGTTCTGCCACATCACGCAGAACTGGCGTGGTCGACCGCTGGAAAGCCGCATGGCTGTCGTCGAACTGATCGGCGCCACGACCACGAAAACCGGACTGAAGATTGATTGCGCACTCGATACGCGGACCTACGAAAAAGGAATCAAGGTCAGCGACGCCGAGATGGAAACCCTGAACATCAAAGGCGACGACTTTCATCCGGAATGGAACTACACCATCCGCCCACGGCCGCTGCCGAACTCGTAGCGGTTATTATTCGGAGTGTCCTAATCTTGAGGGTGCTCGGTCAGCTGATCGAGCCCGGAACCGTTACCGGGCACGGCAGAAGCAGGCGAAGCTCAAATACGAAGAACCTGAAGAAAACGTCTGAATCGAGTCTGAAGTCACCGGAGAGGTGATCACTCACATGAGAAAAACACGTTTTACTTCAATAGCATACTTGGCGCGAGCGACGGGACTTGAACCCGCGACCTCCGGCGTGACAGGCCGGCGCTCTAACCAGCTGAGCTACGCCCGCGCAATGCGGCGCGCCGAAGCGCATCGCAGACGAGTGCTGATACGTGAGGCGGCCCTCCGCGTCAAGCGAATGCGACGCGGTTTGATATGCAATCGCTTGACTTTGGCTGCTGTTAGCGGCATAAAAGCGCACGATGACCGACGCGCGCTACATATCCAAATCGCGCGCGACCGAGCGATATCGCTTGGCGCAGCGATTTAGCGCGCGCGCCTGAATGCGTCGTGCAGGCGCCTTTGGTGCGCTCGCATCGGGGTTGCAGTTCGTCGCCCATGTACGCCGTCGCCCATGTACGCCGTCGCCCATCGCTGACGCGCCACGCTTTGGCTCATCTCGCGCGGGGGCTCCTCTCACGCGGCCACATTTCACGCGTGAGCGCCAGACCTCCCGTCGATCAATCAACGCCTGGATAGCTCAGTGGTAGAGCGGCACGTTGAAGCCGTGCGCGCAGGTGGTTCGATTCCATCTCCTGGCACCACAATACCGCATGACCTGACATCAAGACCCCGTGTGAGACCCTGTGCCCTCAGTCGGCTGTAACCCGACCGGCTATGAAACAGAGGGATGGACGCCGAGAGGTTCGAATCCTCGGGGTCTCACCAATTTGCCTCACCGCCCCAGTGGCAGGGCGTTGGAATGCTTCACTTGGCCGAGCGCAAAGCTCGACTCGATATTGGCGATGCCGTCGATGCGGGTGAGGGTGTCTTTGACGAAGCGTTCGTAGTCGGCGAGATCACGGGCGACGACCCGCAAAAGATAATCGCGCGGCCCAGTCATCAGATAGCATTCGAGCACCTCCGGACAGCGCCTGACGGCCGTCTCGAACCGCTGCATGGCCTCTTTCTGCTGGCGGTCGAGCTTGATCGAGACGAACACGGAGACCGGCAGGCCGACCTTGTTTTGGTCGAGCACGGCGGTATAGCCGCGGATAATTCCGGTCTCCTCGAGGTGACGGAGGCGGCGCAGGCACGGGCTGGTCGTGAGCCCGACACGTTCGGCAAGCTCGGTGGCGGTGAGGCGGCCATTTTCCTGCACGGCTGCCAACAGGCGGCGATCGATGGCATCCAAGGCCTCGGCGGCGATTTTTTCCATGGGCGAGCCTCCTTGCGCCAAATATCGCCAATATAGATCCAGGGCATAGCTAAAAACGCAAACCCTCGCTGGCATGACTGGGCTAATTTGGCGTAACTTTTGCTCATCGTGCGGGCAGAGGCGGCGAATCCCGCCGGACTGTGCCTTCCAGACGTTCCCAAAATTACAAAAGGGAGCGGGTCTGGGAGGGACTCCCTCCCAGTGGGGTGCGGGGCGAGCCCCGCTTCGAGCACCGCTCGAACACTTTTGAGAGGCCATGATGCAAGACCTTATGCAAGACCGCGTCCGCTCCCTCGCCGCTGACGACCGCGCCAAAACGCTGGCGATGCTGGCCGAGCTGGAGCGCAAGGTGCTGTGGCTATCGACCCACATGATCCACCACGCCAACCACGAGATCGATCGCGGCGACGGCTTGAAGGTGGGCGGGCATCAGGCGTCGTCGGCGTCGTTGGCGACGCTCATGACGGCGCTTTATTTTCACGTGCTGCGGCCGGAGGACCGGATCGCCGTGAAGCCACACGCGAGCCCGATTTTCCACGCCATCCAGTATCTCCTCGACAATCAGTCTGTGGAGAAGATGAAGAACTTCCGCGGCTTTGGCGGCGTCCAGTCCTATCCCTCGCGGACCAAGGACACGGCCGACGTCGATTTCTCGACAGGTTCGGTGGGCCTGGGAGTGGCTGCAACTGGCTTTTCGAGCCTGATCCAGGATTACGTGCACGCCAAGGCTTGGGTCCCTGAAAATCGTGAACCTTGGCCCAAGGGCCGGCTTGTCGCCTTGATGGGCGATGCCGAAATCGACGAAGGCAATATTCACGAGGCGCTGCTCGAATACTGGAAGCATGGCCTGAAGAACTGCTGGTGGGTGGTCGACTACAACCGCCAGAGCCTCGACAGCGTCGTCTCGGACAAGCTGTTCATGAAGGTTGCGGGGTTGTTCGAGAACCTCGGTTGGAATGTGGTGCTGATCAAGTACGGCAAGTTGCTGCAGGCAGCGTTCAAGGAGCCAGGCGGCGCATCGTTGCAGCGGTGGATCGACGATTGTCCGAACGACATCTACTCGGCGCTGGTGTTCCAGGGGGCGAAGGGCTGGCGACGCGAGCTGGAGCCAGCCTTTGCCAACGACGCCGACGCCTTGGCGCTGATCGGGCGTCGCGATGACGCGGCGCTGGCGCGTCTGATGACCAATCTCGGCGGCCACGACATGGAAACGATCCTCGAGGCGTTCGAGGCCGCGCCCAATGATCAGCCTGTCTGTTTCATCGCCTATACGATCAAGGGGTTCGGGTTGCCGCTCGCGGGCCACAAGGACAATCACGCCGGCCTGATGAACAAGACGCAGATGCAGGCGTTCCGTCAGGACCAGGGGATCAATCAGGGCGAGGAGTGGGACAAGTTCGCGGGGCTCCGTCTGCCGCGCGTCGAGGTCGAGGATTATCTGCACCGGGTGCCGTTCAACCGGAAGGGAACGCGCAATCTGGTGGCGCCCCGGATCGAGGTACCGACGCTTCAGCCGCTGGCCATCACGGGCAAGATCTCGACGCAGACGGGCTTTGGGCGCCTGCTCGACGATCTGGCGAAAAGCCGTACGCCGCTGGCCGATCGGATACTCACCACCTCCGCCGACGTGACCGTCTCGACCAACGTCGGGCCCTGGGTCAACCGGCGCGGCCTCTTCTCCATGGAGAGCAAGGAGGACGTGTTCAAGACGCGCGGTCTGATGAGCCCGCAGCGCTGGGAGATGAGCCCGCAGGGCCAGCATATCGAGCTGGGCATCGCCGAGATGAATTTGTTTCTGCTGCTGGCCGCGGCTGGCCTCTCGCATGCGCACTACGGCGAGCGCCTGATCCCCATCGGTACGCTCTACGATCCCTTCATCTGCCGCGGCCTCGATGCGCTGAATTATGCGTGCTACCAGGACGCGCGCTTCATGGTGGTGGCGACCCCCTCGGGCCTGACGCTGGCACCGGAAGGCGGCGCGCATCAGTCGATCTCGACGCCGCTGATCGGGATGGCGCAGGATGGCCTTGCCTCGTTCGAGCCGGCATATGTCGACGAGTTGACCGCGATCATGGAGTGGTCGTTCGACTATATGCAACGCGACGCAAAATCGACGAAGGGCAAACAGATCTGGGAGCGCGAGGAGCAGGGCGGCTCTGTCTATCTCAGGCTCTCAACGCGACCGCTCGAGCAATTGTCGCGCACGATGACGCCGCAATTGGCGGCCGAGGTCATCCAGGGCGGTTATTGGCTCAGGCGGCCGGAGCCGGGAACGCAGCTGGCGATCGTCTATATGGGAGCATTGGCACCCGAGGCGATCGAGGCGGCGGGGCTCTTGTCAGAGGATCGGCGCGGTATCGGCGTGCTGGCGATCACGTCGGCCGACCGGCTGTCGGCCGGCTGGCATGGGGCGCAAAGCGCGCGCGAGCAAGGCTTGGCTGACAAAACGGCGCATATCGAGACCTTGCTTGCAGAGTTGCCCCGGGACGCCGGTATCATCACGCTCTGCGACGGCTATCCCGAGACATTGTCCTGGGTCGGCGGCGTGCACGGTCATCGCGTGCGCGCCCTTGGTGTCAATCACTTCGGCCAGTCGGGATCACTGACCGAGCTTTATGCGCACTATGGTCTTGATTCGAATGCGATCATGGCGGCCGCCGAAAGCCTCACGGGCGGCCGCATCCGCTACCGGCGAATGGGATGAACGCTCTGCTTTGGTCAGGGCGTTAGCCTCGGCCTTAACCCGGGCTTAAGCGGTTGCCGATAATGTCGACTAGTCCGCAATTTTGCGGGCGGGTCGCGTTGTCGGGTGTGGTCATGACCTTGGTAAATCGCACGAGAGCTCTTGCGGAACGACTCGAGCAGTCGAAAACGCCGCAAGATGTGCTTCGTGCTCGCGCTGCGAGGTTCACCAAAGTGGCCGAACCGGCGGCTGCGCCGGCCGCTGCAATAACAGCTGAGCCTGCAGCCGAACCGGCCGCGGCCAACAACCGGCGGGCCAAGCGTAAGACGACGGCGCTCCCGGCAATGATCACCTTCCAGAATATGCGTGTCACTGTGCCCTGCACCGTCGCCGACATGTCCGGGACCGGCGCGCAAATCGCGTTCACGGCGTCGACGATCGCGCAATTCGGTGATCTCGACCATCTGCCGCAGAAATTCACGCTGGTGTTGAAGGCGGACCGCATGCAGGTCGCCTGTGAAGTCAAATGGCGTCGCGAGGGCAAAATCGGCGTGCGTTTTCTTGGGCCGCCGAAGCCGGTCGAAACCACGCGCCGCTGAGGATCGAAGCCGGGCTTGGCGCCGCGCCGCGTCGATCGCTCACCGTGTGCCTGTGCTCAATTGCGAGCGGGTACGTCGTTGAAGAGGCGGCGCAAAGCGGTTTCAGCGTGATGCGCGCCGCGCCGGCTGAGATGATTGTCGTCCATATAGAGCGGCATGCCGTCGACGTCCTCGAGACAGGCGCCAGCCGGGCAAAACTGCTCATGCCACCAGATGGGTTCGGCCTTTGTCGACGCGATTGTAGCGCGGATGGCATCTATGGCCGACGCCTCGCGGTGCCAGTTGCGGTCACCGACCATCCTGAACGGCGCGCTGCCAAGAGCCTATAGAATTTTTGCGTAATGGCGCGGCCAGGGATCGAATGGGTTTTCCGGCAGTGGTCCGAGAACCCAAACACGCTTCCCGTGTTGTTCAAGTTCCCGCACGGTTTTCTGCAATGCGGCCGTCAAGATCCTGGCGTTCCTGAGCGCGATTTCGGCCTCCGAGGCCTGGAATGGCAAAGGCATCGCAGGGGTCGACAATTGCCAGGAGGCCCCCGTGTGGTGAAGTTTTTTTCCATCGAAATAGGCCGTCCAGAATGCGGCGAGAACGACATCGCGAACACCATTGTCGGTCAGGATTGTCCGTAGGATCTGCTCGTTTGCCGCCCGGCAGGCAGGGCTGTTCGTTGCGCTGATGCCGACAACTGGCGGGCAACCGAAGACGCCCGCGATCATGCCAACACGCTTGGTTGCGACGGCCTGCCGGTCGAGAACGGGGCGCAACATTTCCGCGTGCGAGTCGCCCCAGAAAACGAGATCTATACGTCCGTCGCGGCGGCCAAACCTGCAGCCATCTGTAAAAAGCCGGCTGGCCTCGAGAGACATGCAAGGGCCGTCGCGCAACTGGCGGAGCTCTGACGCCAGCGCTATAAACTGCTGGCCGCGATCGCCGTAGAGCAGCGCAACGCCCGATGCCGACCCCAACGTCAGACCCAAGACGCAAAAAAAGCCAAGCCCCGCGGCGGCAGTTGCAAACAGCGCCGGACCCGCCGCGACGCGGGATCGCGATCGCCGCAGCGGCTGCTCGATGGTTCGCCAGGAGAGCCACGCGAGCGCGAACGTGGCGGCGATGAGAAAACACGCATCACGAATTGGAATGTTGCCGTCATGGCCATTCGCCGAAGACAGCCGGCGCGCGAACGCGAACAACGGAAAATGCCAGAGATAGAGCGAGTATGAAATGACGCCAGGCAAGGCAAGGGCTGGATGTCCGAGGATGGTCCAGGTCGTTGATGACGGCTGCAATTGCGGCGCGATCAGAAGGCACGCACCTGCCACCGGGATGGCAGCAAGTGGCCCCGGAAAAGGCCACGTCGGATCAAATGCAAAAACCGATCCGAGAATGAGCAGAAAGCCAACCGCCCTGAGCAGGCGGCGCCAGCTTTCCGGCGGTCGCCGCTTATCCGGATGGAGCGCCAGGAGCGCGCCGGCCGTGAGTTCCCACCAGCGTGTCGGCAGCAAATAGAACGTTGCGCTTTTGGGTCCAAACACGCCATAGCAACTGGCCGCGAACGAAATCAGTGCCGTGACCGCAATTAAGGTCCGCAGTGCGATCCGGGTCGAGAGGTGGCGATGGGTGACATAGGTAAGCACCGGGAACAGCAGGTAGAATTGTTCCTCGACCGACAGCGACCACGTATGCAGCAACGGCTGTTCGTCGGCACGTGGCGCAAAATATCCGGTTTGGCGCCAAAAATAGATATTCGAGACGAAGCCGGCCACGGCGGCCACGCTCGGTGTGAACGCCACATAATCGGTTGGCGCCATAATGAGCAGGCTTACCAGCGTCGTGAAGGCGACGACCACCGCAAGGGCTGGCAGCAACCGGCGGATGCGCCGCTCATAAAAACGCGTGAACGAAAAGCTGTTGGTGTCGAGCTCGGCTTTGATGATCGAGGTGATCAGATAGCCCGAGATCACAAAGAAGACGTCGACGCCGATGAAGCCGCCGCCAAAGCCCGGCAGGCCCGCATGGCAAAGAAGGACGGCCAGAACGGCAACGCCGCGCAGGCCATCGATGTCGCGCCGATACGCAATCGCACTCGCGTTTTGCACAGTACGTTACTCGGTCACACGGTTACTCGGTCACACGTATGCGTCTACTGTCGCTCGCTGCAGTCGTCGCAGAACGGCTGCCGCAAGCCGGGATGCAGCTTGGTATTGAGCGTGATCGCCTTGGGCCGCCTGGGGACTACTCGGCAGCATCAGCCTTGGCGGGCGCGGGGCCGACCTTGGCGAGCGTCGTGCCAAAGCGATCCTTGTGCGGCGTCGTATCGATCTCATCCAGCGCGATCTCCCGCGCCATCACCTGCCGCTTCCATTCCTGATGGCCGGGTTCGGCCGCGTGGAATTCCGGCATGACCTCCTTGGCAAAAAGCTCCAGGCTCTCGCAGATATGTTCGTGCGTATTTTTGCCGGCCTGGTTGAGCAGAATGATCTGGTCGGCGTGGCTCCCCTGGAATTTGCGCAGCTTCTTGCGGATCGTATCGGGCGAGCCGACGAGGCCGCCGCGCAGCGCCGTTTGCACCGCGTCCGGATTGGCGTTCTTCCACTCCGTGAACTTCTGCCAGACGTCGACGGAGCCGGCACGTGGCCGCTCACGGTTGGCGCTCATGCCGTAGAAGCGGAGTGCGAACTGGAAGAACGTCAATCCCTCGGCCCGCCGGCGCGCCTCCTCGTCGGTCTTGGCACACATGAAATAGGAGACCAGCGCGATATTCGGATTGACCGGGTAGTCGGCAAGTTTTTCCAAGCGGCGCGTGAGCGCATTGTAGTAGGCGTGCACCCAGGCGTGGGCGGCGTCGGCCGAGACGAACTGGAAGCCCAGGGCGCCCATGCCGCGGCGGCCGGCATACTCGATCGTATCGAGTTGCGAGCAGGCAACCCAGAGCGGCGGGTGCGGCTTCTGCAGCGGCTTCGGCACGACGTTGCGCCATGGAAACTTGAAGTGCGTACCGTTGTATTCGCAGGGCTCATCCTTGAACATCGGGATCAGGCAGCGGACGGCATCCTCCCACATTGCCCGCTTATCCTCGAACTTGACGTCGAAGGGCTCGAGTTCGGTCGATGAGGCACTCTCGCCCATGCCGAATTCGACGCGGCCTTTGGAGACGAGATCCAGGTTGGCGACGTGCGCTGCGACCTTGGCTGGATGGTTGGTCGTCAGCTGGAAAATGCCGTGCGCGAGGCGAATGTTCTTGGTGCGCTGACTGGCGGCGCCGAGGAAAACGGAGGGAGACGATGAGTGTGAATACTCTTCGAGAAAATGATGCTCGACCTCCCAGGCCATGTCGTAGCCGAGCTTGTCGGCAAGCTCGACCTGATCGAGTGCGTCTTGGAAGAGCTTCAGTTCGCTATGGGCTTCCCAGGGACGGGGCAACTGCAACTCATAGAAAATGCCGAACTTCATGGTTTCCCCCCACGTGCCGGTCGTTCCCCTACCGGCGATTGGACACTCAGACGTGCAAGCTGCAGTCGAACCCGAACTGAATGATCCGCGTACAATGCTAGCGCATGTGTTTTGGGTAATCGACAAATATTTATAGAATTGGGCGTTGGACGTGTTCAAACAGCTGCCGGGGCCAGCAGCGAGGGCGCGAGGCTGGCCGCGATCGTCCGTGCGGCGTCGATCTCGGAGCGGCCGAACTGGCCGTCCCGGCCGCACAGGTTGAGCGTGCCGAGGCGGCGGCCGGCGTGCCGGATCGGGGAATTCAGGATGGCCGTGATGCCCATAGCGAACAGGCGCTCGTGATCGGCGAAGGCGGCCTTCACCTCGGCGGCCGTGGCGGCGTGAAAGATCTGGCCTTGGGACATCGCGGCATGGTTCAGCGGGAACTGGGCGAGCGGCTTCGTGCCGCCGATCGAATAGGCGGGCTCACTGGAATAGACGCGCTCGACCAGGGCTTCGGCTTCGCGATAGCGGAGCACGGTTATGAGGCGGAGCTCGCCGCAACAGGCGGCCGCAAGATTAGCTGCGGCCGCAAAAACGGTGGCGGCATCGGCGCACTCAGCCTGCAGCGCCAGGAG
The DNA here is from genome assembly GCA_025353015.1 of Hyphomicrobiales bacterium. GTDB lineage: Bacteria > Pseudomonadota > Alphaproteobacteria > Rhizobiales > Hyphomicrobiaceae. The sequence continues at coordinate 10,015 of JANXRM010000521.1, forward strand.
CGACGCGATGTCGGAAGCGGTCAGGCGGCGCGGCGCGTTGGTCAATGGCGGCTCTGGATGTGACGTGGGAGCAGGGAGGCAGCCCCATGATACGGCAACGGGCTGGAGGTGCAACTTGGCGGGAGCGGGGACGAGCGCCCCTGCCCACCGCGTCCCCATGCAAAGTCCTTGCCGCTCCGCTCCCATCCAGCTTTCCCCATTGCCCTAAGCCCTTGGGGCCGCTATAGGACGGCCATCTTTCGCGCTCGCCGGATGCCCTGGGGCCGCCGGGCTCGCGAAGGTGGTCCACGCGCGCACCCTTGGAGGCCGGGGACCAGAGCGACGCTCGCACCTCGATCCCCTTGCCGATTGCCTGGGGGCCGGGGTTATTTCCTATTTGGAGACCAATGTCATGGCTGATGCCAACGTGATCAGCGCCACGGCACGTCCGACTGGCGGCAAGGGGGCCGCACGGACTGTCAGGCGCGCAGGTAAAGTTCCCGGCGTAATTTACGGCGGCGACCTGAAGGACGCGCAGACGATCGCGCTCGACCACAACGAACTCTACAAGATCATCACCAAAGGCCGCTTCCTGTCCACCGTGTTCGAACTCGATGTGGACGGCAAGAAGTCGAAGGCGATCCCGCGCGACGTGCAACTCGATCCGGTCAAGGATCTGCCGCTGCATGTGGATTTCCAGCGCATCGGCGCCGACAACCGCGTCAAGATCGGCATCCCCATGCGGTTCGTCAACGAAGCGCTGTCGCCCGGCTTGAAGCGTGGCGGCGTGCTCAACATCGTGCGCCGTGACATCGAGGTCTGGACGCCAGCCGACAAGATCCCCGAGTTCTTTGAGGCGAACCTCGAAGGCCTGGAAATCGGTCGCTCGATCCACATCTCGGCGGTGACGCTGCCCGAGGGCGTGCGCACGGTCATCCAAGGCCGCGATTTCACGATTGCGACGATCGCGGGTGCGGTCAAGCAGGAGGTCGAAGAGGCAGCACCCGGTGCAGCGGCAGCAGATGGCGCAGCAGCAGCGGGCGCCGATCCCAAGGCAGCAGCCGGCGGCGACGCCAAGGCCGCAGCCGCTCCGGCAGCAGGCGCCAAGGCGCCAGCAGCTGGCGGCAAGGCGCCCGCAGCTGGTGGCAAGGCTCCAGCCGCTGCAGCGAAGCCGGCCGCCAAGAAGTAAGGCAGCGAATAGGGCGTGGGGAGTAGGGCAAAGTCCCTACTCCCAAGTCAATACTCACTACTTCCCCATTAAAGGGACCCCACATGAAGCTCCTCGTCGGGCTCGGCAATCCCGGCGACAAGTACGCTGGCAACCGCCACAATGTCGGCTTCATGGCGGTCGACCGGATCGCCGAGGTACATCGCTTCGGTCCCTGGAAAAAGAAATTCCAGGGACTGGCGGCGGACGGCGAGATCGGCTCCGAGAAGGTCATGCTGCTCAAGCCGCAGACCTATATGAACGAGAGCGGCCGTTCGGTAGGGGAGGCCGTGCGCTTCCTCAAGGTGCCGATTGGCGATCTCATCGTGCTTTATGACGAGATCGATCTGGCGCCGGGCAAGCTCAAGGCCAAGGCGGGGGGCGGCAACGCGGGCCACAATGGCCTCCGATCAATTTCGGCGCATCTCGAGAACGACTACGTGCGCGTGCGCATCGGCGTCGGCCATCCCGGCGCCAAAGAATTGGTCGCCCAATGGGTGCTTAACGATTTTGCCAAGGCCGACCGGGTTTGGCTCGTGCCGCTACTGGACGCAATATCAGGAGCCGCGGGGCGGCTTGTGGCCGGCGAAACCGAGCGCTTTTTGACCGACGTGGCGCGGGTGTTGGACGCCGCCCACGCGGCTGATGCCAAGGCAAAGCCGATCGCTGCGGCCGAACGCGAGCCGAAGGAGCCGAAGGACAAGTCCGCACGCCACCCCGCCGGCGAGCGCGCATCCAAACGCGGCAACGCCCTGGCCGAAAACCTGAAACGGTGGATGGCCGGACGAAAGAAAGAAGGCAGTGAGTAGCAAATAGCGAATTGGAAGCGGGCAGCGTTGAGTGGCCCGCGAAAGACCTTGACCTACTCGCTACCTCCCTACTGCATCCCTTATGCGATCGGAGCAAGCCATGGGCTTTAAATGCGGCATCGTCGGCCTGCCGAACGTCGGCAAGTCGACACTTTTCAACGCGCTGACGCAGACGGCGGCGGCGGAGGCGGCGAACTACCCCTTCTGCACCATCGAGCCCAACGTCGGCGAGGTCGGCGTGCCCGATGAGCGGCTGGATACGCTGGCGAAGATCGGCAAATCCGCCAAGATCCTCCCCACCCGCCTGACGTTCGTCGATATCGCCGGGCTGGTGCGTGGCGCCTCGAAGGGCGAGGGCCTTGGCAACCAGTTCCTCGGCCATATCCGCGAAGTGGATGCCGTGGCCTATGTCGTGCGCTGCTTCGAGGACACGGATATCACGCACGTCGAGAACCGCATCGATCCCGTGGCCGACGCCGAGACGGTCGAGACCGAGTTGATGCTCGCCGACATGGAGAGCCTGGAAAAACGCCGCAACCCGCTCGAGAAAAAACTGAAAAGCGGCGACAAGGACGCGAAGATCCAGGTGGCGCTGATCGACAAGGCGCTGGTGCTGCTGCGGGAAGGCAAACCCGCGCGGCTGGCCGAGATCGCCC
>JANXRM010000020.1 GCA_025353015.1 Hyphomicrobiales bacterium
TCGTCGAACTCAACAGCGATACGCTGCCCCGCGTCCTCGTCAATCGCGTCTATTACACTCGCGTCTCGCGCAATGCGAATTCCGAGCAAGACAAGACATTCCTGATGGAATGCCTACAAACCGCCAGCTGGCTCGTCAAAAGCCTGGACCAGCGGGCGCGAACGATACTGCGGGTCGCCGAAGAAATCGTCCGCCAGCAGGACCGCTTCTTTGCCCATGGCGTGCAGCATCTGCGGCCTCTCAACCTGAAGACGGTGGCCGAGGCCATCAAGATGCACGAGTCGACCGTCAGCCGCGTGACGTCGAACAAGTACATGTCCACGCCGCGCGGGATCTTCGAGCTCAAGTATTTCTTCACATCGTCGATTGCGTCCGCAGGAGACGGCGAGGCTTATTCCTCGGAGGCGGTCCGCCATCGCATCAAGGCCCTGATCGACGGCGAGACCGCCACTAATGTCCTCTCGGATGACAAGCTTGTCGAGGTCCTGGGCGCTGAAGGCATCGATATCGCAAGGCGTACCGTGGCCAAGTACCGGGAAGGGATGCGCATCGCCTCGTCGGTGCAGCGCCGACGCGAGAAGCGCATGACCCAACCGCTCAGGGCCTACGCCTCCTGAAGGCCGCGCAAGCAACGTCTTGGGCATGCAATCTTGTCATGATTACTCCATGATGTCTGTCTAACCTCGAAGGCTACGGGTTGCAGATCCAAGCACCGGCGATCATGCGCCCAACCGAGGCCATAGCGGGTAACGATAAACAAAAACAGGGTGTTGCGGACCGGGATGGTCAACGCAATATATCTGATCGGGTGACTCGACTATTGGCCGAGACTCATAGCTTTTGTGGCCTGACTGGCGCGCCTCTTGCGCGTGCGGCGTGATGGCACTTGGAAGCATGTCGGTGTTGGATACAAAACGAACGCTGCACTGGCGGGGCCGACAGTCATTTGAAGGGCAGAATTATGGATCTTGGTGATCTGATAGGTCCAGACGCTGTAATTCCCGTGCTCAAGGCAAAGAACAAGAAGCATGCGCTTCAACTTCTGGCTGCCAGAGCTGCGGAAATCACGCATCTCGACGCCCGTACAGTCCTGGAAGCGCTCCTCCAGCGGGAACATCTGGGGTCCACCGGCGTCGGCCGGGGCATCGCGATACCGCATGGGCGGATAGCCGGTCTCGACAGGATCATGAGCGTCTTTGCAAGGCTCGACGACCCGATCCCGTTCGACGCCATCGACAACGAGCCAGTCGATCTGATGTTCCTGTTGCTGGCGCCAGAGCATGCCGGCGCCGAACATCTCAAGGCTCTGGCTCGGATCTCGCGCCTGTTGCGGGATCCACAGGCCATCGAGAAGCTGCGCACCTCGAATAGCCGCGATGCGTTGCACGCCTTGCTGACGCAGCCCCTGGCTTCGGCTGCAGCCTGAACTAACTCCACCGAATTGAACTGAAGCCAACGGCTAGGCTCGACCGCGCATCAGGTGCGGTGGAGCCCGTCGTGTCGGGTTATTTGCCGCGCGATGGCATTGCAACGGCCGCCAGTGCGGGGCAAAGTGTGCAGATCCAGCACGTCCCATCGCATCAGGAGGCCCCATGAAGCTCTTCCATTCACCGACATCGCCCTACGTGCGCAAGGTCATGGTTACGGCGCTCGAAAAGGGGCTCGACGCCCGGATCGAGAAGATCAACATGGGCGCGAGCCCCATCAAGCGCGAGACGGCGCTGACCTCGCAGAACCCCCTGGGCAAGGTGCCCTGCCTGATCACCGACGACGGCCAGGCGCTGTTCGACAGCGCTGTCATCTGCGCTTACATCGACACGCTGAAAGCGCCGCACTTGGCCCCCGCGGATACTAAGGCCAAGTTCGCCGCTTTGACGCTCGAATCCCTGGCCGACGGTTTCCTCGATGCCGGCATCCTGCTGCGCTATGAGGGCGCGCTGCGGCCAGAGGACAAGCGGTGGAACGAGTGGGTCAACGGCCAGATGGCCAAGATCGACGGCGCGATGGACGCCATGGAGTCGACCTACGCGGCACAACTCACGGGCCCATTGACGATCGGCCAGATCGCCGTTGCTTGCGCACTCGGCTGGTTCGATTTCCGTTATGGCCATGTCGATTGGCGCAAGTCGCGGCCGAAATTGGCAGTCTTTGCCAAGGCATTCAACGAGCGCCCATCAATGAAGGCAACGATGCCGGTTGGCTGAGGTTTGCGACCGGTCAAACTCGCGAACGGTCGTCTATTCGGGGGCCTTGCGGGGCCCCCATTTTTTGTGCAGCAAGGATCGTTCGCGGATCAGGCGGCCTCAACGGCGCGCGATCAGCACCAGGACGACACCGAGCAGGGTCAGTGACACGCATTTCCAGAACATCAACGGATTGCGCTCAATCAACGGGGTCGCTCGGTCGGTGGCGTTGATATCGGGATGCCGCAGATTATGGGTGAATTCCGAGAGCGCTTCGTGACGCTTGGCCGGATCAGGATGAACGGCTTTTCGAATGGTCCGGTCCATCCAATCCGGCACATCAGCATTGAGCAGCGATGCGGGCGCGTACCGCAGTTTGCGCTGCGCTGATTTCGTCCGGGCTTTCGCAACCTCGGCGCCATACGGCAGCCGCCCGGTCAACATCTGATAGGTGATGACACCCAGCGAAAAGAGATCCGAGCGTGTCGCCCCCGCAGAGCCGGAGAAATATTCCGGGGCGGTATATTGCAGCGTACCGAGGATCGCATCGTGATCGAGCCGCGGTGCTGCCTCGATTACCCCGGTCACTTTCGTCGAGCCAAAATCGATGATGCGAACCGTTCCCGTCTTGTCGATCATGATGTTCTCTGGCCGCAAATCCTGATGCAGCATTTCCATCCGATGGAAGGCTCGCACGCCCCGCGCGATCTGCTCGACGATCCCCCTGACGGTCTCGAGATCAGGTCTTGGATGATCGATCATCCATTGCGAGAGCGTCTGACCGTCCACGAATTCGGTGACGATATAGAGGTAGCTGCGCTTGCGTGTCGGTGCGCCAGCCTTCAAGACATGCGCGTTGTCGAGGCGCCGCGCAATCCACTCCTCCATCATGAAGCGTCTGAGGTAAGCCGCATCGCCTCTGAGGTCGATCGACGGGATCTTGATGACGACGATCGCCTCGCTCTCGATATCGACGGCGAGATAGATGTGGCTGCGGCTGCTGCTGTGCAGCGGCCGGACGATCCGGTAACCATCGAAAACCATGCGCGCTTCAAGGAGCGGCGGCAGCGGCAGCTCGTCAGCCTGCCCCAGAACTTCGCTCGCGTCGCCATCCGGTACCTCGTCAATGCGGACGATCTGGACCGTTAGATTGTCGGGGCTGCCTTGCCGCAAAGCTTCGTCGACGATGACTTTCGCGGCCCGATCGAGGTCTTCGGCGTGGGCCTTGATGGCCTGCGTGACCTCGCGGGTAGCGATGTGCTCGTAGACGCCATCGGTCGCCAGGACGAAGATATCACCTGCGCCGAGAGACACTGTCCGGTAGTCGATTTCAATCTGCGGATTAACGCCGAGCGCCCGGCCGAGATAGCTCTGCTTCGCTGAAACGACAACGCGATGATCGTCGGTCAACTGCTCCAGAGAATGCCCAGACACGCGATAAACGCGGCTGTCGCCGATGTGGAAGATATGCGCCGTCGCCGACTTTAAGACTATGACGCTCAGCGTGCACACATAGCCCTTGTCCTTGTCCTCGGCGAGCCTGCTACGGCGCGTCTGGGAATGCAGCCACGAATTGGTGGCGGCGATAACACGCTGCGCCGACGTCTTCACCGACCACGCTTCCGAGGTGCAGTAATAGTCCGTTAGAAAGCCTTTGACCGCCGATTCACTGGCGATGCTGGACACGGCACTGCTGGAGATGCCATCCGCCAGAACGACGGCAATGCCCTTTAGCCCCAGCGCCGGCTGCTCGGGAATGAGAGCACCGTGAAAATCCTGATTGGTCTCCTTCAGCCCCTTATCGGAGTGCTGGCCGATCGAGATCTTGAGATCGCGCGCCATCGTTGCCGCCAAATACTGATGCTGTCTAAACGGTCATAGCCTCACCCGGACATCCGGATGAGGCTCCATAGTCGACAATCGCCGCTCAGTCGACGAAGCGTTTTGGCGCCGTCTTGATGTGCGTGGCGTAGAGCGTCAAACCCGTGAAGGCCAGACCGCCGACCAGGTTTCCGAGCACGGTCGGAATTTCGTTCCAGATCAGATAGTCCATGATCGTGAACTTGCCGCCGAGCATCAGTCCCGCCGGAAACAGGAACATATTGACGATCGAATGTTCGAACGTCATGAAGAAAAACAGCATGATCGGCATCCACATGGCGATCACCTTGCCGCTGACGGTGGTCGAGATCATCGCGCCGACGACGCCGGTCGAGACCATCCAGTTGCAGAGCATGCCGCGTATAAAAAGAGTGAGCATGCCGGCAGCGCCGTACTGTGCATAACCCAGCGTTCGTCCCTCACCGATGTGGCCGATCACTTGGCCGACCTTGTCGGGTGGCGTCCTGAAACCGAATGTGAAAACGATCGACATCATCACGGCGACAGTGAACGCGCCGAGGAAGTTGCCGACGAAAACCAGCCCCCAGTTGCGCAGGATGCCTTTGATGGTGACCCCCGGGCGCTTGTCGAGCCACGCCAGGGGCGTCAGGACGAACACGCCGGTCAGGAGATCGAAGCCGAGTAGATACAGCATGCAGAAACCGACAGGAAACAGGGCGGCACCGACGATCGGAACGCCGGTCTGCACGTTGATCGTGACGGCAAAGCAGGCAGCCAAGGCCAGGATGGCACCCGCCATGAAAGCGCGGATCACCGTGTCTCGCGTCGACATGAAGATCTTGGATTCACCGGCGTCGACCATCTTGGTCACGAATTCGGAGGGAACGAGATATGCCATTGCTAGTCCTTCTGATTGCACAAAGAATTGGCGCCGACGGCTGGATGACAGGCAGACGCACCAAATTGCCGAAACCTTAACCATATGATGCAAATTTTAAGCCAATCCGCGATATTACATTTTTATGTGATAAATCAAAATATTACATGATATAAGGATGACAATGGCGCCGCGACAGGCGGAAGTCCTGCCGACTTATCGGGCGGCCGAATGATTTTTGTGCATGTGGGCGGGCTCCGGTGCTGTCCGGCACCTCGGCGCAAACCTACCGCACCAGTCGAATTTCGAACTCACGCTCGAGCAGCTTGGCCAGCGCCTGGAAGCGGCGGGAGAGACGCTCGCCCGCGAGCGCCTGATAGAACTTCGGCAGCGACAGGCGCAGCTTGTCGCCATCATAGGACAACGGCGTCTCGTCGATGATGCCGGGTTGACCAATCGATAGCATATGAGCGGCGCGGATGGCAGCGCCCAGAATGCGGGCCCGCCGCAACGTTGGCTTCGACACGATCGCCTTGAGCCGCGACGATAACTGGTCCCACATTTTACCTTCGTCGTCGGGACCGACGTGGCGAAAATAAACCGTGAGCGCCAGAAAAGATCGG
>JANXRM010000042.1 GCA_025353015.1 Hyphomicrobiales bacterium
CACGAAATACCTGCAGGCCTATCTCGACGAGTACGTGTTCCGCTACAACCGTCGCCGAACCAAGGGCGTCGGCCGCATCGCGGCCCGCACCATCGCGCAACTGGTCGCTCACGCACCGCTGACGATGCACCAGATCGTCAATGAAACCGTGCCTTTTCGCATGTTTCCGGACAAGGTGCCGGAGTTAAGTGCGTAGGAATGCTCGATATAGGCCTGTCCGGCGAGGTGATTGAGTTCGACGAACGCGCCTCCGGCGAGACTATCCTCGTCGCGCATCGCGACAGCATAGCGCTCCGTATGTAGCGGCTCGGCCGATACAGCTTCGGGGTAATGCGGCCAGGCGACCAGCCCGACATCGATTTTGTCCTGGACGATGAGTGCAACGATCTCCTGCGACTTCGCATCGGTTATGGAAAGTTCGAGGCCTGGCAAAGACGCATGAAGTTGCTTGATCACACCGACAAGGCTGTTGGGTCCGACCGTGCACATGACGCCGAGTCGCAACGAGTGGCCGCGGGCCCGCGTGACCGACTCTGCACGCCGATGAACATCGACCATGGATTTCGCGATCATCTCCAGCTGCGGCAGGACCTCGCGGCCAAGATGGGTCAGCTCAACCTGACCGGGCCGGCGCAGGAATAGCGAGCCGCCGAGTTCCGCCTCGAGCTTCTGGATGGCGCGCGTGAGTGCTGGTTGGCTGACGCCGCTTGCTTCTGCCGCTCGAGTGAAGTTTAGTTCGCGCGCCAGAGCGAGAAAATACCTGATCTCATGCGTTTCCATGAAGCGGTGCCGAGGTTTGACTAATGGGCGGAGGCCGGTTTTGCGAGCATGTGGCGGCCGACTTCGATGCCTCATCGCACGACACGAAGCCAACCTGCCACGCCCTTGCGTTGCAACTTCAATCGATAGCTCATACCGGTGCGCTCGGCATACCGGAAAAGATGCTCGGTCTGCCGAATGTCGAAATTGTCGATACCGACGATCACGTCGCCAGTTTGCAAACCCACCTGGGCCGCGTGGCTACCGCTTGCAATGCGAACGACCTGGGCGCCACGGAGCTCGCCAAACAATGGATTGCCGGGTGCAATGTCGGTCACTGTCAACCCGGCCAATCCGCCGTCCGCTGCAGTCAGAGTATGCTCCGGGCCAGTTTCCAATACCTTTGCTGTTGCTAGGATGTAGCGCCTGTCCTGGCCTTCGCTCCGTAGGACCAGCGACAGCTCGGTGCCGAGAGGAACGGTCACCACACGGGTCTTGAACTCGGCGGCACCGCGTACCGGCTTGCCCGCAATTTCCGTAACAATCGCTCCAGGCACGATCCCGGCAAGGGCAGCTGGCGAGCCCGGCACGACCGCGGTCACTACGGCGCCGCGATTGGTGCCCGACATAAGTGTTGCGGCCCGCTCGTATGACAGGTCTTCGACTATCAGCCCAAGTGCGCCGCGCCGCATGTGTCCGTAGCGCACGATCTGGCCTTTGACGATGCGCGCCATGTTGATCGGGATCGCGAAGCCGATACCGACATTGCCGGATGTCCCGGCGATTGCAGTGTTGATACCGATGAGTTCGCCACGCGTATTGACCAGGGCGCCACCGGAATTGCCGGGATTGACGACGGCATCGATCTGGAAAAAGTCCTCGAATGCCTCGTGCCCGACCTCGCTGCGCATGCTGGCGCTGACGATGCCCATCGTAGCCGTACCCTCGAGGCCGAATGGATTGCCGATCGCAAGCACCACGTCGCCGACACGAACCTTGTCGGAATCGCCCATCGGAATTGCCTGCAGGCGGCGATCCGCAACTTCGATGACGGCGAGGTCAGCGCCGACATCGAGGCCGACGAGCCGCGCCGGCATCAAGCGACCGTCCGAGAGGACAACCTCGATCTGGATCGCGCGCTCGCTGACGTGGTTGTTGGTGAGAATATGGCCGTTGGCCGCATCGATGATGACACCCGAGCCACCCGAGCGCGAAAGGCGCGTTTGCGGCTTGGCAACCGTTTCTAATCCGTCGCCCGGTCGCAGCTCGACTGGAACCGGGTCTTCGCTCGTGACTCGGACCGTGACGACCGAAGGAATGGCGCGCGCGAGGACACCGGCGAACGATATCTGCGCCAGATCGGCCATTGAACGGGGTGCCTCGGCGGCAGCCGGGGTCGTTACTTTGCGAGGCTCGCGCGTTTGTGCCAACAGCACGGTGCTCGTGAAGCCGGCAATGCAGATGAAGACGATTGCCACTATGACACGTGAACTGCGCATCTCTCGGTGCCTTTCGCGATGCATTAGGCACACGCCGCCGCCGGTTTGCGCCGGCCAAGAGCTGGCCGGCACGAACCACGACAGCGTGCGATCTGGTTGCGATTAATTCTTCATGTTCATGTCGACCATTGGCGGCATGGCCCCGCCCGTCGTCGCGATATCCGAAAAGAACTTGCTTCCGTCGAAGCTGGCCGGCACCTTGACGCCTCGGCTCTGGAGCTCGTCAAAAAAGGTTTTCGAATCGAATTTTTTGCCAGAGCTGACGCTCTTTGCCGACAATTCGTCGAAAAACTTCTTGCTGTCGAAGCCTGCTGGCATGCTCACGCTGCGGGCGCTGAGTTCGTCGAAGAATTTCTTGCCATCGAACGCTGCCTGCTGCGCGAAGGCAGGTGACAGGGCCAAGAGGGCTCCGAGTGCGGTTGTGGCGGCGATTGTGCGGACGACATTGCGCATTGTAACTGCTCCCTTAGGATGTTTCTGAAGCCGCGATGGCTTGTGGGCGGCACCAGCCGCGTGCAATAGGACCCGGCCACGAGAGACGTAGAGCTTTGGCCGGAGGGTTTGAAATACCGATTGGCTATCGCAGCAATAGGCGCAGCGCATGGAAGGCACGCGCGAAATAGCGCATGTCAATGACAGGTTTCCCTTCCCTCGCGGGGCTGACGGATAGACCCCGTTTACTGGACACAGGGGCGGCGGCCGACGTAAAGAGGAGGCGCATTTTGCTGGGCACGCCGTTCATGAGATAGTGAGATCGGACGTTGCCCTCGATCCGGAGTTTCCCCCCCATGACCGACACGAGTTCCGACGCCACGCTCTGCATGCCGATCGAGCCCCAGTGGAACGATATCCGCGAGGGCGTGCGCCAAGTCTGCGACAAGTTCCAGAACGACTACTGGATGAAGCTCGATGCAGCGTCCGAATACCCGACCGCGTTCGTCAATGCGCTGACAGAGGCCGGCTATCTCGGCTGCCTCATTCCCGAAGAGTTCGGCGGCTCCGGCCTGCCGCTGTCGGCCGGTTGCGCGGTGCTCGAAACCATTCACGAGACGGGCTGCAACGCGGCCGCCTGCCACGCTCAGATGTACACGATGGGCACGGTCCTCAAGCACGGTTCGGACGAGCAGAAGAAAAAGTACCTGCCCGGCATCGCCTCGGGCGAACTTCGACTGCAGGCCTTCGGCGTCACCGAACCGACCACCGGATCCGACACGACGCAGCTCAAGACCAAGGCCGAGAAGCGCGGCAACAAGTACGTTGTCAACGGCCAGAAGGTCTGGACCAGCCGCGTCATGCATTCCGATCTGATGTTGCTGCTGGCCCGGACGACGCCGGTCGAGCAAGTCAAGCGCCGCACGGACGGCCTCTCCGTGTTTCTCGTCGATCTGCGCGAGGCCAAGGGCCGTGGCGTCGAGATGAAGAAAATCGACGCCATGATCAACCACAACACCTGCGAGGTGTTCTTCGACAATCTCGAGGTGCCGCCCGACGCGCTGATCGGCGAGGAGGGACAGGGCTTCAAGTACATCCTCTCCAGCATGAATGCCGAGCGGTTGTTGATTTCGGCGGAGTGCTTAGGGGACGCCAAGTTCTTCATCCGCAAAGCCACCGACTACGCCAAGGAGCGCATCGTCTTCGGCAATCCCATCGGCAAGAACCAGGGCGTGCAGTTCCCGATCGCGCGCGCCTACGCCGAGCTGCAGGCCGCCGAACTTCTGGTGCACAAGGGTGCTGCCCTATTCGAGGCTGGCCGCGACTGCGGTGCTGAGGCCAACATGGGCAAGATGCTGGCTGCCGACGCCGCCTGGAAAGCCGCGGAAGCGTGCCTGCAGACCTACGGTGGGTTTGGCTACGCACGTGAGTATGGCATCGAGCGCAAATGGCGCGAAAGCCGCCTCTACCAGACGGCGCCGATCTCGACCAACATGATCCTGGCCTACGTCGGCCAGAACATTCTCGGCATGCCCCGAAGCTATTGAGGGGCAGTCAAGGAGGAGCGCCACCTCAACGTAGAGCCGCCGACATTGGGCCACAAATTTCCCACGTCGGTATGCCCGGGCGCTCGCTTAGATCTCTGCGACTGCTTCCGCGCGACCAGGCGCGCGTTTCCAAGCGCGTGCCTGGGTAACGATCTTGTCCCACATCGCTTTGGCGAGGATACCGACGGCCACTGCAACGATGACGCAAAGGGTCCACTGATCGCCCAAGCCAAGCTTCGGCATCAAATGATTGATGACGGAATAATTGACGATGTAGATGAACAAGGTCGAAGCGGCGACGATGGAGAGCGGCGTCTGCAGGACGCGCGGCACCGGCAAACGGGCCACCCAAATCATCAACAGCACCGACGCGAAGAAGAATTCATCGAGCTGCGCAAGTGGAGCTGCCAATTGGGGGATACCCGAATAGGTCGCGACCGCCAGCCCACCGAGCAGCAGCGAAAGTATCGCCTTCCTCGCGAGGTTATCAGCCTGCGTCATCAGTATGCCAAGCGCCAGCATCCAGAACCACTTGAATGGCGCCACGCTGGTTTGGCCGACCACGCCGTCTCCCCACCCGACATTGACTTGCGTAAACGCCAAACCGAGACCAACGAACAACCAGCACAAGTCCTTACCAAACGTGGTTGCTGACGTATTTGGCGATGCCGTCCCGTCGGCTCGCGTACCACGATGGAACCAGGCGACAACTGCTCCAATCAAACCCAACAACACGAGATTGGCGGCGAGGACATCAAGGAACCACAAGGTGAGATGCGGGTTCGTCGCGTCGGGAAAGAACGTGCCGAGCAGAAAGAGATCGGGCAGCCATAGCCCGTGCAAGTGAAACGAGCGCAATGCTTGCCACAACCCGGCGGGGATCGCGAATTTCATAATCAATTTGAGCGTCGGCCTGAGGTCGCCGGTTTGCACCAGAGCCGGCCGCAGGAAGCGCGCGAAATTCATTCCGGAGACCACGAACAGCGTCGATGTCGCCATTATGAACGATAGCTCCTTGATGTGGCTGATCACGACCAAGACGATGGCGACGGCTCGGAACAGCAACGTCACGTCGAATTTGACCCACGGCGAACGCGCCTGAGGCGGCGCGGGAGTTTCCAGGAGATTTATAAATTCTGACAGCGGCCGTTCGGCCCAACCATCCGGAAGCGTTCCCAGAAGCTCTTCGAGCAGGATCGAAGCGCGGACATAGGACAGCGAGTCGCCCCCCAGTTCGATGAACGACTTGTCGAAGTCATCGATCGGAGCATTGAGGGCCTCTTCGACGCCGTCGACAAGCTGCTTCGCGCGCGCATTGAAACCGGCAATATCCCGGCTGATGGCGCTCGGCTGCCCCCTGACATCCAAGTCCATCGCGTTGATCGTCTTGCGATCCAGCTTTCCGTTTGGCAGATAGGGAATTCGGTCGGCGACGACGACGCGCGCCGGCACCATGGCCGCGTGCAGCTTGGTCTTCAGATCGTCCCTGACTTTGGCACCAAACGCCTGATGATCGCCCGTCGCCAGCAGCGTTTTTGGAACGACGAGCGCCAACAAGATCTTTTCATCGTTCGCGCCGGCGCGGGTCGTAATTGCGGCGTCCGCGATGCGCGGGTCTTTCAGCAGCGCGCCCTCGATTTCCGCGGGCTCGATGCGAACGCCACGAATTTTGATCTGCGCGTCGATGCGGCCGAAAATTTCAAGCTTTCCATCCGACCGATAACGGCCGAGATCGCCGGTGTGGTAGAGCACATCGGCGGGATCATCGCGCAGTGGGTTCGGCACGAACGCCTGCCGCGTCTGCTCGTCGTTGGCGAAGTATCCCTTCGACCGGTAGGGTGTCCGGATTGCGATTTCGCCAACTTCCCACAACCCGCATGCGGTGCGGCGGTCGCGGAAGACCATCACGTCGACGCCGGGCTGCGGCGTGCCGATGGGCTGGACGCCGGGTTCGATGCGGTCGATCGGGCAGGCCAGTTTTGCGAGTGTCGTCTCCGTTGGGCCGTAGAGATTGATGGCGCGCGTAACTGGACCAGCGAGCATAAAAAAGTGATTGAGCAGACCGTCGGTCAGGGGTTCGCCGGCAAAGAAAATAAAGCGGACGGACTGAAAGGGCTTTCCCTCTGCATGCGCGTGCAGCCATGCCTTCATCAAGGACGGTACACAATGCATGGCGGTAATTTTTGTTTTCGCCAGCCATGCAAGCATGCGCGGCGCGTCGAGCAGCAACCCGCGCCGGGGGATATGGACACAGGCACCGCTGGTCAGTGGGAACAGAATATCGCGCAGGACGACATCGAAGGAGAGGGCCGTCAGCTGCGCCGTCCGGTCGCCCGGACCGATGGGAAACCGCGAGCGCTGCCAATCGAGAAAATGCGCGAGACCGAGATGCGTACCAAGTACCCCTTTGGGCAGACCAGTACTGCCGCTGGTAAAAAAGACGTAGGCGCTGGCGTCGGGCGAGATATTGATCGCGGGCAGGGCCGCATTGACGCGACCCGACATTTCCGACCGGTCAGGCCAGTCGGTTGTGTAAATCGTGTTCTGGGCACCGCGATCCGCGCTGCCCTTCGCGACGACCTCGATCAGCCGGCTTGGCCGACAAAGCTCGACGATCTGCTGCTGGCGATCCCAGGGCAATCCCCGGTCGACAATAACCAGGATGCCGCCAGCGGACAGGACGGCCAAGACACTGGCCAGCATGCCGAAATTGCTGACGCCTGAGACAGCGACGACGTCGCCTGTCTGCATTCCAGATTTGAGAAGCTCGCCTGCAAGCATGCGCACGGAGGCAGCAAGATCTTGGTAGCTGTAGCTTTGAGCATCGCTCGCAATCGCTGGACGATCACCATATTGGGCGGCGACGTTGAAGAATGTCTTCGGGACGAATTCGTAGGATTGCGCGAGAATTGCGCGTGACATGTCGGGGATGATCGTCCGGGACGTTTCGGTCGAGAGGTCCAGGGCGCTGCAACGCAGTCCCGGGCTCGCGCGGAGCGCCTCGATAACGACGCCGATCTTCTCCAGGAGATCCTGAGCCGACAGGCGGGCAATCTGGGCCGGGTCGAATGTGAGCGACAACACGAGGTGCTCGGTACCAAGCTGCAAGCAAAGCGTGTTTGGCCCGGTGCCGGCGTCCGCCGAGGCCGCGACCATCAGATCGATTTCCGGGCACGGCATAGAAGCGCTATCGCTGCGGAGTGACGAAAATGCTTCAGCGAGCGTGGCTTCAGGCGCGATGTCAACGGAGTAACGTCTCGGGGCTGCACCGTCTTCGATAGCAACGCGGGCCTGAAGCGAAATCAGGCCGAGCATCCTTGCGAATACAAACAGAGTTGCGAAGCAAACACAATCCACGTCGGCTAGTGCGGAGTGGCTTCGAGGTAACGGCCGGCCGTTGATTGTAACTGGTGAGCTATCAGAGGGAATGCCGAACAAAGAACGGTCGACGGGAAAACCGACTAAAACGTGTGCCTTCATGCTTCGAGCCATCAGTTTGAGGTCGCGATCGGTGCTTGATAGACGCACGCATCAACTGATCGTTTCAGACTTGAATGAACCGCAGGAGCTGGTGGCACTCGCAATTGCAGTGGTTTTGCCAAATTATTCTCCGAGCAGCTGATTTATTTTATTTCATGAGTCGTCGGAGAATTCAATCGCGTCAGCGGAACCCCGGTACGATTGGTGCGAGGCAACGCACCACATTGGATCTGAGTGAGGCCAGGGGCGTCCGTGCCGGTATCGGGCCGGTAGCCATGTCGCTCGGGTCAGGGCCGTTCGGTTGCCCCGCGCGATTCGAATTCGCGCTGGAGCCCACGAACGCCCTTGATGATCTCGTGGGCTGTCGTTGCATGTCGGTGGTGGGCACGTTGGTGGTGGGCACGTTGGTCGTGCGCGAGGCGGATATTCGGCGTCAACGCACATGAACGGCTTCGGCCTATCGGCACTGCCCATTTGGCAGGCTGTTATTTTGAATTGCTGCAGGCGTGATTGCTTTTGTGGCGGGTTGCACAAAAAACGATCAATTGATTCAAGCCGCGATCTGGCTGCTGCCTGTTAATAGTCTGATAAAGCGTGTAAATTTCTCGTTGTGTGCATGTGGCACGCTGGTTGCACCTCATTAACCAAAACGATCAGCCGCCGGTTCGCCAACGCCGCGTCGGTGTCGGTCTGCCCAACAAGCGTGCACCGGGGGGAATATGAGCTTCAAGAATCCATTTGATGGTGGTTCCGCATTAGGGCGCAACGGTTGTACGTGCGGCGATCATGCGACGCAGCACGCCCATGATGCCGACGTGCGATCACAGGACCAGCGCTTGCAACGGGTCGTCGAGTCCGCCGTGGTGCGGGCCATCTTCCCGCATGACGTGACGCGGCGCGCCTTTCTTTCGGCCGTCGGCGTATCCACTGCCGCTGCCGCCATCGCTTCGCTGTTCCCGATCGCAACTGCCACCGACCTTTTCGCGCAGACCGCGACACCGGAGAAAAAGGATCTGAAGATCGGCTTCATCCCGATCACGTGTGCGACGCCGATCATCATGGCGTCGCCCATGGGCTTTTACGCCAAGGCCGGCTTGAACGTCGAAGTCATCAAGACAGCCGGCTGGGCGGTCATTCGCGACAAGACCGTCAACAAGGAATACGACGCCGCGCACATGCTATCGCCGATGCCGCTGGCGATTACGATGGGAGTCGGCTCGAACCCGGTGCCCTACACGATGCCGGCGGTGGAGAACATCAACGGCCAAGCGATCACGCTGTCGATCAAGCACAAAGACAAGCGCGACCCAAAGCAGTGGAAGGGCTTCAAGTTCGCGGTGCCTTTCGACTTTTCGATGCACAACTATCTGCTGCGCTACTACTTGGCCGAGGCTGGTCTCGATCCCGATACGGACGTGCAGATCCGCTCGGTGCCGCCGCCGGAAATGGTTGCCAATTTGCGCGCCGACAACATCGACGGCTTCCTCGGCCCCGATCCCTTCAACCAGCGTGCGGTCTACGACGGCGCCGGCTTCATCCACATCCTGTCGAAGGAGCTGTGGGACGGCCACCCTTGCTGCGCGTTCGCTGCCTCGCGCGAATTCGTGACGACGATGCCGAACACCTATGCGGCGCTGCTGAAGGCCATCATCGAGGCCACGGCCTTCGCGTCGAAAGCTGAAAATCGCAAGCAGATCGCCACCGCCATCGCCCCGGCCAATTATTTGAATCAGCCGGAAACAGTGCTCGAGCAGATCCTTACCGGCACTTACGCCGACGGCCTCGGCTCCGTGAAGAAAGACCCGAACCGCGTCGATTTCGACCCGATGCCGTGGCAGAGCTTCGCCATCTGGATCCTGACGCAGATGAAGCGGTGGGGCCAGATCAAGGGCGACGTCGACTACAAGGCGATCGCCGCGCAGGTCTATCTCGCGACCGATGCGGTGCGGCTCATGAAGGAAGCCGGCCTGACGCCGCCGACGGCCACGACGAAAACGTTCTCTGTCATGGGCAAGCCCTTCGATCCAGAGAAACCCGAGGAGTACATCAACAGCTTCGCGATCAAGAGGAGCTGATCCCGTGACGCTGTCACTTCGGTTGCGGGCTGGTATCGTCTCGGCGCTGCTGCTGTTCACATTTCTGCTCGGCTGGCACATGGCCGTGCAAGGTGTCGGGACGACGCAAAAGCTCGATCCGGAGTATGCAAAACTCCTTGGCGCCTCGGCGACGACGGGCAAATCGGCGGTGCCAGGGCCGCTCGATGTTGCTGCCAAGCTGTGGGAGCATTTGCGCGATCCCTTCTATGATAAGGGGCCGAACGACAAGGGAGTCGGCATCCAACTCGCCTATTCCATCGCGCGCGTGCTCGGCGGGTATCTGCTGGCGGCGTTGGTTGCGATCCCGCTCGGCTTCCTGATCGGCATGTCGCCGTTGATCAACCGCGCACTCGATCCGTTCATCCAGATCCTGAAACCCATCTCGCCGCTCGCCTGGATGCCGCTGGCGCTCTACACGATCAAGGACAGCGCGATCTCGGCGATCTTCGTGATCTTCATCTGCTCGCTCTGGCCGATGTTGCTCAACACGGCGTTCGGCGTCGCCAGTGTGCGGAAGGACTGGATCAATGTCGCTAAGACGTTGGAGCTGACGCCCGGTCGCACCGCCTTCAGCGTGATCCTGCCGGCAGCCGCGCCGACGATCCTCACGGGGATGCGCATTTCGATCGGCATCGCCTGGCTTGTCATCGTCGCGGCCGAGATGCTCGTCGGTGGCACCGGCATCGGCTATTTCGTCTGGAACGAATGGAATAATCTGTCGATCACCAATGTCATCAACGCGATCCTTCTGATCGGCCTTGTCGGCATGATTCTCGATCAGCTCATGGGGCGGCTGCAGCGCGCCGTCTCCTACGCGGAATAGGAGCTGACATGAGCGCCAACTTTATCAGCGTCGAGGGCTTGGCAAAACGGTTCCCAGAACCGGGCGGCAAGGGCGAACTCACCGTTTTCGACAACGTCCACAGGATAAAAGCGATCAGGATACGCGGAGCGATCAGGATACGGCATGCCAGAACGGTGTCCCGATGACTGGAGTGGAAGGGGAGGCGAAGTCGCGGGCTTCCATCAGGCCCGCTTCATAGGCGGTGCGTCCGGCCTCGACGCCGCTGCGAAACGCGGATGCCATGGCGGCGGGG
>JANXRM010000250.1 GCA_025353015.1 Hyphomicrobiales bacterium
CTGGAAACGTTTCCAGATGCACCGACGTGGCATCGCCGTAGCGCGCGAGCCAGCATTCCTCTGATGTGAAGACGAGGATCGGCGCCAGCCAGACCGTAACGCAGCGGAAGATATGCTCGACGCACTGCAGCCCCGCCTGCCGCTTCGCGCTCGACGGCGCTTCGCAATAGAGCGCATCCTTTCGGATGTCGAAGTAGAACGCCGACAGCTCGGTGTTCATGAACTGCGAGAGGTGCGCGACCACGCGCTTGTAATCGTACTCGGCGTAGGCCTTGCGCACGGTGCCGTCGAGTTCGGCGAGGCGATGCAGCATCAGCCGCTCGAGTTCGGGCATGTCGATTGCCGCGACGTGGTGCTTGACGTCGTAATGCGCCAGCGTGCCGAGCATCCAGCGCAGGGTGTTGCGGATCTTGCGGTAGCCGTCCTCGAACGATTTTAGCACCTCCTTGCCGATCCGAATGTCGTCGGAATAATCGGACGCGGCCACCCACAGGCGCAGAATATCCGCACCCGATTTCGCCATGACGTCCTGCGGCGCGACGACGTTGCCGACCGACTTCGACATCTTCTGCCCCTTCTCGTCGAGGCAGAAACCGTGCGTCAGCACGACGTCGAAGGGTGCTCGGCCGCGCGTGCCCGAGGACTCGATCAGCGAGGAATGGAACCAGCCGCGATGCTGGTCCGAGCCTTCGAGGTACATGACGCGGTCGCGGCCGCCGTCGACGACGCGCTTGAAGCCGTAGAGCCCCGGGAAATGCTCCTTGTCGTCGAGCACGTAGCTGTGCGTCGAGCCTGAATCGAACCAGACGTCGAGCACGTCGTTGATCTTGTCGTAAGCCGTGGGATCGTAACCTTTCGGCGCCAGTTTGGTTGGGCTCTTGAGGAAGCGCGCACCGTCGGCGTCCGTGAACCAGGCGTCAGCGCCTTCTTTTTTCATGGCGTCGTAGATGCGATCATCGATCTCGGGATCGCGCAGGATGTCGTTGCTGCCCTTCCGGACGAACACCGTGATCGGCACGCCCCACGCGCGTTGGCGCGACACGACCCAATCGGGCTTGGCCTCGATCATGCCGCGGATGCGGTTTTCACCCGACGCCGGCACCCACTCCGTCTCGCGGATGGATTGGAGGGAGGCTTCGCGGAGGGTGCGCGGCGAGGCTTGGTTGTGGCCAGCGCCCGACGCCGCACGCGGCCGTGCCGCGACCTTCTCGATATGCGGGATCGCCTTGTCCATGTGGATGAACCACTGCGGCGTGTTGCGGAAAATGACAGGCTTCTTGGAGCGCCAGGAGTGCGGGTACTGATGCTTCAGGCGACCGCGCGCGACCATCATGCCGGCTGCTGCAAGCGCGTTGATGACGGCGTCGTTGGCCCGGCCCTTCGAGCCTGTGTCGGTGATGACGCGCTCGCCTTCAAAGCCCGGCGCGTCCTTGGTGTAGGCGCCGTTCTCATCGACGGTGTAGGGGATTTCGGGCGAGATGCCGCGCGATTGCAGCAGGCGCGTCGACGCCGTCCAGATGTCGAAGTCCTCGCGGCCGTGGCCGGGCGCGGTGTGGACGAAACCTGTTCCCGCATCGTCCGTGACGTGATCGCCATCGAGAAGTGGAACCTTAAAATCGTAACCGGGGCCGAAATGCTTCAGCGGATGATCGCAGAGAAATGATGCAACGTCTGCAGCGGACGCATTGTGGATTTGCTTGTAGCCATCTGCTTCAATCTTCGCGGCCTTCATTACATCGGCAGCGAGTTTGGTAGCCAAGATGATCTTGTCGCCTACTCTGGCCCAATTATTTTCTGGGGCTTTCACGATCTCAAAGAGGCCGTAGTTAATCTTGTTGTTGAACGAGATCGCTCTGTTACCTGGAAGCGTCCATGGCGTCGTAGTCCAGATGACGACACTGGCGCGGTTGAAGAGCCAATCAGGCGTCAAGCGAGAGCCACCTGCTTGCCGCACCACCGGAAACTTCACCCAGACCATATCGCTCTGATAGTCGTGATATTCGACCTCGGCTTCGGCGAGGGCGGTCTTCTCGACGACGCTCCACATGACGGGCTTGGAGCCGCGGTAAAGCTGCCCCGTCGCTGCAAACGTCATCAGCTCGCGCGCGATTTGCGCTTCGGCGGGAAACGTCATCGTCGTATAGGGATGATCCCAATCGCCCTCCACGCCCAGACGCTTGAACTCCGCGCGCTGGACGTTCAGCCAATGCTCCGCAAATGCGCGGCATTCCTGACGGAATGCCTTCATCGCCACGGGGTCCTTGAGGTTCGGCTTCGCCTTGCCCTTGGCGATATAATCCTCCTCGATCTTCCATTCGATCGGCAGGCCGTGGCAATCCCAGCCCGGCACGTAGTTGCTGTCGAACCCCAGCATCTGTTGCGAGCGCGTCACGAGGTCCTTCAGAATCTTGTTCAGCGCGTGGCCGATGTGAATGTTGCCGTTGGCGTAAGGCGGGCCATCGTGCAGCGTGAATTTCGCCCGGCCTTTGCCCGCCTCCCGCAGCTTGTTGTAGAGCCCGATTTGTTGCCAGCGCTCGAGCAGCTTTGGCTCCATGGCGGGGAGACCGGCGCGCATCGGGAAATCGGTTTTGGGCAGGAACAGCGTCTGGCCCCAATCGCGCGCACCTGTGTTATTGGCGCCGTTTGATGTAGCGCCGGCGGTATCAGCCGGTTTGGCGGCCTGCGTATGATCGGTCATGATTTGGTGTTCTCGAGCGTTTGGGATCGACGCATGTTACGTCTGACATGCTACGTCTGACATGTTACGTCTGATCGGGCGTGTGGGGAAAAGTCGCCGGCAATGATCCGGGCACGGCAGTTCGTCATGGTCGTTCGCCATGGCATTAAATCCGGCGCCCTCAGGCAGCCGGGCTAATAATTCGTGCTATCCGGCGCCGCGCGACCCAGGACATGCGACGCGACGAATACTGTAATTTGGCCGACGTATTCTGCATGACGCTCGTTTTAGGGGGCGCGGCGCACAAATTCAATGTCCGATTTGGGCCGCGAAGCCGCGAACATCAGGCGATTTCAGGGCCCGACGGTTTAGCCGCATCGAGCGCGGCCCGCGCCTTGGCACAATCCTCGTCCATCTGCTTTTTCAAGGCTTCCATGCCCTCGAAGCGGCCGTCGCCGCGGATGAAATTGACGAACGACACCTCGATTTCGCGGTCATAGAGGTTGCCGTCGAAGTCGAACAGGAAGATTTCGAGGACCGGCGGACCGCTGTCGAACGTCGGCCGTGTGCCGAGATAAGCAGCACCCTTGTGCGTCTTGCCCTGGACGTCGATGAAGACGGCATAGATGCCGTGCGCCAACGTCGTCGTGCGCGGCAGCACAATGTTGGCGGTCGGATAGCCCATACCCGTACCACGCTTGGCGCCGCCGACGACCGTGCCGCGGATCGGCCACCAATGACCCAGCATTTCGGCCGCACCCTTGACGTCGCCCTGGGCGATCTCGGCGCGAATGGCGCTGGACGAGAAGACCTCGCCGCTGTCGGCCACCGGCGGAACGATACTGACGCCGAAACCAAGTTCGGCCGCGGCTTTACGCATGTGTTCGGCGTTGCCGCAACGGCCCTTGCCGAAGTAAAAATCGTAGCCGACGACGACGTGGCGGACGCCGAGCCCTGCCACCAGCACCTTCTCGATGAAGTCGTCGGCCGAAAGGGCGGCCAGCTTCTGGTCGAACGGCAGAACCACGGCCATATCTAGCCCATAACGCTCGAACAAACTGAGCTTCTGGGCGAGCGAGGTCAGGCGGAAATGCGGCCGGTCGGGATGGAAAAACTCGCGCGGATGCGGCTCGAAGACGATGGCGCCCGCCAGATGCGACGTGCCATGTCGCGTCGAAGCCGCGGCCCGTTCGCGCGCCCGCGCCAGCAACGCCTGATGCCCACGATGCACGCCGTCGAAATTGCCGATGGCGAGCGCTGCCCCGCGCAGAGCCTTGGGAACGTGATCGTAGCCGTGGAAGACATGCATGGAGTGAGGGACCTGGGATCAGGGACTAGGGATCAGGGGGGACTAGGGATCAGGGACATGGTTTTATCCCGTCCCTCGTCCCTTGTCCCTATTTTGTCCCTCGTGCCTCACTTGCCCCTCCGCCGAGCCTTACCTCGACCCTGATCTCCGGTTCCTGATCCCTGATCCCTCAACCTCACTTCTTCCCCGGCACCATCAGCACCGCCTCGCCGTCCAGCACGACCTTACCGCCGACCGAGCACGTGCACTCAAACCGTGCCCGGTGTTTGGCCGCGATCAGTTCGGCTACCTTGACCGTCGTGACGACCGTGTCGCCGATCTTGACCGGGCCTTTGAAATTCAGCGTCTGCGAGACATAAATCGCGCCCGGTCCCGGCAATTCCATGCCGAACACCGCCGAGATGTAGCCGGCCGACAGCATGCCGTGCGCGATGCGCTGTTTGAACATCGTTTTGGCTGCGTATGCCGCGTCGAGGTGAACGGGGTTCTTGTCGCCGGTCACCTCGGCGAACGCGAGGATGTCTTGTTCTGTCACGGTTCGGGAGATCGACGCTTCCTGGCCGACGTGCAGCGCCTCGAAATTCGCAGCCTTGTCCGCATTTGCCGGCATCACGTCCTCCACCATCGCTGACGATCATTGATGCGAAACTGCACCGGATCACGGCCTGCGATCAAGGCTGCTGACGATGGTTCGCGCGGGCCGCGCTCGTTTCCCCCGCGGTGCCAGGCTGAAGCCAGGCCCCCTGTCCACGCCCAATCCCCCCGCAGCGTTTCCGCTCGGAGTTCTCACATCAAATCCAGGCACAGGGCGGCGTAACCGCCGAGAACCTTTTGTGACTTGGCTGCGGCAAGGCCGCCCTGCCGCACGTGACCGGGTGAATTTTTGCCGCCGCGGGTGGTCCCACGCACGACGCCGGACAGTTCCGTCCCAGCCCTTGGCGTGGGAGTCCGGGGCTCCGATCCGGGGCGCGAGCGCTCTTGCCCCGGTCTGCCAATCCA
>JANXRM010000112.1 GCA_025353015.1 Hyphomicrobiales bacterium
GATGACCTGCCGCGCTTCGACAAAGTGGCGACCAAGGATGCCAAACCCTTACACAAAGGGCCGAAGAAGAAATCGGCCTGATGCAGCCTTGCGCGGTCAAATCCCGGGCTTATCCCCGGCCGCGACGCCGATGTGCTGGAGAATCATTCGGCTCCAGTTGTAGAAGGGTGGCGTAAACCTTTGCGCACGCTGACATCTTCCATCTTCTAGTGTCCCAATCGCAAAGTTCGCCGCAATCTGCGGCAACCTCGGAGCGAACTTTGCGATCATAAGGGACACGAGAGTAATCAATAGCTTAGTGTGGCGTTATGTTTCGAAGTCCGCTTACGGAGTCCGCCGAGAGAATAGGACGGACTTCGAAACCGCCACACTAGGAGCCGATCCCCATGGCCGTTCCGGCAGCAAAACGCACGGTCGACAAATTTGCGATGACGGCTGTGGAGGCTGGCGTCCGCACGCTGGAGATCGAGGCGGAGGGATTGGAAGCCTTGCGCGGGCTCGTTGCCGGCAAGATGGCCGGGGCCTTTGCCGAAGCCGTCGCCACGCTTGCAGCCACCAAGGGGCGGGTGATTGTTACCGGCATCGGCAAGTCGGGCCACATCTGCCAGAAGGTGGCCGCGACCTTCGCCTCCACCGGAACGCCAGCATTTTTCGTCCACCCCTCGGAAGCTTCACACGGCGATCTCGGCATGATCACGTCGTCGGATGTGATTCTGGCGATGTCCTGGTCCGGTGAAACGGTGGAACTCAAGAACATCCTGACGTTTTCGCGCCGGTTCTCGGTGCCGTTGATCGCCATCACGTCGAAGGCCGATTCGGCACTCGGCAAGGCGTCCGACGTGGTCCTGGAGCTGCCGAAAGCCAAGGAGGCCTGCCCGCACGGCCTGGCGCCGACAACATCCACGACGATGCAACTGGCGCTCGGCGATTGCCTAGCCATCGCACTGCTCGAGGCCAAGGGCTTTACCGCGCACGACTTCAAGGTTTTCCATCCTGGCGGCTCGCTGGGTGCGCAGTTGAAATTCGTGTCCGACGTCATGCACAAAGGCGACAGCCTGCCGCTGGCAGGTGCCGGCGAAACCATGGGCGAAGCCATCGTGACGATGACGCAGAAGGCGTTCGGCTGCCTTGGCGTCGTGGATACGGCCGGTAAGCTCGTCGGTATCATCACGGACGGCGACTTGCGCCGCCACATGGGCGACACGCTGATGAAATCGAAGACGGCCGATATCATGACCAAACGGCCGAAAACAATCGGGCCGGATATGCTGGCGTCGGCGGCGCTCGATGTCTTGAACAAGTCGCGCATCACCGCGCTATTCGTCGTCGACAAAGGCCGCCCGGTCGGCATCGTGCATGTGCACGATCTGTTGCGGGCGGGTGTCGCCTGAGCCTGGGCAGCCGTAGGTCGGGCAGAGCGTCATGGTGAAGCGATGCTCCGCATCGGCGCGAAGCCATGCTCCACATCGGCGCACTTGCGAGACCCGCCCCAGCTGGCACTGGTGCTTATGGTGTCGGGTCTCGTACCACTCTACCCGACCGGACTGAGCCCGTTGCTACCGTTCCTCCCAGGGATGCGCCGTCGTCTCCTGCCAGCCTTCGCGGTGAAGAAGCGGCGTGTCGTCGCTGAATTCCGGGTGTCCAAGGCAGAGATAAGCCTGGAATTCCCAGCCGGGGTCAACGCTGAGAAGGCGCACCATCGCGCGGGGATCGAGGATCGAGACGATGCCCAAACCCAGGTTTTCAGCGCGCGCGGCCAACCAAAGTGTGTGGATGGCCATGGCCGTGGATTGGCGCAGCGTTTCCGGCATGGTCTGGCGGCCGAGGCCGTGTCCTTCGGCAGGGTTGGTGAGAGTATAGACAGCCAGTTGCACCGGCGCAGTGTCGAGGCCGGCGAGCTTCAGCCTGATATAGTCATTAAGTTGCGGACCGCTGTAGAGTTTGCCAGCCTCGGTATTGCAACGGGTGAATTCGGCACGGACAGCCGCCCGCAACGCTGGATCGTTGACTTGGACTACGCGCCACGGCCTGGAATTGCCGACGGACGGCGCACAATCCATGGCCGAGCGCAGCCGTGCGAGGGCTTGGCCATCGATCGGGTCTGTCCGGAAATGGCGGACATCGCGGCGCCAGCGCAGAATGCGCTGCAGCGTTTCCGCGTCGGTCGGGGTGAACTCCATCGGGCTCAATCCCTCAGCGCCGTGGCCAAGCGGTCCCATTCGGCCGCGGTCCCCGGCAATCCAAGCCTGAGCCAGTGGCGGGAATAAGGAAACGTGCGCGACCAAATGCGTTGCCTGGCCAATTGTTGCTGCGCCTCGGTAGCGTCGCCGGTTTTGTAGAGCCGAAAGAGTTCGGTGCCGCCAACCAACTGCCAATCGACCGACTGGACGAGGGCATCGAGCCGCGCGCAGTCCGACCGCAAGCGGGCTGTGGTGATATCAGCCCAGGCCGTGTCGGCGAGTGCGGTTTGCCCGATCGCGATCGCCGCACCGGAGACATTCCAGGGGCCAGCCATGGCACCAAGTGCCGCGATATCGTCGGTCGGGCCGATCACGAAGCCGAGCCGCACGCCGGCAAGGCCGTAGAATTTGCCGAACGACTTAAGCACCAGGAGGCCGGGGCGGCCCGCAGCAGGCGCCAGTGAGAGATCGGGACGCGAATCGGCAAAACTCTCGTCGACGACGAGCCGCCCGACGTCGCTCGCCAGATGCAGAAGCTCGGCTGGGGATTGGCTGCGCCCGTCCGGGTTGTTGGGGTTGACGACGACGGCCAAGTCCGCGCCTGCGAGCGCCGCCAGCTCGGTGACATCTGTGACGTCCCAACCAGCGGTCCGCAAGGCTGCCGCATGTTCGTTGTAGGTGGGGCCGAGAACTTTCGCGCGACCCGCGGGTTGCAACCGCGCGCCAATCAATTCGATGGGCATAGGTCGGGTAGAGCCCTTTGCGAGACCCGACAGGGCTGGCGTCGGCACTTGCGGTGTAGAGTCTCGTGCCTCGACCCGACCTACGGCTGAACGAGCCTGGGCCGGCAACCGCGGGATCAATTGGATGGCCGCTTGTGCACCCGCCACCGCGAGTAAGGGCGCCTTGGTTCGATAAGCGCGCGATGCCGCAGTCATGAGACCGGCCATAGCAGTTTCGGTGGGCAATGAGCGCCAGACGTCGTCCGCCAGCGCCGGCAGCGGGTAAGGCACGCGGTTGATGCCGGTCGACAGGTCGATCCAGTCCGTGCCGCCAAAGCGCGCCCGGGCCCAATCGATATTGCCGCCATGATCGCGTTTCACCGCCGAACCCCTCAATCAATTGCCCAAAGACCCGCCAAAATGGCGAGCCCTGCGGCCAGCAGAAGCATCGCCCTGAGGTAAAGCGCAAGGGCCAGCTTGAGATCACCGGGGGTGGGATCGGGTGCGCCGGCGTTGACCCAGGGCTCGTCAGCGATGCGGCCGTCATAGATACGGGGACCGGACAGCCGGATGTCGAGCGCGCCCGCCATGGCGGCTTCCGGCCATCCCGCATTCGGCGAGCGATGGTGCCCAGCGTCCCGCCACATGGTGTGCAATGCCGCCGCTGGTCGCGCTGAACCGACGGCGAGCAATAACCCTGTCAGCCGGGCCGGGATCAGGTTGGCGAGGTCGTCGATACGGGCCGACGCCCAGCCGAACGCCTCGTGGCGTGGTGTGCGGTGACCGATCATGGAATCGAGCGTGTTGATGGCCTTGTAGGCGGCGATGCCCGGCAGCCCAAAGATGGCACCCCAGAACACCGGCGCAACGACCCCATCGGACGCGTTTTCGGCGAGGCTTTCGATGGCTGCCCGGGCAACGCCTGCCGCATCCAGGTGCGCGGGATCGCGGCCGACAATCATCGCGACGGCGGCACGGGCAGCCGTGAGGTCGCCCGAGCTTAAAGGGCGCGCCACGGCGACGACATGGTCATAGAGCGAACGCACAGCGATGAGCGGCCAGGCAAGGATGGCGCTCAAGGCAATGTTTGCAACTCCGTCGGGGAGCAGCCGAGTGGCCAGCCATGCAATCCCCGTTGCCATGCCGATGATAATTAACGCCGTCGCCGCGCCAGCCGCACGGCGGGCAAAGCCGGATGCGCTTTCGATGTTGAGACTGCGATCCAGGCTGGATATCGCGGCGCCGATCCAGGTCACGGGATGGCCGATGCGGGCATAAATCGCCGCTGGCCAGCCGACGGCGGCATCGATGGCAAACGCCAGCAGCATGATCAGCGCGCAGTTCATGTGCGCGGCCCGCCCGATGGCGTCCAGTTGACCGTGCCGATGGACCAGTTCGCGCCGTTCGCCGTGTAAAGCCGTGTAATGGACAGCGGCGCGATCTGGAAGGCCAGTGCGGGCGCCTCGGAGCCGAGCGCCAAGGCCAACGCGGCGCGCACGGTGCCCGCATGGGCCACGATGGCGATGCGGCCGCCGCGCCGGGCCAGTTCGGCAAGCGCCGGTTGGGCGCGAGCGCAGAGTTCCGCGAAACTCTCGCCACCGGGCGGGCGATGCGCAGCGAGTTCCCGCGGCGACAGTGGGCCGAGGTCCGGTAGGTCGACGAACTGCCCGCCTTCCCAGGCGCCGAAATCCTGTTCCCAGAGGCGGGCGTCAGAAGCGGGCGCTTCCAGATCAGGCCAAAGCGCGGCAGCGGTTTCGACGCAACGGCGTGCCGGGCTGATGACGACGTTGTCCACTAGGCCAATGGCTGCACGGACGGCGGCCAAGGTGTGCGAATCCGAGCAATCGGCCGCCACATCGCGGCGGCCCATCAGCCGTCCCCGATCAAGCGATGGCGCGTGCCGGATCAGCAGCAGCTCGGTGTTGTTTGGAATGATCACGGGCGCCTTTTTGACGTTCAAGCGTTTTGACTTTCGCAGCCTGCCTGTATCTGCTTTGTGTGAGCGGAAAGAACAAGTAGGTGGCGAACGAGGTCATGGGGCAAACGATTCTCATCACGGGAGGTGCGCGCTCCGGCAAAAGCCGGATCGCGGAAGCGCGCGCGCTGGGGTTCGGTGCCGGTGTTGCCGTCCGTGCCACCTATATCGCGACCGCCGAGGCGCGGGACGAAGAAATGACGGCGCGTATCGCCGCCCATCGCGCGCGCCGGGGCGAGGCCTGGACGACCCATGCCGAACCGCTCGATCTGGTGGGGGCACTGGCGTTGACCGATGGCCAGGGGCCGCGCCTCGTCGATTGCCTGACGCTGTGGCTGACGAACCTGATGCTCGGCGGGCACGACTGGCAGGCGGCCGGCCGCGCCCTGGTGGCTGCGTTGCCAAAGCAGTCCGATGCGGTCGTCATCGTCACGAACGAGGTCGGCGCCGGCATCGTGCCCGACAATGCCTTGGCGCGCGACTTCCGCGATGCAGCCGGTCTGCTCAATCAATGGGTGGCGGCGGCGGCCGACGAGGTAATCCTGGCGGTGGCGGGCTTGCCGCTCAAGGTGAAATGAAATGACGCGTTCGCTGTTTCCGCTGCAGGATCTGGCTGAAATTGTTGGCTTTCTGGCAGAGATGCCTGGCATTGACAGTGCATCAGCGGCGGCAGCGCGTGCCCGTCAGGCGAGCCTCACCAAACCGCCGGGATCGCTCGGCCGGCTGGAGGAACTCGCTGTGTTCATGGCCGGATGGCAGGGCGACCCGCGTCCACGGATCGAGCGGGCCGAGGCGCTGGTGTTTGCCGGCAACCACGGCATTTGCGCGCGAGGCGTCAATCCCTATCCACAGGCCGTCACGGCGCTGATGGTGGAGAATTTCCGCCGCGGCGGGGCGGCCATCAATCAGCTTTGCCAAGTGGCGGGAGCCGAGTTGTCGGTGATCGCGCTCGATCTCGACCGGCCAACGGCGGATTTCACCGTAGCGCCGGCCATGACCGCGGCAGAGTGCCTGGACGCGCTGAATCATGGTGCTGAAGCGGCCGATAATGCCATTGAACGTGGGGCCGACATCCTGATCCTCGGCGAGATGGGGATCGGCAACTCGACGGTCGCGGCAGCACTGGTAGCCTCGCTGTTCGGCGGATCGGCGACGGATTGGGTTGGCCCCGGAACAGGCGCGGATGCCGCCGGCATACAGCGCAAAATTTCGGCCATCGATCGTGGGTTGGAGCGGCATCGTGGACTATCGCCGCAAGCGACACTGGCAGCCCTCGGGGGCCGCGAGCAGGCAGCCATCTGCGGCGCTGTTCTGGCGGCGCGGGTGCAGCGGATCCCTGTGCTGCTCGATGGGTTCATCTGCACGGCGTCGGCGGCGGTGTTGCACACGATTGGTCCGCGAATGCTCGACCATTGCCTCGTCGGGCATTGCAGTGCGGAGCCGGGCCATCGCCGGCTGCTGCATGCCATCGGCAAGCGGCCACTGCTCGACTTGGATATGCGTCTTGGTGAAGGCACCGGCGCGGCGCTGGCGATCGGGCTCGTGCGGGCAGCACTTGCCTGCCACAACGGCATGGCAACCTTCGCCGAGGCTGGGATCGCTTCTGAATGAGTGTTGCCTTTCAGATTCTGCGCGCGCGAACGGCCGAGCTGCAGGTGGCGCTTATGTTACTGACGCGCCTGCCGGCCGGGCGCATCACGGGACCGGTGCCGTCGATGTCTGCCGCGTGCTGGGCGTTTCCTGTTGCCGGAGCGTTGGTCGGCGGAATTGGCGCGGCGATACTCTGGGTGACTTTGCAACTCGGCTTGCCGCCATCCATCGCGGGCGGTTTGGCGCTCGCGGCCGGTGTCCTCCTGACGGGGGGGCTGCACGAGGATGGCCTCGCCGACGTGGCCGATGGTTTCGGCGGCGGTCGTGACCGGGAACACAAACTGGCTATCATGCGAGACAGCCGCATCGGCAGTTACGGCGCGCTTGCGCTGCTGCTGGTCGTGGGCCTGCGCTGGCAGGCCATGGCGGCGCTTGGCGATGTGACGGCCCTGCAAGCGGCGTTCGCCCTGCTGGCGATCTCGATTGCCAGCCGCGCCGCATTGCCGGTCGCGCTTTTGACAATGGCGGCGGCCCGGCCAGATGGATTGGGCCGTTCCGCAGCTGGCCCGTCCGCCATTCAGGCCGCGATTGCGGTGACGCTGGGCGCCGGTGCTCTTGTCGTGCTTCTCGGCGCTATGGCGGCGTTGGTTGTCGGGATGGCGATAGGCGCCGCCGTCCTGCTGGTCGCGGCATCGGCCCTGCGCCAGATCGG
>JANXRM010000125.1 GCA_025353015.1 Hyphomicrobiales bacterium
TGTCGTCGTCCCACTCGAATTCGTCATCCCGCATAGTGGGTGAGCCCCGATATCATTTCCGGCCTCGAAGCCAGCCCAGCAACAGTTGTCCGATTCCATGGTCGCTGGCGAGGCTCTCATGGGCTTGGCGACGCCAGCCCAACCAGTTGCCGCAGCCGCGCCTCCCACTTCTCCAGGGCGTCGCGCTTCTCGTTGTCGTAGGCGTAGCGGTTGTAGACCACGTCGGTGACGCCACGGCTTTCCGGACTGTGGTTGAGGACGAGGGCGCGCACGTGGGTCGGCAGTCCCAATCGAGCCAGCTCGGTGCCGACGGTCCGGCGCAAGTCATGGGGACCAGCGCGCGGAATGCCGATCTCCACGCTCAGCCGCCCCATGGCGGTGGTCAGAGCAAAGGGCAGGATCGGAGCGTCCTTGTCGGCGTCGGGCGTCGGAAACAGATAGGAGCTTTTCGGATTAGCCGCAGCGAGCGCCTTGCGGATCTCCGCGACCGCCATCGGCGTCAGCGGAATGCGATGCAGAAGCCGGTTCTTGGCGCGGCGGCTGGGAAGCGTCCAGACGGGTGCCTTGCTATCGAGGTCCAACTCGGACTTGGCGATCGCCGACACCTCCTGGCGGCGCTGGCCCGTCAATAGAATGAGCCGCAGCGCGCAACGGGTGGCCGGCGACAGCACGCGACCGGTCTCGCCACGCTTGATGTGTGCGCCATCGGAATGTTCCATGCGATCGAGGGCCTGCCAGAAGGCAAGGATTTCGCTCTCAGACAGCACCCGCTCGCGCGGTCGCTCGTCGCCGACCTTGCGCAGCCGGTGGGCGGGATTGAACTCGATCAGCCCCTCGTCCACCGCCCAGTTCATGATGCGGTTGAACAGCGTAACGATGTTGTTGGAGGAGACCGGCCCGGAGGAGGTCACCAGCCGGTCGCGTAGCTCGCCGACATCGACGCGCTTGATGTCCTTGATTGCGCGCGACCCGAACGACGGCTTGAGATGGTTGTTGTACTTGAGCCGCTCGGCGGGAGCCTTGACCAGATGCGGCTCGGCGTGGCGGCGATACCAGGCCTGGAACAGGTCATCAAAGGTGACGATCTTGCCGGTCGGTCGCGACTTGCCCTTGACCTCAGCGAATGGGTCGCGCTTCTCCAGCTCGACCTGGCCGATCACCTTGCGGGCCACCTCGGTCGCGTCGATGAGGCTGATGGTGTCGGCATCGCCGATCCGGTAGCGGCGGAATACGCGCGAGCCGTCGGCGGCGACCACTTGGTAACGCACGTACCAGACCCGCTTTCCGGTCTTGCCGACGAGAATGACGAGCCCCTTGACCCCCTCGATCATATAGGTGGTTCGTTGCCCGGAGACACCGCGTGAGGCCGATATTTGCCGATGATTTCTCGCCAGGACAGGCATTTACGTCTCCAACCCGGTGCCACGCCGGTGCCACAAGAATGCATTCCTTGACCATACCGCACTGGTCGGCGTTGGGCAACGTATGACCAGTCAATATATTGATATAAAATGATTTTCACGAATCATGTTGTCAAATAATGTTGCATGCTGACAACCGCCAAAAACGGCCAAAAGCCGATCGCACTGCAGAGGTCAGGAGTTCGATCCTCCTCGGCTCCACCAATGAAATCAAAGGCTTAGACGAAAAATCCGGGACGCAACTATCTTCCAGGGACACGCCGGGGACACAAAAATGCAGGCGTTGGGGTGTTCCGGCAGGTGCTCCGCCGAAGATGCCGCGGCGCCCTGACATCGTGGAAGCGCCCGGGCGATGACGGTATGACGCGCCCACTTAGGCCGACCGCAGGAAAGCTGCGCGTGGCTGATCCGCCGACGCTGACCTGCAAGGCTCTGCGCTCTACCATGTGCCGATGGCATACCCTGCGAGCACAGCAGCCAGGACCGTGA
Source organism: Hyphomicrobiales bacterium (assembly GCA_025353015.1). Lineage (GTDB taxonomy): Bacteria > Pseudomonadota > Alphaproteobacteria > Rhizobiales > Hyphomicrobiaceae. The sequence goes on from JANXRM010000125.1 coordinate 1,911, forward strand.
GCTTCGTCGGCTTACCGCCGCGGTCAGGTTCACGGAGGGCCTGCCGCCCGATGCGACGGGCGCCTCGATCAAGCAGACCGTCGCCTACAAGCGAGAACCTTTCCTGTTCGCCGACGTCTTCGACGCGCTCCAGCGCGCCGGCCTCTCGGAGTTTCGGGATGAGACGTCCGAGTACTCCTTCCTGGCGGCCATGAACCTCGTCAACTGCATCGCGACCGCGAGGCGGATCATCAATTAGCCCGTATCGAGCATGCAGCATGCGCACCGCAGAAGGAACGGTCGTTGACCTGCTGTTGGCCGAGGCGCTGGCGTGCGATTGGTGGGGCACGTGGTGCATCCGATACCGACCGTCGGCGCCTCGACGTCAAGGGCCAGAAGGAGACCTTGACGATCGTGCGGAACGGTAGGAGCGTAATGGCAATCAGGAAGGGCGGAGTGCATGCCTAGCTACTACAATACGCAGATCAACCGCCAGGTCGGATTGACATTGACTGACATGTTGCAGAAAGGTCAGGCGAAGCGCGATAATGATCGGATCTGACTTTAACGGTCTTTCCGCGCGTATAGAGACGCAGTAAAAATGGAGTAGCGTTATGCATATCATGCAAAGAAACTTATTTTGGTGCGCAATTTTCGTATTGGCAATGATTGCTTGCTTGGGACGCAATGCCGCCTCTGCTGAACAGATTTGTGAAAACTATTCGAAGGGAGGAAGACAGCATACAGTTACTTGCGATACAAGATGTATTCGAGGAGGTTGCTCGAACCCGAATAGGGGCTGGTGCTGTGCAAGTTCCGAGTGTGGAAGTTGTTGCTACGTTCGAAATCAGAATGGAAGTTGTCGAATTCTTGGATATGTAAGTGGTAACTCATGCGCCCCATGCGGAACCAGATGATCCGAGAGCGGAAGATTTTTTTAAGGAGAAAACAATGAAAAATGCATTGCGAGTAACAGTCTTCGCAGCGATAATAAATTCGAGCGTGATCTCGCACTCTGGAGCAATGTCAATCGCAGCAAGAAACCAGCCCGCAATTCCAACTGCTTTCTCGTCTTCATTTCGACTTGATCACAACGGAAATTCCATGCTGATTGAAGGCAGGCCACTTGTGCAGCTTGCGCAAACGAAGCCGTATGCGCCACAGCTATGCCGCGATGGAACCGTCAAAGGAAAAAATGTGGTGGGTGAATGGATACCTTGCCCTGGCCCAAGAAAATCAACCGATCTCAGGACCGCTGCGCCACGAAAATGCCCAGATGGAACTGTGCAGGAAAAGAATGTTGTGGGTGGATGGCTCTCTTGTCCAAGGCCTCAAAACGCAACTAAATATAAAGAAAAGAAACTCGATTCCAAAGAGCGATGTACTGACCCAGGCGACAATTGCTAAATCGAGGCTTGCGAAAAGTCGGACAGCATTGATCTGCCAATTGCACCAGCGCTTGGGAGCGCCCGTCCGGTAATGGCCGCCATCGCCAACCGCCTCCACCGACACGATGCACATAAGCGGACATGAGAACGCATGCAGTCCGTCCGTAGTAACAACGGGCTGCAAGATCGAGTACCGGCTAGCGGCAGGGTCAAGATCCCACGACAAATGCTCAACCCGCGCGACCGATACTCACTGACGGATGTTCGACACTTCAAATGTTGCGTGTCAACGACTGCATGCTCGGTCAACTCTGTTGAAATCCTCGAGGTTCCCGCGTCCGTAATCAGCTCTCGTAACCAGATAATAACGAATCGTGTGATTGCCACCTGTGAAAGGCCAAGTCAACTTTCTGCTTCGCCCAGCACCAACAGAAATCCCCGTGTGTCCGCTTAATCTTCGGCCTGCATCGCCAGCTATGGTCGCAGCAAGGATTATGAGGTCTGCGTTACAGCCATTACTGACCGTAAGTTGGTTGTTGCTATCCGGACGCTGGGGATATGTTGCGCATCCGCAATCAACTGCACTCGCTGGCTGAGTGGCTAATTGCATTCCACCCAATAATATCGATAAAAATGCAACCGAGCGAAATTGACGCATCTGCATCTCCTCTGATCCGGCCTTCGTGCTTATCTTCAGCAGCGGACGTAGGCTGTCAACTCTATTGCGAGGTGCACCAACGGCAGCTCCGGGTCACAGGCTGCCGATCTCGGCTAGTCTCCATCGGCAGAACCTCCATCAGCTGCGGACAGGGTCAGTCACGGCGACGGCTGCGTCAAGGAAGTCATGCCCGATGGCGGCTTGGGGATGTTGCAAATACGAAGGACCGCAGACCGGACCATCCCACAATCTACACTTTCCGAGACACCGATTTGCGTTCCCGCCGTTCCTGGATATCCTGTGTCTCGGATCGCATCTCATGACGCCGTCTCGCTATCCCCTAACACATTCGAGACACATGAAAATCTGATACGCGCGCGTGTCGTCGGTCGGACAGAGCCTGGAGACGCAGCGCGGCAAGCTCGACGCTGCCGGCTGCGACAAGGTCTTCGAGGAGAAGAAGTCCGGCGCCAGCCGGTCGATGTCGTCGCAAGCCTCGTGGCCGGCCGCGATCATCATCATGCGGGCCCGCACCATGTCGGCAAAGGTGCGCGTGACCAGCAGTCGGTTGCGCGCGTCCGGAACCGGGGACGCGATCACGTCGGCGATGCCGAGCTTCAACTCGACCTCGCGCAGCGCGACGAGCCCGCCGTTCGACGTGAGATTGCCCGCGTCCAACGCGGCTGTGAGCG
>JANXRM010000151.1 GCA_025353015.1 Hyphomicrobiales bacterium
CCAAGGCGCTGCTGAAGTCGAGTGAGAAAGCCCAGGCTGCCGAGTGAACATATGCCGGACAAAACCCGCCGCACCGAAGGGAATGTTCCCCAAGCAGAGACCGGCAGGGCTGTTCTCGACGCGATGACGGACGAGGAGATCGAGGCAGCCGCTCTCGCCGATCCCGACAATCCGCCGTGGACCGACGAGCAGTTGGCGCGGGCCAAGCGCGTCGCCATCGTCAAGCACCTACGTCTCAAGCTCCACCTCGGACGGTCGAGCTTTGCTTCCCGTTTTCATATCGATGAAGCCCTGATCACGGCTTGGGAACGGCTTGGGAGCGTCACGAAAGCGAGCCTGACGCCATGGCGATGGCCTATCTGCACGTGATCGCCGCCGACCCGGATAGCGTTGCTAAAACGCTGGAGTCGGCCACATCTGCCCAGGCCGCCGAGTGACCGGGGACACGGCTCGCCGCAATCTCAGGTCCAAATCCGGATTGTCTCGGCCGACACCGGCATGACCATGTCAGACATGCAGCCGAGCAAGTTTCGCCGGGCCGGGATCAATCATTATTACGAATTTGAAATAATTATCACGGCACGATTTCCTGACGCGGCCCAACCATGACAAATGTTGCACAGGCGTTAACCGTTTCATAGGCAACACATTGAATCGTTAATGAAATTTCATTTTGACACGCACCCCCATTAACCATCAAGGTCGCGTCAGCGGTAGACGATTTGGGGGCGTGCCGATGTCACGATTGATTGATCTCAAGGAAGTCCTGCGGCGCATTCCGGTGAAGCGCCAGACCATCGACAACTGGAAGAACGCCGGAAAGTTCCCCCAGCGGGTCAAGGTCGAAGGGCGCATCTTCTGGCTCGAAGCCGAGATCGATGAGTGGATCTTGGAACGGGCTGGGGAACGGCCACCACGCCCACCACTCAGCGAGATCAGCGCGTCAGAAGAACTCGAGCCGGCGGAATGAGCAGAGCGTGGGCGCCCCTTGGTGCCCGCGCCGCTTGCATGACCGGACCATCAGCACAAGGGCCTCACCCATGAACACCAAATCCCGCACCATCGCCGAGGAAGCTCTCGATTATCGCAACGATCCGGCGGCAGAAGTGCCGCGTGGCGAGATCCTGCTCAATCCAAGAACGCGCGCTCAACTCGACGAGCAGATCGCAAGGATTGAAGCGACGATTGCGCGCTCGGATAGCAAGGCTTCTGCGCCTCGGCCGTCGGCGGATGAGTCGACGCTGACGGTCGGCCAAGTCGCCCTCGCTCGTCTGCGCAAGCCGCGTGACAGTGCACCGGACTTTCCTGTGCCGTCCCGCGGACACATTCTCTCCATTGGCCCGCCCGGCGATGATCGATCGCAGCCCGAGCGCACCATCATCGTAATGTCGGAGGAGGCCATCCTCAGCGTACTCGAAGGTGGTAGCACCCGAGTGCAACCGGCGGCCAAGCCCAATCGCCTGCTGACGCTCAATGAGGTCATGGAGCGAATTCCGGTGACGCGCCAGACCATCGACAACTGGGAGCACGCCGGCTCGTTTCCGCAACGTGTCCCGCTCCCGGACATCGACGACGCATTCTGGCTCGAGCGCGAGATCGACATGTGGATCAGCGATGAGAACCACCCGAAGCTGGCGAAGGCTTGAGTCCGCTCGGAGCGGCAACAACTAACCGACGATGCGGATGGCCAAGTGCTGTCCGCATCAGCATTCTTTCCTTTTCACCCATCAAAAAATGTCCTCCCATTTTCGGAGAACACCTTTGATTTGATGTGATGGCCAGTTAGCCCTATTTGCCGCAAAGCTTCACGAGATCAACTTTCGCTCCTGTCGAATTCAGCCTCTTGGTCGCGGTCTCGATGGCAACACTAGATTGGTCGATGCCGATGTAGCGTCGGCCGTTGAGCGCCGCGGCTTCAAGCGTTGTCCCTGACCCGCAGAAGCAATCGAGCACGATGCTGTCTGGCGCCGATGATGCACGTACAATGTGATCTAATAGAATGGCACTTTTTTCAGTTGGATAGCTCGGGTATTGCGGGTCCTTGAACGTCCACACGTCCTGCATGCGCTTGCCGTCCTGCTCCTCGGCATACTTGCGTTTGCGCGGCACCCCATTGCGGCTCCATTCGATGAGACCCTGTCGATCCCACTCTTCCAAAGTCTTGACGCCAGTGCGCCAATGGCGCCCGGTCGGCGGATTGAGCCCCTTGAATGGCTGCGACGTGTCCCCCTCCCTCGTCTCACCAGGTGCGTGCAGCGGAATGGTCGTGTAGCGGCGGCCGTCGCCATCGATTTTTGGATAGAGGCGCACGATATCGCCGTCGGCGAACGGGTCGCGCGGATCGTTCCGGATCGGCTGTGGTCCCTTCGAGTAAAACAGGATCATGTCCTTCATATTGCCGTAGGCGCGGCGCGCAAAATTCTTCGGGTTGCACTTGATACGCGTAATATCGTTGCGGAAATTTTCCTGCCCGAACACCTCATCCATCAACACCTTTACGTAGTGTCCGACTTTGTAGTCGATGTGCAGGTAGATCGAGCCGCAATCCGACAGCAACGCGTGCAGTAGCACGAGGCGCTCACGCAGGAAGCTCAGGAACTCAGGCCCAGTCAACGTGTCGGCATAAGCAATCTCACCATCTCGGGCACGACTAATTGTACTTCCGCGACCAGCGCTCACGCTGAAAGTCGTGTTCGTCGCGAATGGCGGATCGATGTAGAT
>JANXRM010000177.1 GCA_025353015.1 Hyphomicrobiales bacterium
GCGAGAACGGCTATGACATCGGGATAGAATTCACGCACAGGTGGCCGCTTCCAACAAATTGAAAACCGGCAACCAAACCATGACACAAGTATGAAGAGGAACACCCCATGACCGCCACCGCCGCCACCCCTGCCGCCGAACTGACGACCGAGGAAAAACTGCTCGCCCGCCGCGATGGCGCCGTTGCGCATATCATCTTCAACAACCAGAAGAAGATGAACGCAGTGTCGCTCGACATGTGGGAGCGCATGATCGGGCTGCTGGAAGAGTACGCCAAGGACCCGGACCTGCGCGTGCTGGTGGTCTCGGGCGCCGGCGGCAAAGCGTTCGTCTCGGGCGCGGATATCTCGAAATTCGAGCAGACACGCTCGTCGCCGGAATCGGTTGCCAAATACGGCAACACCTCGATCAAGGCCTACGAGACGCTCCACAATTTCCCGAAACCGACGATCGCCAAGATTCAGGGCTACTGCATCGGCGGCGGCATGAACCTCGGCATCTGCTGCGACGTCCGCGTGGCGACGGAAGGCTCGAAGTTCGGCATTCCGGCGGGCCGCCTGGGCCTCGGCTATGGCTTTCCTGGTGTCAACCGCCTGACTGAGGTAGTCGGTATCTCGCGCGCCATGGAAATGTTCTACACAGCCCGCCAATATACCGCCCGCGAGGCGCTCGACATGGGGCTCATCAACCAGATGGTGCCGGACGTCGATCTGGACATGGCCGTCGACACCATGACCAAGCAGATCTCGGAGAACGCACCACTGACTATCGCCACGATCAAGGCGGTCGCCCGCGAGATAGGCAAGCCATCCGCCCAACGCGACCACGCCAAGCTCGACCGCATGGTGCAGGCCTGCTTCGACAGCCAGGACTATATCGAAGGCCGCAACGCCTTCATGGAGAAGCGCAAGCCCTACTTCAAGGGCCGCTGAGGCACCTCCCTGACTTTGCCACAGTCTGAGGGCAAGTTCAGCGGGAGTGAGGATGGCGAAGCGGTTTGTTGCCGTGAAACGTGACGAACGCTTGCTGCCGACAGCAGATGCAGCAGCAGTCGGGGACAGGGGTGCAGGGCGCTATGCGCAATACGATTGCCGTCATGAACACGAAGGGCGGCGTCGGCAAGTCCACGATCGTGCTGTCGATTGCCGAAACGCTGGCCGCGTACCATGGGAAAAACGTGCTGGTCATCGATTCCGATGCCCAGGCCAGTGTGTCGTCCATGCTGATGGCAACGTCGAGTCTGCGAAACCTGCAATCGGGCGGGCGCACGATCGTCGACTATCTGGTTGGCGCAGTGCTCCGCGATACACCGGCCGAATGGACGGATTTCGTGGTCGGCGGCGTGTCGGATATCGACGATGCGAAGACCGTCTATCTGATGCCGAGCGACATGCAGCTGACGCTGTTCGAGCGCGAGGTGTCCAAGGAAGCGCAGCATGCGCGTCTGCGAACCTCAATCGCGGGCCTCCTCAGCCGCGCCCGTATCGTCTTCGATGTCGTGCTGATCGATTGCCCACCTGGCTTGTCGGTGCTGACCGAGTGCTGGCTGCGCGAGGCCGATTTCCACCTGTCGCCGACCAAGCCCGACTACATTTCCGTGTGTGGCCTCGACGTGTTCCACCGGTTCCGCGCCTTGAACCCTGAAATGGGCTTTGCGGAGAACCTTGGTGTCGTCGTCAACATGAAAGACAAAACGTCACCCGCCGACGACGAATATCACCGCTGGCTGGCGCAAAATCCAGAAAACCGCTGTTTCAATCAGGTGCTGCCACGGCTCAACGCCATTCAGCATTCGGCCCGCTATAGCGACGAGGAGCGGTCATTCGCCGCCAAGTACCCCGGCGAAATCGGCTCGGCCATTCGCGGGCTCGTCGGCGAAATTCTGCAACGGCTGGCGATAGCAAATCCCGAGGTGGCAGCACCTGTCGCGGCCGCGCCACCCGCCCCGCAGCCCGTCCAGGCTACTGGCCAGGCTATTGGCCAAGCCACGGTCCCAACAACTGGATCAGGCAACACGGCCATCAGCGAAAAAAACAACGACCGCAATCCGGCCTGACAGGTTTTGCGCCGCACCCCAGCTGTCGGTTGACCGGGTTTTAGTCAACGGTTGACGACGACGCCCGTCTGCCGTTTGCTTTGCGTCGCTCGGACGCGCGCGAGCTACGGAATTCTGCTGCTGTATTGGGGGTGCTATGTTTTTCAAACGGAGCCAGCCGGATCACCCGGCGAGCAGCGCGACCACCAGTGTAACCGCCGCCGCGCCTGTCGCTTCGGCCTCCGTCGAAACGGTCAAGGCCCGCAGTGCAACGCCCTTGCCTCTTGCCGAACTGCGCCGCTCCGCCGATCCGGCGATCCTGGGTTTCAAGACGACCGCCGAGCTGGAACCCATTTCCGGACTGATCGGTCAGGATCGTGCGTTGAAGGCCATCCAGTTTGGCACCAATATCAAGGCGCACGACTTTAACCTGTTCGTCCTCGGCGCCTCGGCAACCGGGAAACGCACGGCCGTCAAACAATACCTGGCAAAAATTGCGACCACGGCCCCGACACCCGCTGACTGGGTTTATGTCAACAATTTCGAGAACCCCAACCGGCCGCGGGCCTTGATGCTGCCACCCGGCCGCGCGCGACCTTTCGCCAAGGCCATGATCAGCGCGATCGACGAATTGCGCACGACGCTGCCCGCGATGTTCGAGGGCGATGACTATCAGGCGCGCCGCCGCTCTATCGATGAAGGTTTTCGTGCCGGCCAGGAGCAGGCGTTCGAAGCCTTGAACCGCCGGGCGCAGGAGCAGAACATCGCGGTTCTGCGCACGCCGCAAGGCTTCGCTTTGGCACCTATGCATGAGGGCAAGGTGGTCAAGCCCGAGATCTACAACACGCTCCCCGAAACCATGCGGAAGGAGGTCGAGGCGCGCATCGAGGCTCTGCAGAAAGACCTTGAGTTGATCCTCGAAAAAGTTCCGAAGTCGGACAAGGAACGCCGTTCCCGGACGACCGAATTGAACGCGGATGTCGCCACGCATGTCGTCAAGGCCGCCCTCGACGACATCATTGCCGACTTCGCCGACGCACCGGCGGTCCTCGCCTTTCTCGAAGCAGCCGAGCAGGATCTCGTGCGTAACGCCGGGTTGTTCCTGGCGTCGAGCGGCGAAGAGAGCGACGTCGTCAAGCAGCCGGCCGATAGCGCGCGCGATATGCGGTTCCGCCGCTACATGCTCAATGTCATGGTCGGGAACGGCGAGGCCGAGCACGGTGCGCCGATCCACGAGGAGATCAATCCGACGTTCGGCAATATCGCAGGCCGCATCGAGCACATCGCGCAGATGGGCGCGGTCGTCACCGATTTCCTGCTGATCAGGCCGGGCGCGCTGCACAGCGCTAACGGCGGCTACCTGCTGGTCGATGTCAGGAAGCTGCTGATGTCGCCCTACGCATGGGAAGCCCTGAAGCGCTTGCTCAAGGCGCGTGAAATCCGCATCGAGCCGCCATCCGAGATGGCCGGCCTGATGTCGACGCAGACGCTCGACCCCGAGCCGATCCCGCTCAACGTCAAGGTCGTGCTGTTCGGCGACCGTGAGCTTTATTACTTGCTGAGCCAGAACGATCCCGATTTCGCCGGCCTCTTCAAGGTGCAAGCGGACTTCGACGACTCCATCGTTCGTTCGGCCGAGAACGACCAGGCCTATGCTCGCCTGATCGCCTCCATTGTGACGGCACATAACTTGAAACCCGCCGACGCTTCGGCCGTTGCCCGCCTGATCGACGAGGGTGCGCGGCTCGCCGATGACCGCGAGAAGCTGTCGATCGAGATCGGGCGGATTGCCGATATCGTGCGCGAGGCAGACTATTGGGCGGGTGAAGCCAAGCACGAGGTGATCCGGCGCGAGGATGTGGCCCGCGCCATCGACGAGCAAATCCAGCGCTCCGACAGGTTACGCGATCGCGCGCAGGAAATGATCACGCGCGATATCGTGTTGTTGGATGTGGCCGGCGCCAAGGTCGGACAGATCAATGGACTTTCCGTCCTGCAGCTCGGCAGTTTTTCGTTCGGCAAGCCCGCCCGCATTACCGCCCGGGTGCGCTTGGGATCGGGCCGCGTCACGGATATCGAACGCGAGGTCGAACTCGGCGGACCGCTGCATTCCAAAGGCGTGATGATCCTGTGGAGCTACCTCGCCTCGATCTTCGCGCAAGATAAGCCCCTGGCGATGGGCGCAACGCTGGTGTTCGAGCAGTCCTACGGCGGCGTCGATGGCGACAGTGCGTCGTCCACCGAACTCTATGCGTTGCTATCGGCGTTGTCGGATGTGCCCATCAAACAATCGCTGGCTGTCACAGGATCCGTCAATCAGCTGGGACAGGTGCAAGCGATCGGTGGCGCCAATCACAAGATCGAGGGCTTCTTCGACATCTGCCACGCGCGCGGATTGACCGGCGAACAGGGCGTGCTCATTCCGAAGTCCAACATGCAGCACCTGATGTTGCGCGACGATGTCCTCGAGGCCGTGAAGGCAGGCAAGTTCGTTATCTATGCCGTCGAAACCATCAACGAGGGCATCGAGATCCTGACCGGCGTGACGGCCGGCGAACGGGGACCCGACGGCCGTTTTCCGCCGGGCACGATCAACGCCCTGGTCGAAGATAGGTTGCGCTATTTCGCGGAGCGGGCCCAGGCTTTCGGCGCAACATCAGGTGAGGGCACCATCAGCCGACGCGAGGGATCGTGATAGCCCACGTCGCAGCCGCGGGTGAACAGCGGGGCCGGGTGGTCTTGCGGCTGACGCAGGAACCGGCGCATCCGATGGCGCTCGAAGCGGCGATGCGCATGGCGCAGGCCTTTCAGTCGGAAGTCGAGAGCGTGTTTGTGGAGGATTTGCAGCTCTTCGAGTGGGCCGCATTTCCATTCGCCTGCGAGATCTCGCTAACCGGCCGGCGGCGAATTATGATTACGCCCGAGCGACTGGCTCTGGACTTGCAGCATACCGCGGCCGCCCTGCAACGCCGCGTCGGCGATCTGGCGCGTCTTTTCGAAATTCCGTTCCACTCAACTGTCATTCGCGACGAGCCGGTCAATGCCATTGCCCGCGCTTGCGCCGAGCATGGGCCCTGGAACGTCGTGGTCTTGGCGGAACCGCTGGCCGCCGCCGGCACGGTCATGTTGCGCGAGCTGTTCGCGGCGGTGTCAGGCGCCACGGGTATCTTGGTCGTCGGCCCGAATGCCCGGCACACAACGGGTCCGGTCATTGCCGAAGTTGATGATATCGACCATCTGGAGCCCATCCTGCGCACAGCGGAAAAGCTTCTTGGCACCACAACCGAGGAACGCCTGATCTTGCTACTCGCGGGCCACTCCGAGAGCGAGACCTTGGAGATGGAGGGGCAGGCGCGCTTGATCCTGCGCGAACCGCCTGTTGCCACGATCGCGCGAGTGGTCGTGCGCGATGGCGCACCCATCGAACTCGCCGAGCGCCTGCGTCGCGAGGGTAGCGGCTTTGTCCTCGCAAGGTTCGGCGGCTTACTGGCACCCGACCACGGCGATCTGCACCATCTTGTCCAGTCGCTGGAATGCCCGCTGCTGCTAATGCGTTGATGGGTTCGCGGTCCAAGCTGCTTACGATATCAGTTGATTGCCAAGCCCACGCGCGCCACACTCTCGCGCCATAAGAACACCGCGTCAAAAAAAGCACTCGTGGGAGAGTACATGATGTCTCGATGGTCACGTTTTATTGCAGCTGCCGCGATGTTGGGCGCGGGCGTCCTTGGAACAGGACTGGTGCCCGCCGCAGCGCAGGAGCCGAAACGCGGCGGCATCCTCAACTTCGCCATTACGGCTGAGCCGACGAACTACGATTGCCATGGGTCGCAGACCTTCGGCCTCATCCATCCTGTCACACCGCATTATTCCTACGTGGTGAAGTTCGACAGCAGCCAGAACAACAAGATCGTCGGTGATCTCGCCAAGAGCTGGACGATCGCGCCTGACGGCCTGACATACACGTTTGCGCTCAACGAGGGTGTGACGTTTCACGACGGCTCACCGTTCTCATCTGCCGACGTCAAGGCCACGTTCGATCGGATTATGAACCCGCCGGAAGGCGTCGTTTCACTGCGACGGCAACTGTTCAAGACCGTGTCGGCCATTGAGACGCCCGACGCGAACACGATCGTGTTCAAGCTGATGGAGCCGACGGCGTCGTTCCTGGTCAACCTGGGCTCGCCCTTCAACTGCATCTACAGTGCTGCGAAATTGAAGACAGACCCCAAGTTTCCAGAGACGAATATTCTGGGCACCGGCGCCTATCAGTTCGTGGAATACGTGCGCGGCTCGCACTGGATCTCGAAACGCTATGACGGCTATTTCCGCAAGGGACTGCCCTACCTCGACGGCTACAAGGCCTATTTCGTCAAGAGCAACGGCGTTGTGCCCGGATTGATCGGCGGCCAGTTCGACGCCGAGTTCCGCGGTCGTACGCCGAGCGAGAAGAGCCAGTTGATGGCGGCCGGGGCCGATCGCTGGACGGTGCACGAGGGCTCGTGGTCGACGATCAACATCATCATCTTCAACACGCTGAAGAAGCCGTTCGACGACGTGCGCGTGCGCCGCGCGCTGACCCTGGCGATCGACCGGTGGAAGGGTAGCGAGGCGCTCTCGAAAATCACGATCGTCAAGGGCGTCGGCGGATATCTGAGGCCGGGTTACGAATACGCGCTGCCGGAAAAGGAAATCGAGACGTTTCCGGGGTTCTGGCGCGACATCGAGAAATCGCGGGCCGAGGCCAAGCGACTGCTGAAAGAAGCGGGCGCGGAAAATCTGACAATCCGCCTGCATAACCGGACACTGGCTGAGCCCTATACGCCGATCGGCGTTTTCCTGATCGACCAGTGGCGCCAGATCGGCGTCAAGGTCGAGCACAGCCAGGTCGACACGAACCCCTATTTCGGCAATCTCGTGGACGGAAAATTCGATGTCGCCTATTACCCCGCGACCGAGCCCGTCGACGATCCGAGCGCGCAGTTCGCGTATTATCTAACCAACGCCAAATCCTCGATCAGCTACTCCCGGCACACCAACGCTCGGGTCGATGAACTCTGGGATCAGCAGAGCCGGTCCCTCGATCCTGTCAAACGCAAAGCGATCGTCAACGACCTCGAGCGGTTGCTGCTCAACGAAGCCTATGTGCTGCCGCTCAACTGGTGGGAGCGTATCATCGTGCTCAACAAGAAGGTGAAGGGTTGGAATATGTCCTCCAGCCACTTCTCCGGCCAGGACCTGATCGGTGTCTGGCTCGATCAATAACGACAGGGTTCGGCGGCGTGCTCGCCCGGCTGCCAGCGCCCGCCTCCCCGCTGACCTTGGAGCGCGCCATGCCCCTCTACACTATCGACAGGACCTCGAATTCCCGGCGAACCGCCGTGGAGGAGTGGCTGTTCGGCCTCGACCTCGTATCGCCGCCGCTCCGGGATGAGATCGTCACGGCCTGGACGACGATGTGGGCGGCGAGCCCTTACGCGCGGCTGGAGGACATGCCGTTCTCGACGGGCATCGACTATCCGCTGATGCACCACGTCAACGAGGTGACGAAGGCCGGCCTCGATCTCGCGAAACGGGCGAAGGCCGACTGGAAGGTGGATCTGCCCAACGACGTGCTGGTGCCGATCCTGATCCTGCACGACGTCGACAAGCCGCTGATGTACGAGCGCCAAGGCGGCGACGTCGTGCCATCGAAGCTCTCCCAGGAAATCCCGCATGGAGTGGTCGGCGCCATGCTGCTGAAGGATTTGGGGCTAGGCCACGAGATCATATCTACGGTGGCCACGCATTCCCCTAAAATGCCGTTCCACAACCGGGGTTTTGCGGCCTATGTGCTGCATTACGCCGACATGTTTTCCGCCGATCACGCTTACATGGCCGTCGGCAGAATGCCGAGCTTCCAGGCGCACAAGTAGCAGCGACGGCCGGCGACGCGTCTGCCAGTCCAGGGTGCGGGTCGTACTACCGCAGCCGGACTTCGACGCGGTCGGTGCGGCCTTGGGCGTCGATGACGGAAATCTTGGCGAAGCCGCGACCGCTGGGTTGCCAGAGGATTTCGCGGCGGCCGGGATCGACCTCCAACGGTTCGCCATCAACAAGCCAGGTCAGCGGCAACGCGCCGCCCTCGGCCTTGAGCGTGATGGCGTCGGGCGTCGCGCCACCCTCGGCGTCGAGGTCGGCGCGGTCGGGCGGAAACGCGATCTGTACGGGCGCCTCGAGATAGGGACCCTGCGCGATCTGCTCCTCGCCGGGTCCCTTGAAGCGGCGAAGCGGTGGCGGCAGCGAGCCGCTGCTGGCCCTGAGCACACCCTGAGGCGCAGGCCCGAGCGGAACCGGGCGCTCGCCAAGTCGCGCGAATGCGTCAAACAGGATGGGTGCTGCGGCGCCGCGTCCCGTGAGGCCCGGCACGGCAGTACCATCGGGCCGGCCGACCCAGACGACAATTGTCGTGCGGCCGTCGAAACCGGCCGCCCAGGCATCGCGGAACCCATAGGACGTGCCCGTCTTGTAGGCGATACCACCGCCTTTGGCGTTGGCGGGAGGGGCTGCATCTTTCAGAATGTCCGCGACGTACCAGGCCGCGACCGGCGACAGCAGGCGGCGCGGTTGTTCCGGTGCACGGCGCGCGAAACTGCCGGACCGGCGGTGCGTTACCTCGACGGCGATGCCTCCGCGCGCGATGCTGGTGTAAAGCAGTGCCAGATCGGTGAGGCGGAGACCGACGCCGCCGAGCGCGACCGCCAGCGTCGGCTCGGTTTTGGCCGGGAATTCCGGCTGCATGTGGATGCGCCGCATGCGCCCCACAAGCCGCGACGGCCCGATGGCGGCCAGAACTTTGACGGCTGGGATATTCAGCGACTGGGCCAGCGCCTCGCGCATGCTGACAGTGCCATGGAAATCCTCATCGAAGTTTTTTGGATGATAGAGACCGAAGCGCGTCGGGCGGTCCTCGATCAAGGTTTCGGGATGCGCCAATCCACGCTCGAAAGCGAGGCCGTAAATCAACGGCTTCAGAGTGGAGCCGGGTGAACGCACCGCTTCCGTCATATCGATCGCACCCTGGCGGCTATCGTCGAAGTAGTTGGCCGAACCGACATGGGCAAGGATGCGCCCAGTCGCGTGATCGACGGCGAGCATCGCCACCGACAGCTTCGGCCCTAACGCGGTGGCATGCTCGCGGGCCAGTGTTTCCAAGGCGGCCTGCAGTTCACGCTTGAGCGTCAGGCGATGTACGGGCGCCGACGGAAGGCGCTTGATCTCGGTCTCAGCCAGATGCGGGGCGAGCTTCGGAAATTCGCGCCGGAGCACGGGTACGGCCTCGCGCTTGGCGAACTGGGCCTCTTCGGCGGTGATCACGCGGGCGGCGAGCGCCTTGTCGATGACGCGGTCGCGCGCCAGCCTGGCACGCACGGGATGCCGGTCGGGGCGGCGCAGCTCAGGCGATTGCGGGATGGCGACGAGCAACGCGGCTTCGGCGATGGACAGCCGCTTCGGTTCGCGGCCGAAATAGGCGAGAGACGCAGCACGCGTGCCCTCGATGTTACCGCCGAACGGGGCCAATCTCAGATAGAGGCGCAGGATTTCAATTTTGCTCAGTCGCCGTTCGATCTGGGCGGCGCGCAGCATCTGGCGGACTTTGCCGAAGGCGGAACGCTCGTGCCGCCCTTCGAGCAGCCGCGCCACCTGCATGGTCAGCGTTGAGCCACCCGAGAGGATGTGGCCGTGCCGAGCGAAAAGGCCGATGGCACGCCCGACGGCATAGGGATCGACGCCGTGGTGGCTGTGGAAGCGCTTGTCCTCGTAGGCGATCAGCATGGCGAGATAGCGCGGATCGACCTCGGCCACGTCGAGCGGCAACCGCCAACGGCCGTCACTGGTGGTGAACGCCCGGAGCAGCCGGTCCTCGGCGTCGAGCACGGTCACCGAGATTGCCTCGGCGCGTTCGATGGGAGGTTTTCCGAAGATGACAATAATGCCGGTCAACGCGATGCCAAGCAGCACTGTGGCAGCAGCCAGGGCGAACACGGGGTGGCGGATCTGGCGGCGGATCGGAGGTGCGTTGGGTACGGCGCCACGGCCTATTTTTTTTATCGGTCCGCGGCGCCGCGGCGCCCCACCTGTGGGCGTCTCCCCCAACACTTGGTCCGTTGCAGCCGTTTCTGCTGTGGCAGGTTCGGCCAGCTGGGACTGGTTGAATAATACCGTTCGGATGGCGGCGGAAGAATGGCGGCGACGAGCAACGCTCAAGATATCTCTCATCGTATTGTGGATAGGACGCATGTGCATAACCGCATTTTACAGGCAACGACGCGGGGTTAATCGGAGGTAGCCAACGCCCGGACTTGTGGGCGAGCCTGCCTCCGTTGCGTCATGGTGTTTTCGCCGTGATGTCGAGCCGGCCGGCGGCGGTCCGGGCGAAACGCTCGGGCCGGTACATGTCTTCGACGGTCGCTGCCGGATGCACGAAGGAGCCCGGCGTCACGGCGCGCACGATGTAGGCGACCGAGGCTTTCGCCGCGACGGCAGGCCCGGTGTTGCCGCGCCCTCCACCCTCGCCGAAGAAGCTGAAGGCGGCGACGAAACGGTCGTCGCGGAACTCGGTATGATCGGGCTCATGAGCGCGCTTCAGCCAGTCGAGGCCCTTGAGATCGCCGCCATCGACAAGGCGCGGGTTCTCGATTTCAAGACCAGCGGGGAGACGATCGACCAGCATGACGCGGCCGCCGCTGTCCTCGCCCTCGATCGACAGTACGACCACGAGGCGCTCGTTCTGGGCGAGGTTTGCCTTGCCGCCATTAGCACTCGCGAAATCAACGGGCTTGCCGTCGAGCGTGTAGTACTTGCGCTCGATCTTGAAGCCCTTTGAAATTGCGGGCTCCGCTGTCAGCGAACTACCTGTGATCGAGACCAGGGCATCGACGGCAGTATCTCCCTGGTTGACGACGGTCAACGGACCGGCGGCCAGTTCCAGCTCGGCAATGGCGCGGGTGAGTTCGCCTTTGTGGGCGACGCCGTTGACGGTCAGTTCCGTCGTGCGCGCCTGGTCGGAAAGAGCGCGGGCGGCGAGCAGCATCCAGGACTGTTCCTGCGTCGAGGTATACTGCCGTGTGCGGTAGACGCGGGCCAGTACACCGGCAAGGGTTGGCATGGCCGGTTTTGCGATTCCGGTTTCCGAGGCGAGCGTCAGGACAGCGGCGCCGTCGCGAACGAATGAACCATAGTCGGCGCGAGCATAGTCGAGTGACTTATCCGTGGACGAGCTATTGATACGCGCGATGGCGGCCTTGAACACGCGCTCCGCCCGCTCCTTCTCGCCGACCATGGCGAGTGCGGCACCGAGTTGCGCTTGTGCCAGCGGCGTCGCGAACTTGTCGAGGCGCGTATCGGCGTCGTAGCGCAGGTCGCCGATCGGCGCGCGGCCATTGCGGGCGAGCACGTAGAGCGCGTAGGCGCGAGCCTCGCCGCCACGCTCGAAGTCCTGGGCGTAGCTCAGCGAGTTCTGCAGTTTGTCGAGTGCCCGCGCGAACGGCTCTGGCCGGACGGTGTAGCTGGTCTCTTTGGCGCGCGTCAGGAAGTCGGTGACATAGGCCGAGAGCCAGAGATCGCCGCCCGCGTCCGGTCCCCAGATGCCGAAGGCGCCGGCCGCATCCTGCATCTCGAAGACGCGCTCGATGGCGGCCTGGATGCGCTCGCGGATCTGCTGTTCACCCGCGATGCCGAGGCGGCTCGCCATCTCGTTGACGTAGAGCAATGGCAGCGCGCGGCTGGTCGTCTGCTCGGCGCAACCGTAGGGATAGCGGTCGAGTTGGGAGAGCAACCCAGCGACGTCCATGCCGGCCGCTGGACCGACGCTCATCGCCAGCCGCGTGGTGCCCGGAATGAGATCCGTCAACACGTCCTTGGAGATTTCGAAGCGCCCGCCTTTGGCAGCAAGACTGACGATGGTCGTGCGCTTGATGTCGGCGGCGGGCGGTTTCACCTCAAACGCCAGCCGGCGCTTGACCTCGATGCCGCCGGGACCGGTGACGTGGACGTCATAGGTCATGCGGCCAAGCTCGGTCGGTTTCAGCGCGATGCGTTCGCGGCGCCGCTCACCTGCGGTCAAGCCAATGTCACGGCCGGGCAAACTCGCTTTGGCGCCGCCGGCGTTTTCCTGCTCCAGTGCCAGCTTGTAGCCGGCAGCCGGGCCTTCGACATTGTGGATATCGACCTCGAGACGGGCTTCGTCACCAAGCGTCAGGAAGCGGGGACCGGAGGCGGTCAACGCCAGTTGATCGCGGACGATGACGTTGGCCTCGCCCGAGCCGATCTTGCTGCCGCTCCAGGCGACGGCCATCAGGCGCACGGTGCCGTTGAAGTCGGGGAGATCGAACGCGACGTTGGCGGTGCCGTCTTTTTCCACAGTCACGACGCCTGAGAACAGCGACAGCGGCGCCTCGACGGGCGGGCTGCCTTTCATGCTCATGCCACCGGCGCCGTCACCACCCGAGCGCAGTTTGCCACGATCGGCGCGCATGCCGTCAATGAGCCGGCCGTAGAAATCGCGGATCTCGATGCCGAGGCGGCGCTGGGCCAGGAACCATTTCTCCGGTTGCGGACTGTCGAAGCGCGTAAGGTTCAGGATGCCGGCATCGACGGCTGCAACCGTGACGCGCGCCTCGTCGCCGGGATTGAGTCCGACGATCTTCAACGGTAGTTCGAGACGGGTCCCCGGCCGCACTTTGGCCGGTGCCGTCATGGCGACTTTCAGTGTGTGGCCCGAGGTATCGAGCCCCAGCCATTTAACGCCGATGGCGCGGCCAGGCATGCGCTTTGATTTTTCGTCGAGCGCGCGGAACAGCGTCGCGGTGACATAGGCGCCGGGGAGCCAGGCGGCTTTGACCTCAATCGGGACTTCGACGCCGCCCGCGGGGACGTCGATGTTCCGTGTTTCGAGAACGCCGCCTGCTAGCACGGCGATATGCGCCTTACCGCTTTCCTTCGACGTGATCTTCAAGCGCGCGGTCTCGCCAGCCTTGTAGGACGCCTTGTCGAGGGCGATCTCCAGCGTTTCTGGACTGTCGAGGTTGTCGCTCGTCGACCAACCCGAATTGAAGATGATGCTGGTCGCAGGGCCGCCAGCGCCGCCGGTCGTCACGTCGATGCGATAGCGCCCATAATCGACTTTCGCTTGGATCCGCGCTGGTTGGCCCGGTGTTGCAGCGGCCGTGCCTTGCTCGAGGCGGCGGGCTGTGCTGCTCGCCTCATAGTTCCACTGGCCGTCGCGATGATACCATTGCCAGCGCTGATCGATGCGCGACAACTGCCATGTGAAATCTTTGGCATCGGCCGGTTTGCCGTCAGCGCCCAAAAGAATGACGTCGAACTCGGCAGGTTCGCCGATGGCAACGGTGTTCTCCTTGAACATGGGCTTGACGCCGACGCGGGCCTCGCCCGTCGCGACCGGCAGCGTCACCTTGCGCTCAATGGTGCGGCCGCCGGATTCGCGGAGACGGATCAAAACATCGGCTTCGAGCGGACGCGCCGTCCGCGGCACCGGCGGCAACTTCAGCGTGACGACGGCTTTGCCGTCCGTATCGGTCTTCGGCAGATCTTCGAGCGGACGGCGGACGGCAGTGATGCGCTCGTCGGCAAGGCCGAAGTGATAGCCGGGCAAGCCTTCGAGGTCGGCGGTGGCGGGCCGGACGACGATCTCGCCTTCCATGTCGAGCCCGGCGGCGGGCGGGCCATAGAGGAAGCGGCCGTTGACGGTCAAGTTCGCGGTTTCGTTGATCTGGATGGCTAGGCTCTGGGGTTCGAGCTTCAGATCCAAGCGCTCAGGTACGAAGTCTTCCACCAGGAACGAGGCCTGTGCCAACGGCTCGGCCTTCGGATCGGCCGCGAGCTTGGCGCGCCAGGTGCCCGTCATGGCGCCGGCACCGAGATCGAATTTGGTGGTGCGGCCGCCGAGGCCTTGATCGGGCATGGGAATGCGGCGGTGCTCGACACCATCGGGGCGGCTGATGATGAGGACGGTCGGTAATGTCGCCGCTTTGCCCGCCCGGTCGCGCACGAGGCCGGTCAGGTGGACGGGCTCGCCGGGGCGATAGACGCCGCGTTCGGTGAAGAGATAGCCGTCGAGCGCGCCGGGTGTCTCACGCCCCTTGACGCCGCGGTCGGTGAGATCGAACGCCGCTGTGGCAAGGTCGAGGAAGGCATAGTCTTGCGTCGCGCCGGCGCCGCTCTCCGCGATGAGGAGGGCGGGGGCAAGACCTGCCTCGCCGCGTTTCAGGCCGGCGTCAAAGCGCACGTAGCCATTTGCGTCGGATTTGGCGGTGCCCAGAACTTCGTTGTTGCGCGCAATCAGCCGCACAGTGACGCCTGCGACGGGATCGGCCGAAGCCAGTGAGCGGACGAAGCCGTGCAAGCCATCCTCGCCTGATAACGCCGTCAATCCGAGATCGGAAACGATGAACCACTGCGATGTGCGGCCGCGATCGCGGCTATTGCCCTCGTCGTCGCCATCGCCGGTGCTGGCGGTGGCTTTCGGCACATTGGCGCTGACGACATAAACGCCGGGTTCGAGCTTCGGCAGCGCTTCGGACACCGGCAACGCCGTCGTCACGTCCTCGTTGGTCTTCTGAGTGACCTGCAGTTCGCCCTTCCAGACATGCTGGCCATGCTTCTCGCGGATGGTATCGATCTCGAAGCTCTGCAGCTGCTTCAGGAAGTTGTCGCCACCAGCGACACCGGCGAGGCCCCGATCGCCGATGCGGAAGATCTCGACAGCGACTTTCGACGTGTTGACCGAGACGACGGGAATGCCCTGCTGGCCGCGGTTCGGCAGCACATAGGCGCGGCCCGTGAAGCGGACGGACGGCGCGCGATCGCGCACATAGATTGCCAGCTCGGCAGACTTCAGAAGCGACTCGGCGGTATCCGACGGCAAGCCCGCGCGGACCTGTACCTCGTAGCGCCGGCCGTGGGACAGGCCATCGACGCAGAGCTGCCGGCCTTCGCCCGAGATGTTCTGTGGGTCGCGGCCATCGATCAGCAGGTACTTGGCGAGATCGGCAGCCGTCGCGCCAAGCCGCTCGGAGAAGTTGAGGCACAACCGCGGCTCGGACGAATCCGCGTCGATCTTGTAGTCGACCATGCGGAAGCCGTGCTCGAGGCGCAACTTGTCGAAAGCATCGCGGACTTCGGCAGTTTCATTGAGCGTCAGCGCCACCTTCAAGGCTTCCAGCGCCGGCCGCCAGAGCGAGCGGCGCTTGAGACCTTCGACCATCACGACCAGGGCTTCGGCCTTGGCC